>QHBY01000462.1 GCA_003244245.1 Pseudonocardiales bacterium
CCCCCCGGCTACTCGGCGGCCAGACCCTGCTGTCGATGGTCTCCCGGGAAGAAGTCGTCATCGCCACCAAGGTCCACGGGCGCATGCGGCCTGGGCCCAACGGCCAGGGCCTGTCCCGCAAAGCCATCCTCGCCGAGATCGACAACAGCCTGTCTCGGCTCGGCACTGACTATGTCGACCTCTATCAGATCCACCGCTGGGATTACGACACGCCGATCGAGGAGACCCTCCAAGCCCTCCACGATGTCGTCAAGGCCGGCAAGGCCCGCTATATCGGTGCGTCGTCGATGCACTCCTGGCAGTTCGCCCAGGCCCTCTATACCGCCGATCTCAACGGCTGGACCCGCTTCGTGAGCATGCAGAACCACTACAATCTGCTCTACCGGGAGGAGGAGCGCGAGATGCTTCCCCTCTGCGCCGATCAGGGCGTAGGGGTCATCCCGTGGAGCCCGCTGGCGCGGGGCCGCCTGACCCGCCCATGGGCACAACAGACCGCACGGTCAGAGACCGACGAGTTCGGCCGCTCCCTCTACGGCGAAGAGAGCCGGTCCATCGTCGATGCGGTCATCGACGTGGCCGCCAAGCGGGGCGTCGCACCCGCAAGAGTCGCGCTGGCCTGGCTACTGAGTAAATCCGTGATCAGCGCGCCCATCGGGGGGCGACCAAGGTCCAGCACCTCGAAGACGCCGTCGCTGCCGTCGATCTGCGCCTCGACGACTCGGAGGTCGACGCCTTGGAGAAGGGCTACCAGCCGCGCGCCGTGGCTGGCTTCAGGTGAGCGGCCGTCATGGATTTGAACCGACGCCAGTTCATCGCCGGCGCCGCCGTCACGGTTGCGGGCACGCTCGGCCTGCGCGCCGTCGGGGTAGCTGCTGCAACAACGTCTCCCGCCGCACTGCCGCCGCCCGAGCAGTCTGGGATCGATCATATCGTTGTGGTGATGATGGAGAACCGCTCCTTCGACCACTATCTCGGGTGGTTGCCCGGCGCGGACGGTAAACAGGACGGGCTCAGCTACGTCGATAACAATGGTAAGCGCCACGCCACGCATCACCTGGATACCTTCACCGGCTGTGGTCACCCGGATCCGGACCATTCATACCAGGGCGGACGCGTCCAGTACAGCGGCGGTGCCTGCGACGGTTTCCTGCGCTCTGGCCGCAACGACGAGTTCGCGATCGGCTACTATAGAGACACAGATTTAGATTTCTTCAGCCACGCCGCTCGTGACTGGACCACCTGCGATCGGTACTTCGCGGCGGTGATGGGGCCGACCTTTCCGAACCGCTTCTTCCAGCATGCCGCCCAAACCGACCGGATTTCCAACCTCATGGAGCTGACCACCGTCCCCACCATTTGGGACCGACTTGCCGAACGCGGCATCGCCGCAAAATACTACTTCTGCGACGCGCCGATAACGGCTCTGTGGGGCCGGAAATATCGAGACATCACGCAGCCGTTCGTCCAGTTCCTCCTTGACGTTAAGGCCCAGAAGGACTTGCCTGCCGTGTCGTTCGTCGACCCGCGGTTTCTCGGCGACGGCACCGTTGGCACATCCGGTGACGATCACCCGCTGGCCGACATCCGCGTCGGCCAGCACTTCCTTAACACTGTTTACAATGCAGTCGTCTCGGGCCCGAACTGGGAGCGCACCGTACTGGTCATCAACTATGACGAATGGGGCGGGTTCTTCGACCATGTGCCGCCCACCATTGCGCCCGACCCGCGACCCGACCTCGGTACGGGCTTGCGGGGCTTCCGGGTGCCGTGCCTGGTCATCTCGCCGCGAGCACGTCGGCAGACCATCGCGCATGGGACCTACGACCACACCTCCGTGCTCAAGATGATCGAGTGGCGATTCGGCCTCGAACCGCTCACCGTGCGCGACGCTGGGGCCAACAACCTCGCCGAGGTTCTCGACTTCGAAGCGAAACCCGATCTTACCGCTGCGCGTTACAACGTCCCGGACATCCAGGCCTGCGGTTGCCGGTTCACCGGCCATGCCGCAGGGGACATCCACGCTGGGCACGACTGGCCTGCGCTGCGGGATTACGCGACCTGCATTGGCTACTGACCAGCACGATCTGACGGCGAGCCGGAGGCGTAGCAGTGACGGTGCGTAATCCGGGTACCGTGCCAGATTCGCTTGCCCGCTGCACGGATCGGCGGACGCCAGGATGAGGGAAAGGTCGACGCGAGGATGAGTTACTGGCTCGGGGTCGACGTGGGAAGCACCTTCACAGCCGCGGCGATCTGCCGCGTGGAGGCAGGGCACCGGGCACTGCCTGAAGTGGTCCCGCTGGGCACCCGATCCACCGCGGTGAGTTCGGTGGTCTATCTGGGCCAGGACGGTGAGGTGATCGTCGGGGAGGCCGCCGAGCGCCGCGCCGTCACGCACCCTGACCGGGTGGTCCGCGAGTTCAAGCGGCGCATCGGTGACGAGGTCCCGATGGTGATCGGTGGTACACCGCATTCCGCGCCCGAGATCACCGCCAAGGTGATCCGCTGGGTGGTCGACCGGGTCGCCCAGCGTGAGGGTGGACCCGCCGCGGGCATCGTGATCACTCATCCGGCGAGCTGGGGCACCTACAAGATCCGGATCATTGCGCAGGCGCTGCGCGTGACCGACCTTCCCGATCTCACCTTCCGCACCGAACCTGAGGCCGCTGCTGCAAGCTATGCGCTCTCCGAACGCATCGAGTCCGGCAGCACGATCGCGGTCTATGACCTCGGTGGCGGAACCTTCGACGCGGCCGTGGTCCGCAAGACCGGGACCGCGACATTCTCCGTGCTCGGCCACCCTCAAGGACTCGAGCAACTGGGCGGCGTGGACTTCGACGATGCCGTGTTCAACCACGTTCTGGCCGCAGTCCCCGACCTCGCCGCGCTGGACCCCGACGATCCCGCCACCCTGGCCGCGACGGCGGCGCTGCGGCGGGAGTGCACCGCGGCCAAAGAAGCGCTCTCGGTCGATACCGAGGTGACGATCCCGGTGCTGGCGCCCGGGATCCGGTCGCAGGTACGGCTGGTCCGGGCCGAGTTCGAGGACATGATCCGCGCCCAGGTGGCCGAGACCGTCGAGGCGCTGCGCCGGGCGCTGCGGTCCGCTGACGTCGAACCGCAGGGCCTCGACGCGGTGCTGCTCGTCGGCGGCTCCTCACGAGTACCCCTCGTGGCGCAGTTCGTGTCCGCAGAGCTCGGTCGCCCGGTCGCCGTCGATGCTGATCCCAAGGCCGCGATCGCGCTCGGCGCTGCCCTTTCCGCGCTCCCCGCCGGCGCAGCCGATTCGGACACCGCCCCTTCGACCACCGCCCCTTCGAACACCGCTGCGGAGGTTCCGGCCTCCCCAGCGGTCGGATCCACGCCTGCTGCCGGGTCTGAGGTCCCCAAGCCAGTCCCGGTGATGAGCCCGCAGCGGCCGGCCTTGACAAGCACCCCGCTGGACATCGAACCCGCCCAGCCGCTGTGGCGCCGGGTCGGCTCCCTGCGGGGCACACGGGTCGCGGCAGCGGTACTCGTCGCGCTCCTCCTGGCTGGAGGTGTGGTATCGGTGTTCCTGACTTCCGGCAATGGTCCCACCGCCCCGGCTCAGGTTGGGTCCCCGGCGACCTCGACCTCCGTCCCGACTCCTGCGGCACCGAACCCCGGCGACGGCAACGACACGACCCCACCCGACGGGCGGGCCAGCGGTCCCGCCGCCCCGGCCCCCACCGCACCGCACCGCATCGGGGCAGGGGTGCCCGCGCCCCGGCCGATCGGCGGCCCCAACCCCGGTGTGTTCCCCAGCGTGGCTAACCCGCCGCGTCCTCCTTCCGCGGCGACTCCAACGACCACCAAACCGGCCCCCATTCCGACCACCACCACCGACGTCGTCTCTTCCGCCCCGCCTGTTCCTCCGGCTGAGACCACGACAGCCAGCCCGCCCGCTGGTAAGCAACATTGATCCGCAAGGTCCGCGCTGGATGTTCCGCTCGCTAGGCTGACCGGTCACGCGTAACTTGGAGCGCCCGAGCGGGTGTGGCTCAACGGTGGTGACGGTTGATGGTGGGGCAACAGGAAGTGGAGCGTGGTCATGCTCCGCCGGGAACCGAGCGTGGCAAGCGCATGCGGCCGAAGTTTCACTACGAGCTCATCGGCTGCGGGCTAGGGGGCCATGAACTGCTCGGCACCGACGTCGCCACGATCCGACCCATCGACGACCTGCTCGTCCGCGAACCCGGCGATGGGCTTCGCTGGTATCGCTGCGTGCGGTGTGACGCGTGGGTTCCGCTGGCGCCACCGCTGGCGCCGACTCGCGAGCACCTACCTGACCGCTCCGAGATCACCCTGCCACTGCGGGGGCGACCGCTGCGGGACCGCTACGTGTTGCGCCTGATCGCCCTGGACCGGCTCGTGCACTTTGTCGTACTGGGAGTCCTCGCGCTGGCGGTGTTCCTCTTCGCCGCCAATCGGGCGGCCCTGAGCCACACGTTCTACCAGATCCTCGACGCGGTGCAGGGTGGCGTCGGCGGCCCGAACGGCCAGGCTGGCGGAGGCATCCTCCAGGAACTGCGACGGGCCTTCGCCACGAAGCCGTCCACCCTGTTGCTGGTGGGATTGGTGTTGGCCGGCTACGCGGTGCTGGAGGCCGTCGAAGCCGTGGGCCTGTGGTTCGCACACCGGTGGGCCGAGTACCTCACCTTCATCGCGACCACGCTGCTGTTGATCCCTGAGATCTACGAGCTGACCGGCCGGATCACCGCCACCAAGATCATCACTCTGGTCATCAACCTTGCCGTGGTCGGCTACCTGCTGTTCGCCAAACGCCTGTTCGGCCTCCGCGGCGGCGGGCGCGCCGAAGCCGCCGAACGCGCCCATGACACCGGCTGGCAAGCGCTGGAACGCACCTCGCCGCCGGCCCGAGCGTGACCACCGGACCCGGCGGCTCCGCCACGTCCCCCGCCCGCCGCGGGATGTCGGCCGGAACCGAGGTGGCCGTCTCGATACTGGTAGGGGCGGCCGCTGCGGTGCCAGCCAGCATGGCGACGTCCGTGGCGCTGGGGCTGCTGGTCGGTTGGGATCTCGCCTCGCTGATCTACATCACCTGGTTGTGGTCCACGATCCGCAACCGCGACGCGCGCGACACCGCGCAACGCGCCACCGTCACCGACCCCGATCGCACTGTCACCGATCTGCTCCTGCTCAGCGCGGCGATCGCCAGCCTGGTCGCGGTCGGCTTCGTGCTCGTCCGAGCCGGGCAGGAACACGGCATCCAGGAATTGCTCCGGGTCGGGCTCGGCCTCGTCTCTGTCGTGCTGTCCTGGGCCATCGTGCACACCGTCTTCACGCTGCGCTACGCGCAGCTCTACTACACTGGGCAGGACGGCGGGATCGACTTCAACCAGCCCGAACCCCCCACCTACACCGACTTCGCCTACCTCGCCTTCACCATCGGCATGACCTTCCAGGTCTCCGATACCCCGTTGCGGAGCAGGGTCATCCGGGGCACCGCGCTGCGCCACGCCCTGCTGTCCTACCTGTTCGGCACCGGCATCCTGGCGACCACGATCAACCTGGTCGCCAGCCTCAGCAGCAAGTGAGCCCTGCGTCAATTCAACCCTGCGCGTCCGTGTGACATAGCGCAACTAGTCTTGGGGTTGGCGCGTCTACCGTCGGGGCCCAATCGCTGGGCGCGTTAACCACAGGCGCAGGGAGTGGTGTGGCTGGCGGACAGGGGCGCTCGGGTCCCGGCGGGAATGCCCACGGTGATCGTCGGCGTCGGGCGCCTATCCCGCCACGGTCGGATGTCCCGCGCCGCCGGGTGGTCCCACCGGATCGGGCGGGTCAGGCAGGGCGCTACGCGCGTGCTGGCCGGCCGCCCGCGACGGTGCAGCCGGGGTGGGCGCAGGCGCAGGTCGGGGCCAACGGGCACCGCGGTGGTCGGGGCGGTCAGCGGTCCGGGCATCGCCCGGCTCGCCACCATGACCGCCGGTGGGGATCGATCGCGCGGTGGGTCATCGCGCTGGTGTCGGTGCTCGTGTTCAGCGTCACCGGGTACGGCTGGAGCCAGTACGAGGCGCTGTTGACCGGGATTGGTAGGTCCGACGCCATCCGCGCCGATGCCCCCAAGTCGGTCGGCGGCGACACCAACATACTGATCATGGGATTGGACAGCCGGCTCGACGAGAACGGCAAACCGTTACCACCAGAGATCTACCAGGCATTGCATGCCGGTGACCAGCAGGTCGGCGGTTACAACGCCAACGTTTTGATGCTGGTACACCTCCCCGGCAATGGTGCCAGGGCCACCGCCATCTCCATCCCGCGCGACGACTACGTCAGCCTCCCAGGCAGCCCGGACGGCGTGGCGAAGGGGAAGATCAAGCAAGCCTACGGCTTTGCGTTCGACCAGGAACATAAGCGGCTGATGGCTGCCGGTGTGCGCGACCAGACCACCCTGGAACAGCAGAGTCGCGACGCCGGTCGGCAGGAAGAGGTCGACACGGTCGCCCAGTTCCTCGGGGGCGTGCCGATCGACCACTTCGTGGAGGTGACCATGGTCGCCTTCTACCAGCTTGCCCAGGTGGTGGAACCGATCACGGTGTGCCTGAAAGAGGACACCCGCGACAACTACTCCGGCGCGGACTTCCACCGGGGCTACCAGCAGATCAACGCCGCCCAGGCGGTGGCTTTCGTGCGCCAGCGCCGCGATTCCGTCCACACGCAGCTGAACTTCAGCGATCTGGACCGAGAGCGCCGCCAGCAGGCCTTCATCGCCTCGCTGGTCTTCCAACTCAAGCAGGCCGGGACATTCCTCAACCCGGCGCGGCTGCGCGGACTGATCGACGTGGCCAAGCAGAACATCGCCGCCGACACCGGCTTGGAGCTGCTGTCCTTCGCCCAGCAGGCCTCCGCCCTGACCGGCGGGAACATCGCCTTCAAGACCCTACCGATCGTCCGCTTCGGCACCGACCCCGCTGGCGAGGACGTCAACATCGTCGACGTGTCCGAGGTGCAGACCCTCGTACACAACCTGATCGGTGGTCCCACTCTCACCCCGGCCGCCCCCGCCCCCGCACCCGCTCCCGTGTCCGGCAGCCAATCGGGCACCGTGGACGTGATCAACGCCACCAACCGCAACGGCTTGGCGGCCACGCTGGAACACGCCCTGACCCCCACCGGCTTCACTCCGGGTGTCACCAGCACCGCCCGCCGTCACCGGAGCACCACGACCGTCTACTACCCCGATTCGGGAGCCGCCGATGCGGCGAAAACCCTGGCCGCGATGCTCGGTGAGCTACCCACCGCAGTGGACTCGACGGTGTCGTCCGGGCACCTCCGGGTGGTCCTGGGGGCCGACTACACGATGCCCGCCAGCCTCGGCACCGCCAACTCCGCCACGACCGGCGACTCATCGCCGAGGCCCGCGCCGGGCGCCGCACCGGGCGCGGCACCGTCCAGTGACGCCGACCCCGACAGCATCTCCGGCGCCGGGGTCCAGTGCGTCAAATAGCCTGGTGGTGGTCGCCGCTCTGGGGGTGGCTTACTGGCTGGGGGTACGCCGGCTGCGCCGAGCGGGCGTGGCCTGGCCGGCTGGCCGGTCGTGGTGGTCCGCGCTCGGGCTGGCGTCGATCCTGCTGGTGACGGTGACCTTCGTCGGGGTCTATGCGAACACCCTGTTCTGGGATCGCGCGGTGCGCAACATCGTGCTGCTCATGATCACACCCATGTTTCTGGCCATGGGAGCACCGCTGACCCTGCTGCGCGACGTGCTCCCGGAGCGGACCACCCGGGCAGCCGGCCGAATTTTGCACAGCGGCGCCGCCCGCGTCCTGACCTTCCCCGCGGTGGTGACCATCGCGCTGATCGCTCCGCTGTTCGTGCTGTACCTGACCCCGTTGTATGAGGCCGGTCTGAGATCAGCGGTCATCGGCGCGGCCGTGGACGTTGGCCTGGTCGTCGCCGGGTTCCTCTACTTCTGAACCCGGTTTCGGATCGACCCCACCCCGCGCGCCGATCCCTACCTGCTGACGGTGGCGATCAGCGTCGCAGAAGTGATCTTCGATGGGGTGTTGGGGCTGACTCTGTGGCTGGGCCCGCTGATCGCTCCGCATTACTACCTGCAGCTACACCGGAGTTGGGGACCTGACCTGCGGATGGATCAGATCATCGGCGCCGGCGTGCTGTGGATCGGTGGTGATCTGACCGGACTGCCGTTCCTCGCCGCGGTGATGACCAGGATGATGCGGGAAGATCAGCGCGACGCCGTGGCCATCGACGCCGAACTCGATACCCTCGACGCTCTCGATGCCTCACTGGGGCCCGCGGTAACCGGCCCATCGGAAACCCGGCCCCGGTTATGGTGGGAAGACCACCCAGAACTAGCCCAACGCTTCCGCCGGCCCCGCTGAACCCGGCTGTCACAATTGCGGCCCTGGACCGCCGACCCCGACCCCCAGCCCGCCAAGGAGAGATGACCGCATGGCTTCACTACAGACTCTCGAACGTCGGATCCTTGCGCTGGAGGCGCGCCTGGCCGACGTCGAGGGCGGATACGGCGACACGCTCTACAAGCTGCACCGGGCGAGCGTCAAAGCGGACCTCAGAACCGCAAAGATCCTGGAACGCTTCGACATCGAAGACGTTTCAGATGAAGAGATCGACAACGCATTGGACGAAGAATAGAACCGGTGGCCGCAGACGCATCTCACGCCCTACTTCGGGGCGCCGCAGGGTTCGGACAACGTGGATCCGTGGCGGATGGTGACCGACTCGTTCCGGTGGCAGTAGTGACCATGTTGCGGGCGGGGCCGGGACGGTCGGCCGCCGCCGCGATCGAGACCCGCTCGCTGTACCGGTTCTTCCGGGCCGGGGAGGAGGAGACCCCGCCCTGCGGGGGGTCTCGCTTTCGGTTCCGCCCGGCGAGTTCGTGGCGGTGGTTGGCCCGTCGGGGTCGGGGTCGGGGTCTAGCAACGCGCGGTCAGCCGCCGCTGAGTCAGCGGTCGGTTACCGCTCACAGGTCGAGGGTTAATCCGCCCGATGCGCTCACCATCCCCTGGCCGTACCTGGCCGCAGCCACCGTCACCGTCACCGTCACCGTCACCGTCACCGTCACCGTCATCGCATCGCCGCGGCTGGATCCATCCAGCTAACCGGCCGATCTCCGATCAGCATCCTGCGGCAGCAGTGAACCGGCCGCGTCCAGCGGGTTCTCATCACGTTCTCATCCGGAGCTGCTTAGGGTGACAGTGTGCGGGTGTTGATTGTCGAGGACGAGCTGCGGATGGCCGCGCTGCTCAAGCGTGGACTGGAGGAGGACGGATACGCCGTCGATGTGGTAGGCACCGGCACTGACGCGGTGTGGCAGGCCAACGAGTTCAGCTACGACGCGGTGGTGCTGGACGTGATGCTGCCCGGGCTGGATGGGGTAGCAGTGTGCCGGCGGCTGCGTGAGGCCGGGCGGTGGATGCCGGTGCTGATGCTCACGGCCCGCGACGCCGTCGAGGATCGGGTGCGGGGACTGGACGCCGGTGCGGACGACTATCTGACCAAGCCGTTCAGCTTCGCCGAGCTGTCAGCCCGGATCCGGGCGCTGATCCGCCGTGGTGCGGTGGAGCGACCCAGCGAGCTGAACGCCTCCGATCTGCGACTGGACCCGGCAACGCGCCAAGCGTGGCGCGGGCAGGTGGAGCTGGAGCTCTCGACCAAGGAGTTCGCTCTACTGGAGCTGTTCCTGCGCCATCGCGGGCAGGTGCTCACTCGTACCCGGATCCTGGAGCACGTGTGGGACTTCGCCTACGACGGGGTGTCCAACGTCGTCGACCAGTACGTGCTGTACCTGCGCCGCAAGATCGACCGCCCGTTCGGGCTGGAACAGCTGGAGACCGTGCGGGGCGCGGGCTACCGGTTGCGGGCCGAACCTGCCACGGTCGGATCCCGGTGACGGCCCGGCGGGGGCGGTAAGGACGCGGCGATGCCGTTGCGGTTGCGGTTGGCGATGCTGTTCGCGCTCGGCACGGCGGTGGTGCTCGCTGCGGCCGCGTTGGCGTTTGTGCTGCAGCTTCGGGTCAGTCTGGACGCCTCGGTGGACGCCGGGCTCCGAACCCGCGTGCGAGCCGTGGCTGACGAGCTGGCCTCAGAGGGCACGCTGCCGCAGCTCGGTCCCACCGCTCAGATCGTTCAGCTCCGCGCGCCCGACGGCCGGCTGCTGGCGTCGTCGCCGGTGGCCGGTACCCAATCGTTGCTTGACGCCACCCAACGGCAGCGGGCACTGGCCGGCCAGGTGTCGTTCACCACCACGGTGTCCGGCGCTCGGAGCCGGCTGCTGGCCACCACGGTGCCCGTCGGCGGCCAGCGGGTGCTGGTCGTGGTGGGCACCGCCAGCGACGTGTCCGATGCCGCGGTGGATCGTGTCGAGACCGCGCTGGTCGTGGGTGGCCCCCCCGCGGTGCTGCTCGCCGGTACCGGCGCGTGGTTGCTGGCCGGAGCGGCGCTGCGCCCGGTGGAGCGGATGCGCCGCCAGGCCGCGGACATCAGCGACCGGGACACCGGCCGGCGCCTCGCGGTGCCGTCCACCCGCGACGAGATCGCCGCGCTGGGTGCCACCATCAACGGGTTGCTCGCGCGGTTGCAGGAGGCGCTGGAGCGGGAGCGCAGCTTCGTCGCCGATGCCGGTCACGAGTTGCGGACCCCGCTGGCGATCCTGCGCGCCGAGCTGGAGCTCGCGGCGCGCCCCGGTCGCAGCCGCGAGGCGCTCGTCGAGGCGGTCAACCACGCGGGTGAGGAGACCGATCGCTTGATCCGGTTGGCCGAGGATCTGCTGTTGCTGGCCCGCGCCGACAACGCCCAACCATTCCTGCGCCCGGTCCCGCTGGTGTTGGTTGATCTGCTAGGCGCCGCCGCCCGCGGTGCGGGTGCCCGTGCCACAGCGCGGGGGGTGACCGTTGCGGTGCACAGTCCGGCCGCGCTGACCGTCGTGGCCGATCCGGATCGGTTGCGTCAAGCGGTCGATAACCTGCTGGACAACGCTACCCGGCATGCCCCGTCCGGCAGCGTCGTGGAGATAACCGCGACCGCGAACAGCACCGGGATGATCACCGTGGAGGTAGCTGACCGCGGACCCGGTTTCCCCATGGAGTTCCTGCCCACCGCGTTTGAACGCTTCCACCGCGCCGACGCCGCCCGCACCCGAGACGGGGGTGGGACGGGGTTGGGCCTTTCCATCGTGGCGGCCATCACCGAAGCCCACGGCGGCCGCGCCACCGTCGGTAACCGACCCGGCGGCGGCGCTACGGTGACCCTCGAACTACCGGCCCGCACTGATGGGGGCTCCCCGCTCGCGGGGCGCGCGATGGGGAGCCTCCGATCTCAGTGACTCACTACCACCGATCGCGCTTCCCGTGACGATGGTCCTTGTCGCGCCGGTGACAGTCGTCGTGGCGTACTTTCAGCTTGCACCAATATTCCCAGCAAACTTTCAGGTGTCCATTGGAACCGGGCTAATTCTGACCGCAGAGAAACGTTAGACCTGTTCTGCTAGTCCACGTTCAATCTGTTCACCTTCGAGTCGGTAGCAGGCGACTGGTCGGCGTTGTCGAACCCGTTCGACGAGGTGTTCCGTTTGATGATCTGCCCGTTGGTCCGCTGCGGTTGTCCAGTAAGCCGAGACACCGGGAACGGAAGCAGTTCCAGCGGGTGGCGGCGGACCTGGATGGTCTGGTAGATGATCAACCCGATCAGCAGGGTCAGCAGCGCCGCCGAACCCCCCACTGTGCCCCAGCCTAGGCCGCCCTCGTCCGTCGGTTTGGTCAACGCGTCGCCCCCGGCCGCCCCCAACGGGCGGGTCAGGATGAACGCCAGCCAGAACAACACCATGCCGTTGATGTTGGTCAGGTAGTGCGCGGCCACGATCAACACCATGATCCCGGCGATGATCAAAAAGGCGTTGCGGAACCCCAGACCGGTGTCATCGGACAGCCAGTCACCGCTGGAGGTGCCCAGGGTGTTCGAGACCAGGATCGCGATCCAGTACAGGATCTCGCCCTTGCGAGTGGCGATGTTCTCCACGTCGTAGGTCTGACCGGTGCGCCACCACACCACGAAGACGATCGCGAGGATGCTGGTGAGGATGACCGCGCCCCACGCGTAACCGATCCCGTGTTGGGCGCTGCCGTGACCGAACCCGCGGTTGAGGAAGTCCGAAATCTCGGTACCGACCATGCTGGTGCCCAGGACCACCGTCCAGAACAGAACCGAATGGAACCGCTTGGCTCTGACCTGGGCCACCACGAGGACCAGGAAAAACGCGAGAAAGATCAACGCGGTGACGACATAGCCGACCTTGAGGGTGATTCCCAACAAATCCCCGGCGGTTTCCCCTAGCGTAACGGCGACGATCTTCAAAATCCAGAACAGCAGGGTGACGTGCGGAAGCTTCCGCATCACATAGCCGAGGTCTGGCCCCGTTGGTCTGAGCATTGCCCCCGATGACATGTCTCTCCAATCTGTCAGTTTGGGGAACGGGTGCGGGACCGCGTTGACGTCATGCGGTCGTACCTGCGCATCTGCGGTGTTCGAAGTGGGAAGCACGTCCCTTCGGGTGACGGTCAGGTAGGTGACCAGGCTTAAGATCGTGACCAGGAACAGCGCGCTGGTCACGGCGGTGCCTAGACTCAGACCGCCGCTGTCGGAGGGCTGTGACAGGTAGTCACCCAGAGAGGCGCCCAGCGGGCGGGTGAGGACGTAGGCGATCCAGAAGGCCAGGACCGCATTGAGCTTGAAGCCGAAGTGAGCGACGGCCACGATCGCGATGAGCGCGCCGAAGATGATCGCCGAAATCCAGTAGCCCAGGTTGAGACGTTCGGCGGCGAGGTCACCGGCCGCGGTTCCCAAGGCGAAGGTGAACAGGATCGCCAACCAATAGAAGCCTTCGCGTCGGGTGGTGTAGATCGTGTGGATGGAGAGGGTTTTCTCGAATCCGTACCAGGCCGCGAAGGTGGCGGCGAGGGCGACGCTGAAGACGGCGGTGGTGGTCTCCAGCGAAATGCCGAAGTTGTCGGTGAGGTTATCGGTGATCAGCGTGCCGACGACACTGAGCAGCACGACCGCGAGCCAGTAGATCCCTGG
>QHBY01000463.1:0-21784 GCA_003244245.1 Pseudonocardiales bacterium
GGCCGGCTGAATAACCCTCCTAGTATCCATGGAGCGTCCAGAGGAGATGGCTGACCTCCTGACTCGCTTCTTCACCGACCAGTGCCTTGACAATCTGCCGTACTGCTACCCGATAGAGACTCCCACGCCTCGTCGAGGTCTTGTCATCCCTGCACAGGACAGTGGCGTGGCACTCGTGAGCGTGTGATTGTCACGAACTCACGAGTGCCACCAGGGGCGCAGCGGCACGTGGGCGTTGCCGGTGCCGTCGGGGCGTACCGCCAGCACCTGGTGCAGCTGGATGCCGTTGCGCTCGAAGGCCAATCGCGATGAGCCCATGTACAACCCCCATACCCGCGCGGTGGGCTCGCCGACCTCGGCGATGGCCTCGTCCCAGTGCTCGGCGAGGTTGACGCACCACTGCTTAAGCGTCAACGCATAGTGTTCCCGCAGGTTCTCCACGTGGCGCACCTCGAAGCCGACGTCCTGCGCCTCGGTGATGATCTTGCCGGTGCCCGCCAGCTCCCCGTCGGGAAAGACGTAGCGATCGGTGAACGCATCGGTCTGGGCCCGGCCCCGGTTGTCCGGTTGGGTGATGCAGTGGTTGAGCAGCCGCCCGCCCGGGCGCAGCTTGCCGAGCAGCAGCGCGAAGTACGCCCGGTAGGTGTGTACCCCGACATGCTCGGTGAGCCCGATCGAGCTCACTGCGTCATAGTCGCAGCCCGGGGAGTCCCGGTAGTCCAGGTGACGTACCTCCGCGAGCCCACTGAGGCCCTCGCGCAGGATCGCCTGCTGCGCCCAGCGGGCCTGCTCCGCGGACAGCGTGACGCCCAGCGCGCGGACCCCGTGCCGAGCGGCGTAGCGCACCATGCCGCCCCAGCCGCAGCCGACGTCGAGCAGTCGCATCCCGGCGCGCAGCCCCAGCTTGTCGGCGATCAGCTCGTGTTTGCGTTCCTGGGCCTGCTCCAGGCTCGCTTCCGGGTGGTCGAAGACGGCGCAGGTGTAGGCCATGGAGGGGCCGAGCACCAGCTCGTAGAAGCGGTTGGAGACGTCGTAGTGGTGATGCACCGCCTCGGAGGCGCGCTGCCGGGAGTGCGCCATCCCTTCGATGGTCCGGCGCCACCGGGGCCGCGACTCCTGCGGTGGCGGTGGCACCGGACGCAGCCGCTGCCAGCCCAGCGAGCGTGTGATCAGCGCCAGCTCGGCCATGGTTGGGCGCCGGAAGCGCAGCTGGTAGGCCATCACCCGCATCGCCTCGTACGGGTCACCGGGGTGTACACCTTCGGTCTGTAGATCACCGGCGATGTAGGCCCGCACCATGCCGAGGTCGCCTGGCGCGGTGAACAGGTAGGTGGCGCCGCGCGGGGTAGCCAGGTGCACGCTGATCTTGGCGTCGGGCGGCCCGGTGGCGCTGCCGTCGTAGGCGGTGAAGCGGACCGGGAACCGGCCATCGGTGAGCAGGTCCACGATTCCGGCCAGCGCCAGTCGGTCGCTCTTCGCCGGGTCTGTCGCCGGAGTGGGGCGCCGGAAGGTCGTCATCGACGTCGCACCGCCTTTGCATAAAGGTCCAGAAGCCGCTGGTCCGGGTCGTAACGCTGTTTGAGGATCGTGTACTGCTCGCCGCCGTAGCGGGCATCGAAGTCCTGCCGCGAGTAGAACGAGTCCGAGTACAGCGACTTGTGCCCGCCCACCGCGTCAACCTGGCCTTCGATGGCTCGGTTAGTGGCCCCGCATTTGATGTCACTGCCGGTGCCGGGCACGCTGGCCCAGAAGCCGACGTTGACGTACTCTCGGCCGCTTTCCAGCGGATACAGCGGCCAGGTGCGGTCCCCGCGCAGCCGCAGCGGGCACAGCCACACCGGCTCGATCCCGACGTGCTCGACGAACCAGCGCAGGAATTCCGCGGTGCGCTCCAGCGGGATCTCGACGTCCTGGATCACCCGTTCCCGGCGCGGGCGGCCACGGCAGACCTCCCAGCGGTTCTCCACGTCGAAACGGTTTGCCCACGCCACGATCTTCCAGTACACGTCACTGCGACGCAGCCGGGCCGGCCACAGCCGCCGGATCAGCGGGTGCTGGACCCCGAAGGCCCCCGAGCACCAGAACCAGTCGGTATCCCAGCGCCACAGGTAATCGTGGGTGCTCAGGACGTCGCGCCGGCGCTGTTGTATCGACCGGTAGTAGATCTGCTGACCCGTGTAGTCGCTGGCTGGTCCCTCGTATTCGGTATACCGCCCCAGCGTCAGGTAGGACTCGGTGGGAGAGAACATCACGCCGTCGAGGTAGTCGACGTCCTCACCGTCCCATTGCCTGCTCGTCATGATCCGCGCCACGGCGGCGCACAGCTCGCTCAGTTCGTCGAACCGCACGTGGCGCAGCGCGACGTGTGAGCGCACCGGTTCCAGCTCGATACGCAGCCGGGTGGCATAGCCCAGGGTGCCGTAGGAGTTGGGGAATCCGGCGAACAGCTCGTCACCGGGGGTGGCCGCGATGATCTCGCCGGCGCCGGTGAGCACGTCGAGCTCCAGGACCGACTCGTGCGGCAGACCGTTGCGAAACGATGCCGCCTCGATGCCCAACCCGCTCACCGCGCCGCCCAGCGTGATCGTCTTGAGCTGTGGCACGACCAGCGGGGTCAGCCCATGCGGCAGCGTCGCGGCGACCAGGTTTTCATAGGTGCACATGCCCGCGACGTCGGCGGTGCGGCTGGCCGGGTCCACCTCCAGCACTCCGGTCAGGCCCGAGACATCCAGGCCGGGGCCCGCCGCGGCGCGGGACCGGAACAGGTTCGACGTCGGTTTGGCCAGCCGCACCGGCGACCCCGCTGGGATCGCTCGGTACCTGGCTTGCAGCCGCGCGACGGCATCGTGATGGCTGCGCCCCGCCCCGGTGAGCTGCACACGTGCCACGCTACGGCCAATCCCGGTCCGACCGCACCGGTTTCTAGCGATCGGGACTTGACTACCCTGTGACGTGACAAACTTTGCGCACACGGGTCTGATATCTCAAGCGGGCCCGGAATCCACGAGAGGAGCCGCGGTGCAACCCGGCGGAGCGCCTGACATGCAGATGATCCTGCAGCAGGCCCAGAAGATGCAACAAGAGCTGATGAGCGCGCAGGCCGAGCTGGCTGAGGCGGAGGTCACCGGCCAGGCCGGTGGTGACCTGGTCACGGTGACGCTGGCCGGGTCCGGGGAGGTTCTCAGCGTGACGATCGACCCCAAGGTGGTCGATCCCAACGATGTGGAAACCCTGCAGGACCTCGTAGTAGGCGCGATGGCCGATGCGCACCAGGCCTTGCAGGAGCTGACCCAGGAGAAGATGGGTCCGCTGGCCAGCGCGCTCGGTGGGCCTGGCGGAGATCTCAGCCTGCCCGGCATGTGACCCGCCCGCGCTGTGCGGGTACTGCCATGATGGCAGCGTGTATGAGGGAGTCGTCCAGGATCTGATCGACGAGTTGGGGCGGCTGCCCGGCGTTGGGCCCAAGAGCGCGCAGCGAATGGCCTTCTACTTGCTGGCCGCTGATCCGGCTGACGTGACCCGGCTGCAGGAGGCGTTGCAGCGGGTCAAGGACGGTGTGGTGTTCTGCGCCGTCTGCGGCACGGTCGCTGAGAAACAGACCTGCCGGATCTGCGCTGATCCGCGCCGCGATGTGCGAGTGATCTGCGTGGTCGAGGAGCCCAAGGACGTCGTCGCGGTGGAGCGGACGCGTGAGTTCACCGGCCGATACCACGTGCTGGGCGGGGCGCTCGATCCGCTGTCCGGTGTCGGTCCCGATCAGCTGCGGATCCGGGAACTGCTCACCCGGATCGGTGCCGACGATGTCACCGAAGTGATCATTGCGACGGATCCGAACACCGAGGGCGAGGCCACCGCCACGTATCTGGCCCGGATGCTGCGGGACTTCCCGGGCCTGTCGGTGACCAGGCTCGCCTCGGGTCTACCGATGGGCGGGGACTTGGAGTTCGCCGACGAGCTCACCCTGGGCCGCGCGCTGTCTGGCCGCCGCGCGGTCTGACTCCAGCACTGCACAAGTCCGCGAAATCGTCGCAGGGATGCTCGTGGCGCTCGGGCATATCGCCCACGCATCCACGAGCATCCCTGCGGCCCCCAAACGCCCCCGCCTCAGTCCTCGTCCAGTGGGTCCTCCACCAGAGTCGGCACGAAATACCAGTCCCGTTCGGACAGTGGACTCGCGCAGCGCGGGCACTGGCCCCGCTGCCGGCGCGCGGTGCGAACCGCCGACCACTCCTCGTTGAGCCTGCGCCGCTCCTCGGCCTGCCGGTGAAGCTTGGGCCGCAACGCCTGGGTGGTCCAGGTCGCTCCGAGCAGCAGCCCCAGACAGATCAGCAGAAGCGCGCCCGGCACGCCCCAACCCAGCAAGTCGTGGGTCACCGCGCTCCGCGGTGGGCCCCGCCACGACGTGTCGCTCCCTGGCCACGGTCCGCGGACCGAGCCCCGGGGAGCTGTGTCGCGCTCCGATGAGATGTCGACATGATTGCCGTCCCCTTTCCTCATCGGTGTGAGCGTTGCCTGGCACTCCTGGGCGCCATGGCTGTAGCGTGCATCACGCAACAAACTCATGCAATTGCATGAGGAGATATCTTGATGGGATTCACTGAAGAGGAGTAGCGTGTCGCTTTTCCGGCCCGTGGGCAGTCGGACATCCTGCTCAATCGGGCTACAAAGGGCGGAGGCGCACGATGTCCCCAGCACGTGGGCCAGTAGTACCGCGGCGCAGGCTCGGCGCTGAACTGCGCACACTGCGCGAGCAAGCCGGCCTTACCATCGAAGACGCAGCCACCGGGCTCGAGTGCTCGATCTCCAAGGTCAGCAGGCTGGAGACCGGCCAGGGCATCCCGAAGGGTCGGGACGTCCGCGACCTGCTCGATCGTTACGAGGTCACTGACCAGGCTCAGCGAGAGCGGTTGATGCGTTGGGTCCGGGACGGCCAGCGCCAGGGTTGGTGGCACGACTACTCCGACGTGCTGGCCGTCGGCCCCGACGATCCGCTTGTGCCTGACAACCTCAGCCGGTACGTCGCGCTTGAGCAGGACGCGAGTGAGGTGCGCAGCTTCGAGACCGCACTCGTGCATGGCCTGCTGCAGACCGAACACTATGCCCGTGCAGTCCTGAGCACGACGTCTACTGCGGACCGGGAGGTCACCGACCGCCTCGTCGAGCTCCGGATGCGACGGCAGAATCGACTCTACGTCGACGACGATCCCCTGATCGTTCACATGGTGCTGGACGAGGCGGTGCTGCACCGCCCGATTGGGGGTGCGCCGGTCATGCGAGCGCAGCTCACCCGGCTACTCGCTGATGCGCAGCGGCCGAACATCACCATCCAGGTGCTTCCGTTCAGCATCGGGGCACACCGCGCGATGGATGGTCCATTCATGGTGCTAGCTTTCTCGGACTCTGATGACAACGATCTCGTGTACGTCGAGAGCCATCTGGGTCAGCTTTATCTCGAGAAGGAGCATGACGTGCAGGTCTACAACCTGGTCTTCGACGCGCTGGTCGACCGGAGCCTGAGTGCTGAGCAGTCCGTCGCATTCATCAGCAATCTACTACTGGACCGCTAAAGGAAGGACACTCCCGTGACCATTGCGTTCCACCCCACGCTGGCGTACCGCACGAGCAGTCGGTGCACCAATGGGGGATGTGTGGAGGTGGCGCCCTTGCCCGATGGCGGCGCCGTCGTGCGGGGCACCAAGGACCGCACCCTTGGACTCATGTTCGATGGGCAGGAGTGGGCCGACTTCGTCGCCGGCGTCAAGGGCGGCGAGTTCGACTTCCGCTGAGGCCCGCTGCTGGGGGTGATCACCGCTTGTGTGCCGTGCGCTACATCTGATGTCGCACGCGGCACACAAACGGTGATCAAGCGCGGGCTAGGCAAGTCGCAGTCCAGTTAGCGCAGGGTGCGGTTCACGGCCGACACGACCGCGTTGAGCGAGGCGGTGACGATGGATCCGGAGACACCCACGCCCCACAGCACCTGCTCGTTGACGGTGCACTCGACGTATGCTGCCGCCGCGGCGTTGTCGCCGGCCGACATCGCGTGCTCGAAATAGTCCAGCACCCGAACGTCAAACCCCAGCGCAGCGAGGGCGTCTACGAAGGCCGCGATCGGACCGTTGCCCGAGCCGGTGATCTGATGTTCCTCGCCCTCCACCATGACGCTGGCGCAGATGTCGTCGTGGCCCTCGCCATCGTCGGACAGCTGGTGGCGCAGCACTCGCAGGGGGCTGCGCCGGTCCAGGTAGTGCTCAGCGAAGAGGTCCCAGATCTGCCGCGGTGAGACCTCGCCACCGTCGGCGTCGGTCTGCTGCTGGATGGTCCGGGAGAACTCGATCTGCAGCCGGCGCGGCAGATCGAGCTGGTGCTCGGCCTTCATGACATAGGCGACGCCCCCCTTGCCCGACTGGGAGTTCACCCGGATCACGGCCTCGTAGGTGCGACCGACGTCCTTGGGGTCGATGGGCAGGTATGGCACCTCCCAGTGGTGCGCGTCCACCTCGACCGCAGCCGCCTTTGCATCAGCCTGCATCGCGAGCAGTCCCTTGTTGATCGCGTCCTGGTGGCTGCCGGAAAACGCCGTGTAGACCAGGTCGCCACCGTAGGGATGGCGCTCGGGAACTGGCAGCTGGTTGCAGTACTCCACTGTGCGACGGATTTCGTCAATGTCGGAAAAATCGATCTGGGGGTCGATGCCCTGGCTGAACAGATTCATTCCCAGCGTCACCAGACACACGTTGCCGGTCCGCTCTCCGTTGCCGAACAGGCAGCCCTCGATGCGTTGCGCGCCAGCCTGGTAGCCCAGCTCGGCGGCGGCCACCCCGGTGCCGCGATCATTGTGCGGATGCAGCGAGAGGATCACCGCGCCGCGCCTTTCCAGGTTGCGGTGCATCCACTCGATCGAATCGGCGTAGACGTTGGGCGTGGCCATCTCGACGGTGGCCGGCAGGTTGAGGATCACCGGCGCCTCCGGCGTCGGTTGCCAGATCTCGGTGATCGCGTTACACACCTCGGCGGCGTAGCTCAGCTCCGTGCCGGTGTAGGACTCCGGTGAGTATTGGAACCGGAAATCGGTATCGGAGTACTTACCCGCGTACTCGACCACCATCTCGGCGGCCGAAGTGGCGATCTTCTTGATTCCTTCGCGTTCCTCCCGGAACACCACCCGGCGCTGCAGGATCGAGGTCGAATTGTAGATGTGCACGATCGCTTTGGCGGCGCCGTGCAGGGCCTCGAAGGTACGCTCGATCAGCTCGGGCCGGCACTGTGACAGCACCTGGATGCGCACATCCTCGGGTACCGCATCCTCGGTGATGATCTCGCGGACGAAGTCGAAGTCGGCCTGGCTGGCCGACGGGAACCCGACCTCGATCTCCTTGTAGCCCATCCGCACCAGCAACTCGAACATGCGTCGCTTGCGGACTGGACTCATCGGATCGATCAGGGCCTGGTTACCGTCTCGTAGGTCCACCGCGCACCACAGCGGTGCCCGGCTGATCGTGACGTCGGGCCAGGTGCGGTCCGGCAGCGATACCGGCTCCACGGTCTGAGCGAAGGGTCGATAGCGATGCATCGGCATCGCACTGCCGCGCTGGACGTTCCAGCCGGCCTGGTCTGTAGGAGCCGCGCCTACGGGCAGCCGGATTCGGCTGGTATTGCCTTCGGCGAACGTGCTGGCGCTGATGTCGGCGGGAGTCATCGTCTGCTTCACTACGATCTTTTGGGCCATGACCTGGGCTCTCGGCTAGCCGGGATATCCGACCGGCGGATGCGCGCAAGCGACTCCGCGACGGGGGGCCGGTCGTCGTCAGACCCCGTCGCGGCAGCGAAGCAGGAGGGCGCGTCTCACCCGATCACGGTAGCCGGGGCGCCCCGGCAGCACGCAACCGCCTCCCGGATGATGGGAAGCAGTCACGGCAGATTCTCAGGAACTTGCGCGGTGAACATTCGTGCACGCACCGTGGTGCCCGTGGCAGACTCCTCGCCATGGGCTCAAGCCGCACATCGGTCCGCGGGACGCGCACCAGGATCGCCACAGTCCTCGCGACTCTGATCCGGATCGTGGGCGGACTGATCGTCCTCATCTTGGTGGCGCACGTGCTACTCACGTTGGGCCATGCGAACCCGACCAACGGCATCACCATGTTCCTGGCTTACTGGGCAGATCGCCTCCAGCTGGGCTTCCGCGGTCTGTTCAACCCGGCCGACGCGAGGACGCGCCTCTTGGTCGACTACGGCATTCCTGCGGTCGTCTGGCTTGTCGTAACTTGGGTGCTGGTCCGCCTGGTGCGGCGCCTCGGCTGATCCCGCCGGGCACCCGCGGATTGTCCGCGATTGCCTGCGTATTGCGCGGCACCCGCAGGTACCGATTACGTCCTGCGCCGGGCTGTGACGCGCGGGCGAGCGACTATTCCGGGTGAATGACCGACTTTCCACTCATTAGGGTGACGAGCTAACTCGCAGTAGTAGTAGGACCCAAGGCATGCCCGAATTCGGTGTATTGCCGGAAGACCGGCGATCGCCAAAGTCACGGTAAGTTACTGCCTGCGAGAGCGCGCGCAGCGGATGAGCGGCCGTGCCGCCGGCCACATGTTCCGGTGGCTCGTCGTGCTTGTACCTATCACACTCCGGCATCAATGCAGCTCAACGGGGTTGTGCTAACCGCCGTGCCGGATTGAAAAGCTGGGTAATAGCGTGCTTCGACGGCTCCGTGGAGCTCCTCTGCGGGCTCGTGGCGGTCCCAGAGCAGGTGATGCCACTACACTCCGTCCATACCGATCACCCACTTGCTTTCTTGGTCGACTTGTTCCAAGCTGCCGCGTACCTGACGGGAGCAGCTGCCCCGGGGAGGCGTGTTGACGAAAGGAGGCCGTCCAGCGGCGACGGCCGTTGCGGCGACACTCATTTGTCCCGCCACGACTCCCCGCCCAGCACGCTTCCCTAGCATGAAAAATCCTGCACTAAGGAAGCGGTGGTGGAGTTGGCTAGAACGGATGCTCGATCCAGGGGATCTGGAGGAGCTGGACTGTTCAACGTAGTCAGTGTGGTGATCCTTGTCGTCGGTGTCTTGGCCATCGGGATAGCGGCCGCGCTGCTCGCCCGAACCCTGGCGGCGGCGACGAGCATCGACAAGAAGGCGCAGGCGATCGCCTCAAACGCCGGCAGCATCGATGTAGCGACCAACTCGGTCATCCAGTTGAACCGGACCAACGAGGTGGCCGCCTCGATCCTGCAGAGCGCGAAGCCACTGCAGGGCCTGCTCAACACGGCAGACTCCACTGCTCGGGACATCGACGGCTTGGCGAAGTCGATCAACGGCACCGCGGGAACCATCAACGGCTCGGCGGGGACGATCAACGGCACGGCGACCACGATCAACGGCACCGCGCGGGACATCAACACCAACGTTGGAACCATCAACGGCACCGCCTTCACGATCAACAGCACCGCGAAGGGCATCGACAGCCGGGCCGCAGCAATCCTCGATGTTGCACAGCGCATCGACGTCGACGCGGCGAACATCAATGACGCGGTGGCCAGGACCATCGTGATCGCCCGAAACATCAAGATTGACAGTACCAACATCCTCAACCAGGCGATCAGGGCTGAGCTGACGTCGCGGTGCATCGATGCGAAGGTACGTCTTGGTCTGATCAATCCGCCGCAGCCGGGCTGCTAAAGGAGGATGGAAGATGACAACAACGCAATTCTCTAGAACCTCGTCAAGCGCTCCGTCCGCCGTCGGGAGCTCGTTCGCTCGGTTTATGTGGATCTTCACTACGCTGGGAATCGTCGTCGTCGTGGTCGTCATCGGCTTCCTGATCGGCATCGTCCGAGCGCTGGAGTCGATCGATAACGGGCTGTTCACGGCGTCTAGTTCGGTGACGGGCGCGACAGGGAACGTCCAGCCCTTGCCCAACTACATCCAGACGATCAACACCGCACTGACCGATATCGACACCTCCTTGAAGCCAATTCGCGGTCAGGTGGCCGACGCCACCGCTTCACTGGTTTCGATCAGGGGTTCGGCGCAGAACATCGACGCATCGTTGAAGGACACCTCCGCGTCGTTGGTCAACACGTCAGGATCGCTGGTCGATACCTCGGGAACGCTGGTCAACGCCTCCCAGTCGGCAGCGGCCATCTCAACGTCGTTGGTTGACACTTCCAACGTTCTGCTTAACATCCTCGGTCTCGCGCAGTCGATCGACGGCACTCTGGAAGCGGCAGAGAACATAGAAAGCCGCGGCACCGCCTTGATTCCTGTGGAGGTCCAGCGAGCAAATAATATTCTCCAACCCGTTCAAAACGACACCAGCACCATCAACCTCCAGCTCGCAGAGGTCAATCGCCACCTGACGAACATCTGCACATCGCCAACCCTGTCCTTGCTCCCTCCGCTCCGGTGCGACCCGGCCCGACCGTAGGAGGTGGCTCATGGCACGACAACGCTTAACGTCGCAAGCTCTCCCAGGGATCATGATGGTCATTGTCATCCTTTGGGCGCTGACTGCGGTCATCTTTCTGACTGGCACGTTGGCGGCGGCTAACCGGATTGAGAGCCGGGTCGGCCAGATCAACGCGTCATTGACGCCGATCAACAGCAAGCTCAACACTGTCCCGGTCCTCGCTAAGGTCTCCGACAGCGCGAATCAGATCCGTGATGCGGCTGTCAACCTCAGCCCGACGGTCGGTCGGGTCGCCGATTCCGCCAGCACTATCGACACCAGTCTCAAGCAGGTGAATGACGCTGTCGGTCCGATCAATAAGTCGGCGAAGCAGATCAATGCTTCGGTGCTGCAGATAAACCAGAGTGTGGCGGCGATCAATCCGGGCCTGGCCAGTGTTCGTGGGCTGACTGGAACGATCAACGCTTCGGTGCACTCGATCGACGGTGAACTTGCCGGGACCCTGAACAATGTTTACGACATCAAGGGCCGGGCTGTTTTGATCAATGACGAGGTTGACGATGTAATCAGGACTGCCCGGAGTATCAAGGGTGACACCGCATCCATCAGCGCCATCCTCGGCACTGCTGGGATCCCGCGCACGATCAACGGCAACGCGTTTGGGATCGAGACCTCGCCGATCCTCCTTAGGTTGGGCAACGCAGGCGTGTTCCGGGCAATGGCCGCAGCGTCTGCTCGGCAGGATCCGGCATCGGCTCAGGCGATACTCCCGACCCTGGACCTGCTCCCGCAGATCTCAGCACTCGGGCTGCCGGAGTTGCCGGCGCTGGCTGGGCCGTTGCCGTCGACGCTGACCAGCCTTCTGCAGCAGTTGCCGGTACTGGGTGACACCGGTGACGTGCTCAGCCAGGTAGCCGCACCGAAGTAGTTTCATCAGTTCGCACTACGGTCTCATCAGGGGGCGCCGGCCAGACCAGGTCGGCGCCCCCTGCTGTGTCCATCGGCGACGCAGGACGCCGTTGGCGTATCCGGTGGGCCTGGTGCCGGGACGGCAGCCCTGTTTCAAGCGAACACCCAGGACCGCTCCCCGCAGGGCACCGGGAAGCGGCCGGCCAGTCACTGACTGTCGCCATTGGCACACACCAAGTTATTGTTGCAATCGCCACTCGGATGGCTTACTTTCGGGGTTGCGTGACCACGGAGAGTGAGGGGGGAGCAGCTCGGATCACCTTGGGATTGCTGCCGAGCGCGGCGGACGACCGCGCGCTCATATGGGGGCTGCTGGCAATTCCAGGCCGGTCCGGATTTTTGGCTTTGCGTGGCTCCTCCATCGGCCAGAAAAGGAGCGATATGAGGGTTTCAGACGTCTTCACACTAGCCGGCGGCAGCGGAAGCGGCGGCGACAGCTACTCGAACTTTGGCTGCAGTGCTGGGGACTGTTACGCGGGGGATTTCGGCCGCTTCAGCGTCAACTACTACCAGAGCGGCGCCTACAACACCGGCCCCAACGGACGTTTCCAAAGCAACGAAAGCGCTACCCGTGACAGAGGGTTCGACCAGGTTTTCGGGTAGCTCGGAATTCGCGGGTAATCCGCGGGACGTCCGGCGGTGGCCTTGAATCCCGTCAGGTCTTGTCTGGGGGATAATGGGCCACCGCTGATCAAAGTTTCAGCGGATCGAAGTGCGCGGCGATCTACGTTCACCATCGCGCCGGCCAGGTCCAGTCGTTGCCCGGATCCGACCACCGGTAATCTCTGCACCGTGCCACGAGTGGTCGTCGACGTCGTACCCAAGCCTGAAATCCTCGATCCGCAGGGTCAGGCGATCGTGCGCGCCTTACCCCGGATGGGCCTGCACGGGGTGCGCGACGTGCGGCAGGGCAAGCATTTCGAGTTGGACGTCGATGATGATGTCGACGCCGAGACCCTGCATCGGATCGCGGGCGAGCTGCTCGCCAACCCGGTGATCGAGAACTGGACGGTGCGCCGGCTATGAGTCCCGCCGAATCAGACGCGGTCGGATGAGCGCAGCCTGCCGCATCGGCGTCATCACCTTCCCCGGCACGCTCGACGACGTCGACGCCGTTCGCGCGGTGCACCGCGCCGGGGCACAGCCGGTGCCGCTGTGGCACGCCGACGACGACCTCCACGGCGTGGACGCCGTGGTGGTGCCTGGCGGATTCTCCTACGGCGACTACCTGCGCGCCGGCGCGATAGCCGCACACCAACCGGTGCTGCGCGCGGTAGTCGCCGCCGCCCGTCGTGGCACTCCGGTGTTGGGCATCTGCAACGGGTTCCAGATCCTTTGCGAGGCTGGATTGCTGCCCGGCGCCCTGGTGCGCAACGCCGGGCTGCACTTCGTCTGCCGTGACCAGCGGCTG
Organism: Pseudonocardiales bacterium; assembly: GCA_003244245.1. Classification (GTDB taxonomy): domain Bacteria; phylum Actinomycetota; class Actinomycetes; order Mycobacteriales; family Pseudonocardiaceae. Next base: position 12,790 of record QHBY01000463.1, read on the forward strand.
CGGGTGGAGAGCAGCGCCACCGCGTGGACGGGTCGGTATGCCCGCGGCGCTGAGATCGTGGTGCCGTTGAAGTCCATCGAGGGCCGGTATGTGGCCGATGAGCCGACGCTGGCGGCCCTGGAGGGCGACGGGCGGGTGGTGCTGCGCTATCTGGGCGCAAGCCCGAACGGCGCAGTGCACGACATCGCTGGGATCGCATCGGTCGATGGCCGGGTGGTCGGCTTGATGCCGCACCTTGAACATGCAATCGACTCGCTCACCGGTCCGTCGACCGACGGGCTGGACCTCTTCCGCTCCGTAGTCGACGCCGTACTCGGTTCGCTGCGCGCCTAGGACCCTTGCTCGGGCACGGTAGGACCACCGCCGCGTCCCGCCCACTGCGGCAGCAGGTCAGCGACCGCGATGTTGAAGTCGAAAGGCTCGGTGACGGACAGGCACCGGTCCGGCCCGGTCATCTGGTAGGAGTCACCGTGGCCGACGCAGTAGGTGCTGACCAGGGGCGGTTCCGGCTCGATGCGCCAGTAGTGCGGGATCCCGTAGCGCGCGTAGAGCGCGGGCCTGGTGGCGCGGTCCTCCAGGTGGCTGCCCGGTGACTCGATCTCGATGACCACCAGCACCTCCGACGGCGCGAACCAGTGCCGCCCCGGGTTGTCGCTGCGCACGACCAGGACGTCGGGAATGCGGGTCAGCTGCCGCCCGAACCGGATCCCCACGGCCTGGGTCACGACGAGCGGTTCGGGCGCAACGGCCTCCAGGCGGCCATAAAACCGGGCAGCGACGGCCTGGTGCAGGCTCGACGGTGAGGGTGACACGGTCAGCGCTCCGTCCGTCAACTCGTACCGGTGGTGGCTCTCGGGGAGCGCGTCGAGGTCGTCAACTGTCCAGCCCCCGGGCGGCATCACGAGCAACGAATCGGTCACAGTCGCCTCCTCCGGCGGGAGTCTATCCCCGCGCGCGGGTTCGCAATTCGGCTCCCGATGACGATCGCGGCGTGGCCCGTACGCTGCGAGGGTGTCTGTTGATTCGGTGCAGCATGCGGCTGCCACGCCTGAGCAGGCGCAGCCGTACCGGGAGCTGGGGCTCGCCGATGACGAGTACGCGCGGATCAGGGAGATTCTGGGGCGCCGGCCGACGGCGGCCGAGCTGGCGATGTACTCGGTGATGTGGAGCGAGCACTGCTCCTACAAATCCTCCAAGGTGCACCTGGCCTATTTCGGGAAGACCACCACTGAGGCGATGCGGGCGCGGATGCTCGCCGGTATCGGCGAGAACGCCGGTGTCGTCGAAGTCGGCGACGGCTGGGCGGTGACGTTCAAGATCGAGTCGCATAACCATCCGTCCTATGTGGAGCCCTACCAGGGCGCGGCGACCGGGGTCGGTGGGATCGTGCGCGACATCATGGCGATGGGTGCCCGGCCGATCGCGGTGGCCGACTCGCTTCGGTTCGGCCCTGCCGATGCCGCGGACACCGCGCGGGTGCTGCCGGCGGTGGTGGCCGGGATCGGCGGCTACGGCAACTGCCTCGGCTTGCCCAACATCGGCGGCGAGCTCGTCTTCGACCCTACCTATGCGGGAAACCCATTGGTCAACGCGTTGTGCGTCGGCGTGATGCGGGCCGCTGACCTGCACCTGGCGCACGCCAGCGGTACCGGCAACAGGATCGTCCTCTTCGGCGCGCGGACCGGACTCGACGGCATCGGTGGGGTCAGCGTGCTAGCCAGTGAGAGCTTCAGCGGGCCAGCCAGCCGGAAGAAACTTCCCAGCGTCCAGGTGGGTGATCCGTTCACCGAGAAGGTACTGATTGAATGCTGCCTGGAACTGTTCGACGCCGGCCTGGTGACCGGCATCCAGGATCTCGGCGGCGCAGGACTGTCCTGCGCGACCAGTGAGCTGGCCAGCGCCGGTGACGGCGGCATGCGGGTCGATCTCGACGCGGTGCCGCTTCGCGCCGAAGGTATGACGCCTGCCGAGATCCTGTGCAGCGAGTCCCAGGAGCGGATGTGCGCGGTCGTGCGACCGTCGGATGTGGACGCCTTCATGGCAGTCTGCGCGAAATGGGAGGTCACCGCCACGGTGATCGGTGAGGTCACCGACGGCGACCGTCTGGTGATCACCTGGCACGGCGAGACGGTGCTGGACGTGCCACCCCGCACCGTCGCGCACGAGGGCCCGATCTACCACCGGCCGGTACAACGTCCGTCCACTCAGGACGCTCTGGAAAGGTCCGCTCCGGACGCGTTGGAGCGGCCGTCCACACCGGAAGGCCTGCGCGCCGCAGTGCTGCGGATGGTGGCCAGCCCCGGGCTGTGCTCGCGGGCCTGGGTGACCGACCAGTACGACCGCTACGTCCGCGGCGCCACCGTGCTCGCCCAACCCAGCGACGCGGGCATGGTGCGCATCGACGAGGCCACCCAGCGCGGCGTGGCGGTGGCCACCGACTGCAACGCTCGGTACTGTGCGCTGGACCCCTACGCCGGTACCCAGCTGGCGCTGGCCGAGGCCTACCGCAACGTCGCGGTGACCGGTGCCACCCCGCTGGCGGTGACGAACTGCCTGAACTTCGGCGCGCCCACCGATCCCGGCGTGATGTGGCAGTTCGAGCAGGCAGTCCGCGGGTTGGCCGACGGTTGCGCCCAACTGGGCATCCCGGTCACCGGGGGCAACGTGAGTTTTTACAACCAGACCGGGGACACCGCGATCCTGCCTACCCCGGTGATCGGAGTGCTCGGCGTCATCGACGACGTACGCCGGCGGATTCTCACCGGATTGGGCGGTGCCGGCGACGAGATCTGGCTGCTCGGCGAGACCCACGACGAGTTCGGCGGCAGCCAGTGGGCGCACGAGGTGCACGGGCACCTCGGTGGTCGGCCACCCGCGGTGGATCTGGCTCGCGAGCAGGCGATCGGTGCGGTGCTCGCCGCCGCATCCCGCGACGGCCTGGTGAGCGCGGCGCACGATCTGTCCGACGGTGGCCTGGTTCAGGCTCTGGTGGAGGCTTGCCTGTGCAGCGACGCCGGCGCTCGGGTGACCCTACCGGCGCAACTCGATCCGTTCGTCGCTTTGTTTTCCGAGTCCTCCGCGCGCGTCCTGCTAGGCGTGCCCGCGGCCGGTGCACCCCGTCTCACCCAGCTGTGCACCGACCACCGGGTGCCGCTGACCCGGCTAGGCGACGTCCACCCCGCGCCCGAGCTGGAGATCGCCCACATCGCCACCTTCACGCTGCACGAGCTGCGCACCGCCTGGACCGCCACCCTCCCCGCCCTGTTCAACCGTTCCTAGAAACGTCTCAAGACGCCTCATGGAGTCGCCACCTCACGGGGGCGACGTTGACTCAAGGTCTGAGTCTTCCCGTGGCGGTACCCGTTGCCGCCGGTGGCGGTCTTACGCGGGTTTCCAGCGGGCTGTTTGACATCCCGGTCCTAACTGACCGTGGACGACCTGACTGGCGAGCGCGGCCAGGTTGCGCGCGGCGTTGTGGTCCCGGTCGAGCCGGGTGCCGCACGATTCACAGGTGACGCAGCCCGTCGCGGCGCTGGTTACCAACCCTGGTGTGCAGCGCAGTGACCCGGTCATTGGCTTTGCGCCACCGGTTCGACGGTGCCGCTCGGGTACGCCTGTCGGGGCCATGTCGCCGGGAGCAGCGTCGCTGGGCTCGGCGCAGCGCGGCCAGCGCACCGTCGAGATGGCGTGGGTTGGGCACGACCTCGCCGGAGGACAGCACCGCCAAAGACTTCACACCCAGGTCGACGCCGATCACCCGGTCGCTGGTGCGCTGTGCCAGCATTGGGTCGGGTAGTTCCGCCGAGAAGGACACGTGCCACCGGCCGCGTTGGAACGACACGGTGGCCGAGCGAATGCGGGCGATCCCGGTCTCGATGCGCCGGGCCAGCTTGCGGGTGGATTCGTGAAGTTGTAGGCGTAGCGCTGCGCCCCGCAATGCGACCGCAACGCCTGCGATTGGGTGTCGGTCGGGTCCAGCGCGACCAAGTAGGCGCGAATCACGGCGCCTACCCGGGGACGATCACGGAGGTGGTCTCGTCACAACGCCCACGCCGCCGCGACGAGCGACGATGGTGGGTCCCACAGATTTCTATCGAATATGTGTTCGATACTAGCGGTCTGCGGGTGACCGGGCAAGATCTCGATGCAACGGACACCGGTGCCGTGCCTGCAGCCACAGCCGGCCCGCCTCCGGTGATGCCGATACCAGCAGAGATCGTGACGTGTTGTTGCAGGTTTCCGCGAACAGTCAACATCCCCGGAACAAGCGTTACGCGTGGGAGAGCCTATGAGGGTTGATGCGGCGGAGCTGGGTCGGGCGCTTGGGGTGGTTGGGGCGTGGTTGGACGGGGATGGGGCGGAGCCGGCGCGCGACGAGTTGGCGCGGGCCGTCCGGCTCAGCCTTCGTGCGCTGGCGAAGGGGGCTCCTGGCGCCACGGTGGAGGTCCGGGTACCGCCGTTCGCCGCCGTGCAGTGCGTCGCCGGTCCCAGGCACACCAGAGGAACCCCGCCCAACACCATCGAGACCGACCCGAGAACCTGGCTACAACTCGCCACCGGCCGTCTCACCTGGCCCCACGCGCTGGCCGAAGGCCGCGCGGTCGCCTCCGGTCAGCGCGCGGACCTCTCCCCCTACCTACCTCTGCCCGCTGAACGCCGGTGGCGCACGATGGAAGATATGACGTTGTCGGGGTTGCGCCGCGGTATGGAGGAGTTCGATCGACGAATGCGGGCGGTGCGGGCGCAGCAGTGGCACAACCCGACGCCGTGCACCGAGTGGGACGTCCGGGCGCTGGTGAACCACCTGGTGACTGAGCAGCTGTGGGCGCCGCTGCTGCTCGAGGGGGCCACCGTCGAGGACATCGGGGATCGCTTCGATGGCGATCAGCTCGGCGAGGATCCGGTGGCGGCCTGGGCGAGCGCCGCGGCTTCGGCGCGCGAGGCGTTCGCGGCGCCGGGTGCCCTGCGGCGCTCGGTCGAGCTGTCCTACGGGCGCCGTCCGGCCCAGGGTTACTGCCAGGAGATGACCATGGATCTGACCGTGCACGCCTGGGACCTGGCCCGGGGCATCGAGGCTGACGAGCGGCTCGATCCAGCGCTGGTCAGCGACGTGCTGGCGTTCATCGAGCCGCAGGTCGAGCAGCTTGCCGGCAGCGGCTTGTTCGCCCCCCCGGTGAGTGTGAGTCACGACGCCGATCCGCAGACCCGCCTGCTGGCCCTGGTCGGGCGGCGGCCATGACCCGTGCACCGGGGCCCGTAGACTAGAAGGGTCCAGAAGCTCGATTCTCGTCAGCACCCTGGAGTGGCAGGTGGGCAACGAAACGCCCCGGCATCAGCCCGATCACCAGTGTCCAGACGACTACGCGGGACCGCGCGAGGAGTGCGGTGTCTTCGGGGTCTGGGCTCCAGGCGAGGAAGTCGCCAAGCTGACCTACTTCGGGTTGTACGCCCTGCAGCACCGGGGTCAGGAGGCCGCCGGCATCGCGGTCTCCGACGGCTCGCAGGTGCTGGTGTTCAAAGACCTCGGGCTGGTCAGCCAGGTGTTCGACGAGCAGGTGCTGTCCAGCCTGACCGGGCACATCGCGATCGGGCACTGCCGTTACTCCACCACCGGCGCGAGCATCTGGGAGAACGCCCAGCCGACGTTTCGCACCACGGCCACCGGGTCCGGTCTGGCGCTGGGGCACAACGGCAACCTGGTCAACACCACCGAGCTACTGGAGCAGGCCCGCAAGGTCGGCGCACCCATCCGCAACGGGGCGACCACCGACTCGGACCTGATCACCGGGTTGCTGGCCACCGGCGCTGCGGACACCGGCATCGAGAACGCCGCCCAGCGCCTGCTGCCGCGGCTGCGCGGCGCCTTCTCGCTGGTCTTCTGCGACGAAAGCACGCTCTACGCGGCGCGAGATCCCCAGGGCGTCCGGCCGCTGGTGCTGGGCAGGTTGGAACGCGGTTGGGTGATCGCCAGCGAGACCGCGGCTCTGGACATCGTCGGCGCCAGCTTCGTTCGGGAGGTCGAGCCGGGTGAGCTGATCGCCATCGATGCGAGCGGCTTGCGCAGCTCCCGGTTCGCCAACCCCGATCCCAAGGGCTGCGTGTTCGAGTACGTCTACCTGGCCCGCCCGGACACCACGATCGCCGGGCGCGGGGTGCACGCCACCAGGGTGGAGATCGGCCGCCGGTTGGCGCTGGAGCACCCGGTCGATGCGGATCTGGTCATCCCGGTGCCGGAGTCGGGTACGCCGGCGGCGATCGGTTACGCGCAGGGCTCGGGGATCCCGTACGGCTCGGGGCTGGTGAAGAACTCCTACGTCGGGCGCACCTTCATCCAGCCGTCGCAGACGATCCGCCAGCTGGGCATCCGCCTGAAGCTCAACCCGCTGCGCGACGTCATCCGCGGCAAGCGCCTGGTGGTGGTGGACGACTCCATCGTGCGCGGTAACACCCAGGGCGCCCTGGTCCGGATGCTGCGCGAGTCCGGGGCGATCGAGGTACACGTCCGGATCGCCAGCCCGCCGGTGCGCTGGCCGTGCTTCTACGGCCTCGACTTCGCCTCCCGCGCCGAGCTGATCGCCAACGGTGCCGACGTTGAGGGGGTACGGCGCGCCATCGGCGCCGACAGCCTCGGTTACGTCAGTCTCGACAACCTCATCGCTGCTTCCGAGCAGCCCGCCACCCGGCTGTGCACCGCCTGCTTCGACGGTCGCTACCCGATCCCGCTGTCACCTAGCGAGTCCATCGGCAAGCACCTGCTCGAAGACCTCGACGCGGTAGCGAGGGGGGTCGTGACAGGGGCCGACCATGACCGGAGCGCCATGCCCATGACCGAGATCGACAGCCATGACCGAGATTGACAGCCCGCACCCCACCTACGCCGCGGCCGGGGTGGACATTGCCGCGGGGGCGCGTGCCGTCACCGCGCTGAAGCCGCACGCCGAGCGGGCTCGCCGCCCTGAGGTGCTGGCCGCTATCGGCGGCTTCGCCGGCCTGTTCAAGCTCAAGCTCGACCGCTGGCGCGAGCCCGTCTTGGCCAGCTCCACCGACGGCGTCGGCACCAAGATCGCGATAGCGCAGGCGATGGGTGTCCACCACACCATCGGCATCGACCTGGTGGCGATGGTGGTCGACGACCTGGTGGTATGCGGAGCCGAGCCGTTGTTCCTGCAGGACTACATCGCCGTCGGCAAGGTCGTCCCGGAGCTGATCGCGGAGCTCGTCCGGGGAATCGCCGACGGATGCGTCCAGGCCGGTTGCGCACTGCTGGGCGGGGAGACCGCCGAGCACCCCGGGATGATGACCGATGGCGACTACGATCTGTCCGCGACCGGAGTGGGCGTGGTGGACGCCGACGCCATCCTGGGGCCTGATCGGGTGCGGCCCGGTGACGTCGTGGTGGCGATGGCCTCGTCGGGACTGCACTCCAACGGCTATTCGCTGGTCCGGCACGTGCTGCTGGACGCCGCCAGAATGCCTCTCGACGGCCATGTCGAGGAGTTCGGCCGCCCGCTGGGGGAGCAGTTGCTCGAACCCACCCGGATCTACGCCAAGCACTGCCTGGCGTTGGTCGCGGAGACCGAGGTGCGGACCTTCGCGCACGTGACCGGCGGCGGCCTGGCGGCGAACCTGTCGCGGGTGATGCCGCGCGGCCTGGTCGCCGTGCTGGATCGGGGCAGCTGGACGCCCGCCGCGGAATTCGCGCTGATCGCCCGCCGGGGCCGGGTGGAGCGCGCGGAGATGGAGCACACGTTCAACATGGGCGTCGGAATGGTCGCGGTGGTCGATCCAGGTGAGGTCGACCGCGCGCTGGCCGTGCTGACGGCCCGGCATGTGCCCGCGTGGGTACTAGGCGAGGTGCGCAAGTCCCGCGACGTCCCGCTCGAAGCAGTCGAGCAGGACGTTAACGCGAAAGACAGCGTCCGTGCGGTGCTCCGCGGGGACCATCCGCGGTTCTGACGGACGAGCCGCGGTTCTGACGGACGAGCCGCGGTTCTGACGGACGAGCCGCGGTTCTGCCCGAGGACTCACCGGCGATACTCGCCATACTCGTCGGTGACAGCTTCGTCGACGAGTTCTCCGTCGCCGCGCCGGTCACCGTTGTGTTGCCCGTCGCCATTGTCGCTCGACAGCTCACGTTGAAGAGCAGCGAGATCGGTGGTGGGGGAGCTGTACTTGAGTTCCCGGGCCACCTTCGTCTGCTTGGCCTTCGCACGGCCGCGCCCCATGGCTCGACCCCCTCGCACGCAGGGACGAAGCCATCCGGGGGATCGGCGGCCTCGTTATCTCGACTACATCCGTTAGGTACCACCGTACAGGGTTGCGCGGGTCCCGTGCGACGTGGCCGCGCCACTGCGGGGAAGTGTCACATCCCTCACTGTCACATCCCTCATTCGGCGAGCCGGCGTTGCTCGGCGAGCAGCTCGTCCACCGAGGCAGTCCCGCTGGCATACCGGGAGCCGATCTCAGCGTTGAAGGTGTCCACGACCTGCTGCACCTCGCGGCGACGCTGCGATACTGACGTCTCCTCCGTGCGGTAGGCCGCCAACGCGCCCTCGAGCCGCTCAGGCGACAGCGACCCGACGTCGGAGAGGTCCACGTCGGCGACCAGCGCTTCGACATGGCGGCGGTGCGCCTCGGCCCGGGAGGGCTGCAGCGTCTGATGGCGGCCCGAGCCCGTTGCCGGGCCCACCGCATTCACCGCCAGGATGCGAGCCAGCTCGGCGACGACAGGAGCGGTGCCACCCTCACGGCGGCGCCGTTGTTCGGCGCACACGAGGTCGATCCGGGCGTGCAACAGCCGCCGCAGGTAGGACAGGTCGGTCTCTTCCTGGGCCGCGTCGTCTCGCCGCGCGCGCACCTCGGCGAGCCCCAACGTGCCCAAACCGGTACTGAAGGCGGCCCCCAGCACCCGGTCAATGCGCCGACGCCCACCTGGTCGAACCTCGATCACGCCGACCATCCTGACACCTTCCCGCATCGAGCGGGCTCAGCGGGG
>QHBY01000463.1:21791-23391 GCA_003244245.1 Pseudonocardiales bacterium
CCCCGCTGAGCCCGCTCGATGCGCACGATCAGGAGCGGAGGCGGCGCAGCGCTGCGCGGCCGGGGGGTTCGCCGGTGTCGGGGGGGATTGAGTCGGGATCTATCGCGGCGGGTGTCTCGCCGGCGGTAAGGGCGGTGGTCGGGTCTATTGAGCGCTTGAGCAGGGCTAGGGCGATGGCGCCTAGGTCGTAATGGGTGGCCACGGTGCCGACCCGGCCCACTACCCGCTCGCCGGCTGTCACCGGGTCTCCGGTGACCGGCAGGGTCTCCGGTGACTCCAGGTGTAGGAGCACCATCCGCCTCGGCGGGCGGCCCAGATTGGATACCCGTGCCACGGTCTCCTGGCCGCGGTAGCACCCCTTGTCCAGGTGCACCGCGGGACCGATCCAGCCGACTTCGTGCGGGATGGTGCGGTCGTCGGTGTCCATTCCCAGCCGCGGCCGCAGTGCTGCCGCCCGGACCGCCTCGTAAGCCCACGTGCCGGCCGGTGCGGCGCCCGCATCGACGAGCTGACGCCAGGCGTTGGTGAGCTCGCCACGGGGCACCAGCACGTCGGTCCTACCCGCCTCGGCGCGCACGAACCCACCCAGCTCGCCGGCCCGCGAGAGCACGTCGCCGGTGCCAGGCCCCAGCAGGGAGAGCACGGCCAGCTCCGACGTCGCATCCCGGGGCGCCACCTTCGACCAGAACACCATCGAGCTCAGGTAGGCCAGCAGCCCCTGCCCCCGGCCTGGGTCGGTGTCCAGCCACACCGTGTCCCGCACATGGGAGACCACAGCATGGTGCTCGACGTGTCCCCGGAGGTCCAGGACCAGTGCCTCGGTATGCGCACCTTCGCCGAGGGTGAGCAGGTGCTGGGAGGTGATGGTGTGCAGCCAGTTCAACCGGTCCTCGCCCGGCACGGCGAGCACTTCACGGTGCGACCGGTCCACCACCACGACGTCGCGGTCGGCGGCGCGTTGCTCACCCAAGGGGTCACCGTGGTGCCAGGCGACCCCGAGGTCTGGGGACCCGTCCGGCGGCGGCACCGCACCCGGCAGCTCCAGCAGTGGCGACGTCACGAGCTCTCAGCTTCCAGGCAGTGCACGCAGCGGCCGGACAGCGCGAGGTGGCTGGGGTTCAGCACGAACCCGAACTGCTCGCGTAGTCGCGCGGTGAGGTCGATGAGCTCCTCAGGGGGTATCTCGGTCACCTCTCCGCACCGATGGCACACCAGGTGCACATGCTCATGCGCTTGGGTGGAGTAGCTCGGCGCTCCGTGCCCGAGGTGGGTATGCCAGACAAGGTCGAGGCCCTCCAGCAGGTCCAGGGTGCGATAGATGGTGGTGATGTTCACCGCCGGCGCGACGCGTTGGACCTGCTCGCAGATCCGTTCGGGCGTTGCGTGCTGCAATTCCCGCACCGCGTCGAGCACGAGTTGGCGTTGCGGAGTCATCCGCATACCGCGGTTGTGCAACGTACGGCGCAGGCTGGTGTCCACAACCACGATCGTAGCGCCGCGTGCCGTGCTCCAACCCAACAATCCACAGGACACGGCCGGCCGTATTGACGTTGCCGAACCCGCCGTGGCGCGGATAGCGTGGCAGCACACGTGAAAGGAG
>QHBY01000464.1 GCA_003244245.1 Pseudonocardiales bacterium
CAGCCCAGGTCGGCATAACGGGCGGGTCGGCATAGTGGCGGATACAGCGCTGCACCGGGGTGTGGACGCCAAGCACGTCACGGACGGCCTTGCGCAGCGCCTTGGCGCCGTCGAGCACCACCAGCACGCCCTGCTCGACATCCAGGCCGCGCTCGACGAGGTTGGCCAGCAGCGTCGTGGCGACCGTCGCGTTCTCGGTCGAGCCGTCCCACAACCCGAGCGGATGCTTGACACCGTCGCTGTCAATCCCCAGCGCAACGACGCAGCAGCGCCCCTTGAGCTCGATCCCATCGAGCATCAACGCCGCCAGGCGCAGATCACCCAGCGGCCGGCTCATCAGCTCGAGGAGGTGCTCACGCGTGCGCGAGACAAACTCGCGCGAGACCGCCGATTTGCTCGTCGAGCGCGAGGCGTCCTCGACCTCAGCGCCGACGGGCTCGCCCGTGCGGCGGTAGCGACGCGTCGAGACGCCGGCGAGCATCCGCTCGAGCACCACCGCCGTCAACGCGTCACGGTCAGCGAAGTGGCGGTAGGTGGCGAGCGGCAGCTCGTGCTCGTCGTCGGCCGACCTGACACGCGGACGGCTGATCGGCGCGCGACGGCCCCCCAAGGTCACCGATCCCTCTTCGTGGCCGTGACGCTTCGCCGTGCGGTCGGGGTCGTGCTTGCCCTTCGGTCCGACGACCTCCTCTACCTCGGCCTCCATGATCTCGGCCAGCACCCCGAGCCCGACTCCGACGCTGAGCGCCAGCAGCCCTTCCTTCGCGGCGCCGGCCAGCTCGCCCAACGCCTCCTGCACCCGGTCCGGCAGCTCGCTGGTCGCCTCCTGATCGGTGGCGACCTCACTGGTCGATACGGTCCTCATCGCGGCGGTTCCTCCTGTCCTCGTGGACTTGTTCGCACTCGCCACGCTCGCAACGCGAGCGGACGAGGCGGGAGAACCGCCGCCTTCAAGTTCTACGGACTACGGGACAACCTCGCCGCTGTTCCTGCTGTTCGTGTNNCTACGGACTACGGGACAACCTCCCCGCGAGCTCGGCGCCGACTGAGCCCGAGGACCTTTACGCTCCGGGGTGTCCTCCAACGATGTAGCAGGCGATAGCACGGGCGTTAGCACCTGCTACGGACTACGTCGCGTAGCGCTTGATAGCACCAGCGATAGCGGCTGCTACAGGCTTCTGAGACCTCCATCCTCGTCCCGCGCAAGCCCTGGGTATGAGTAGCGTGACCTGAAGACGAGAGCTACCCGCACCACCTATGCCGACGGCGGGATTCAGCAATATTCCCTAGTGCCAGGACTGCTTGAAGAGCAGACCGGAACGGAGCAGCCATGGAGTCCCACAGCCCGACGCCACGACCGGCGCCACCGATGCAGCGCTCGGACCCGAGGTCGAGCACGCCCGCTACGCCCGCGGCCAACAGGTCCTGGACGCCGTGGACGGCGAGGCCGGGCAGCGTGTCGTCGACGCGCTCGCCGACATAGCCCCCGCACTCGCACATCACGTCGTCGCCTACGGCTTCGGCGACGTCTACGCCCGCTCCGGGCTTACCCCGCCCCAGCGCCAGCTCGTGACCCTCGGAATGCTCACCGCTCTCGGAGGCTGCGAGCCACAGCTCGAGGTCCACGTCAACGCCTCGCTCAACGTCGGCCTCAGCACGGTCGAGATCGTCGAGGCAATCACCCATGCCGCGGTCTATTGTGGCTTCCCCAAGGCCCTCAACGCNNGCGATCTTCGTCGCCAAGCGGGTCTTCGCCGAACGTGACCTGCTGCCCGTCAGGGCGCCCCAAGCCTAGGAGCGGTCCACGCGCAGTCGCGTCGCAAGCTTTACAGCCCGGTTACCCGGCGTTGAGGGCAACGCGCGATCGTCTGCTCGGCAGAACTCAGGGGAGCAAGGAGAGGAACGGGATGGCTCACATCATCGGCGGGGGAAAGCCACAGCCCTCAGGACTTGAGTGCGACATGTGCGCCTGCCGCGAGATCGATCCAGGCGGGAGCCTCGAGGGGATCATGGTGCGTGGCTGGTGGGCGCAGTCCATGGCCTCCCCGGAGAGGCACGTGTGCGAACGCTGCTACCGAGAGCTCGAGCCCATTGCCCGGGAGGGCTACCGGCGGCGCCCGATCAGGGCATCGCGCATGGCTGTTCGCAGGCCGCGAAAACGACCATGACCGCCTGCTCCTTCCGCCCGGTCACCACCAAGGCCCATCGGTCCGCGAGCGTCTTGCACGCCGCCTGGTGGTGGCTGGCCTACATCCCGCGCTTCGTCCGCCATG
>QHBY01000465.1 GCA_003244245.1 Pseudonocardiales bacterium
ACTCCATCCTGAGCATTCAGGTGATGTCGCGGTTGCGGGTGGCTTTCGGGGTGGAGTTGTCGCCGCGGGTGTTGTTCGTCAATCCCACGGTCGCGGGGTTGGCGGCGGTGGTGTCGGGGTCTGTGGTGTCGGAGTCGGCGGCTATTGGTGTGGCTGATCGTGCGGGTGAGTTGCCGTTGTCGTTTGCTCAGCAGCGGTTGTGGTTTTTGGAGGAGTTCGCGCCCGGTGGGGCAGGGTATATTTCTGCGTTCGCGTTGAGGTTATGCGGGGAACTCGACGTTGATGCGCTTTCGGTGGCGTTGACCGCTTTGGTGGCTCGGCATGAGTCGTTGCGGACGACGTTTGAGGCGGTGGATGGCCGCGGGATACAGGTGGTGCACCCGCCGTCGGTGGTGTCGTTGCCGGTGGTGGATCTGTCGGGTTTGGTTGAGTCGCAGCGTGTGGTGGAGTTGCAGCGGGTTGTGGCGGTGGACAGTAGCCGGCCGTTTGATTTGGTTCGGGGACCGTTGTTGCGGGTGGGTGTGGTTCGCCTCGGTGACCGTGAGCATGTGCTGACCGTGGCGATGCATCACATCATTACCGATGGTTGGTCGATGGGTGTGATGTTGGGTGAGTTGGGTGTGTTGTATAGCGCTGCGGTGTGTGGGCGCGGCGCGGTGCTTCCGGTGTTGCGGGTGCAGTACGTTGATTATGCGGTGTGGCAGCGGGAGTTGTTGTCGGGTGCGGCGTTGGATGAGTCGTTGGCGTATTGGCGTGATCAGTTGATGGGTGCGGCGGCGTTGGAGTTGCCCACTGATCGTCCGCGTCCGGCGGTGTTGAGTTCTGCGGGTGCGGTGTGTGAGTTCGTGGTTCCGGCTGAGGTGGTCGTCGGGTTGAAGGGGTTGGGTCATCGTCTGGATGGCACCTTGTTCATGACGTTGGTGGCGGCCTGTCAGGTGTTGTTCTCGCGGTGGTCGGGGCAGGACGACATCACGGTAGGAACTGTGGTATCGGGTAGGGAACGGACCGATTTGGAGGGGTTGATCGGGTTCTTCGTCAACACGATCGTGCTCCGCTCCCGGGTGGAGGGCAGGCAGAGTTTCACCAAGTTCCTGGCCGGGGTCCGGGAAACGGTGCTGGATGCCTTTGTTCATCAGCACGTGCCGTTTGAGCGGGTGGTCGATGAGCTCGCGCCGGTGCGGGATACCAGTCGCTCACCGTTGTTCCAGGCCATGGTTGTGTTGCAGAACGCTCCCGGCCAGGTCTCGGAGATGGCGGGGGTGGAGGTTTCGGTTCTGGAGTTGCCGGTGACGGCAGCGAATTTCGATGTCACGGTGCAGTTCCAGGAATCCGGTGATGTGCTGGTCGGTGCGTTGCAGTACAACACCGACCTGTTTGACCGGGAGACCATGGGGCGGATGGCGGGGAATTTGTTGGTGTTGTTGGGTGGGATCGCGGTTGATCCGGATCAGTTGGTGTGGGGGTTGCCGTTGTTGCCGGGGGTGGAGCGGGATCGTGTGTTGGTGGAGTTTAATGACACGGCCCGTGAGGTGGTGGGGGGGAGTTTGCCGGAGTTGTTTGGTGTGCGGGTGGCTGCGCGGCCGGATGCTGAGGCGGTGCGGTGTGGGTCGGTGAGTTTGTCTTATGCTGAGTTGGATGTGCGGGCGAATCGTTTGGCGCATTGGTTGATTGGTGTGGGGGTGGGGCCGGAGCGGTTGGTGGCGGTGGCGTTGCCGCGGTCGGTGGAGTTGGTGGTGGCGTTGTTGGCGGTGGCGAAGGCGGGTGGGGGGTATTTGCCGGTTGATCCGGACTATCCGGAGGCGCGGATCGGTTTCATGCTTTCTGATGCGGCGCCGGTGGTGGTGTTGACTTCGGCGGCGGTGGGTTTGCGGGTTCCGGTGGTGGCTGGTGCGGTGCGGGTGTTGGTGGATGATCCGGTGGTGGTGGCCGCGGTGGCGGCGATGCCTGGGCGGGCGCCGAGTGATGCTGATCGGGTGGGTGCGTTGGTGTTGTCGCATCCGGCTTATGTGATTTACACCTCGGGGTCGACCGGTGCGCCTAAAGCGGTGGTGGTGTCGCATGCTGGGTTGAGTAGTTTCTCCGCCGCGGAGATCGATCATTACCGGGTAGGTCCGGGGGATCGGGTATTGGCGATGTCGTCACCGAGTTTCGATGCCTCGGTGTTGGAGCTGGGGATGTCGCTGCTGGCTGGGGCGGTGTGGGTGGTGCCACCGGCTGCGGGGCCGTTGGCTGGGGAGTCTTTGTTGGCGGTGTTGGAGGGGGAGCGGATCAGTCATGCGTTGATTCCCCCTGCCGCGTTGGCCACGATTCCCGCCGAGATCGCTGCGGGTGGGTTACCCGAGTTCACCACGGTGATCGTGGGTGGGGATGTGTGCAGCGCGGAGTTGGTGACCCGGTGGGCGCCGGGCCGCCGGTTGATCAACTCTTATGGGCCTACCGAGACCACCGTGGTGGCCAGTTGGAGTGCCCCGTTGGTGGCCGGCGAGGACCAGCCGCTGATCGGGTCTCCGATTCCCAACACCCGTATCTACTTGTTGGACCGTTGGATGCGGCCGGTGCCGATCGGGGTGGTCGGTGAGCTTTACATCGCCGGGGTTGGGTTGGCTCGGGGGTACCTGCGTCGGCCTGGGTTGACCGCGGCACGGTTTGTGGCCAACCTGTTCGGGGCACCGGGTGAGCGGATGTATCGCAGTGGGGACCTGGCCCGGTGGACCCCGAAGGGGCAACTGGAGTTCCGGGGTCGGGCCGATGAGCAGGTCAAGATCCGCGGGTTCCGGATCGAGCCGGGTGAGATCGAGGCCGTGTTGGCCACTCATCCCGCGATCAGCGAGGTGGCCGTCATCGCCCGGGAAGACCACCCCGGAACCAAACGGCTGGTCGCCTACCTGGTCACCGCCACCGACCCGGCCGGCGAGTCGGCCCAGGCCCCGCCGACCCCCACCGAGCTGCGCGCGCACACCGCGCAAACCCTGCCCGACTACATGGTGCCCGCGGTGTTCGTGGTCCTGGACGCCTTACCCTTGGGCCCGACCGGGAAACTGGACCGCAAAGCCCTGCCCGCCCCCGACCGGCTCACCGAACCGGTATCGCACTACATCGCCCCCCGCACCGAAACAGAACACACCCTGGCCCAGGTCTGGGCCGAGGTACTCGGAGTGGAACACATCGGCGTCGAAGACAACTTCTTCGAACTCGGCGGCGACTCCATCCTGAGCATTCAG
>QHBY01000466.1 GCA_003244245.1 Pseudonocardiales bacterium
GGAGGCTATCGCGTCAACGAGCCCCGAACCGGCCATTGTCGCGGCGCGTCGCGGGCAATCCGATATCGCTGCGGTAGTGCCCCCCCGGCAGGTGAACCCGCTGGACACGCTGGTAGGCGTGCTCCCGCGCGCCAGCGAGGTCGGCGCCGGTTCCCACCACCGCGAGCACCCGTCCACCGGCCGACACGACGGCTCCGTCGTCGCGGCGGCGGGTGCCCGCATGCAGCACGCCGGGGCCATCCGCCCCGGTGATCACATCCCCGGTTCGGGGGGTGCCGGGATACCCCTCAGCGGCCATCACGACGACGACCGCAGCCCCCGGGTCCCACTGCAGCGGGGGCTGCTGGGCCAGCGCACCGATGACCGTGGCCATCAGCAACCCGGCCAGCGGTGTGCGCAGCAGCGCCAGCACGACCTGGGTCTCCGGGTCGCCGAAGCGGCAGTTGAACTCGATCACCTGCGGGCCCGCGGTGGTCAGCCCGAGGCCGGCGTACAACAGCCCGGTGAACGGCACGCCGCGCCGGGCGAGCTCGGCCACCACCGGCGCCACGATCCGGTGGACGACGTCGCCGGCCAGCGACTCCGGGGCCCACGGCAACGGGGCGTAGGCGCCCATCCCGCCGGTGTTCGGGCCGGCGTCGCCGTCACCGACTCGCTTGAAATCCTGGGCGGGTAGCAGTGGTACCACCGTGGCGTTGGCGTCGACAAGGCAGAACAGCGAGACTTCCGGACCGTCGAGGTAGGACTCCAGCAACACCGGGTGGCCGCCGTCGAGCAAGGTCAGCGCGTGCACCCTGGCCACTTCCAGATCCTCGGTGACCACGACCCCCTTCCCCGCGGCCAGCCGATCGTCCTTGACCACCCACGGCGGCCCGAAATGGTTCAGCGCCACATCCAGCCGGCCGGGATTGTCCACCAACTCGCTGCGCGCGGTGGGCACCCCCGCGGCGGTCATCACGTCCTTCGCGAAGGCCTTGGATCCCTCGATCCGCGCCGCGCCGGCCGACGGTCCGAAGCACGCGATGCCGGCTGCCCGCACGGCATCGGCGCCCCCGGCCACCAAAGGGAGCTCGGGACCGATCACCACCAGATCGGCCGACCAGGCGGTGGCCAGTTTCGCCAGCGCGGCCGGATCGGTGACGTCCACACCGAGTTGCTCGGCCAGCGCCGCGGTGCCGGCATTACCGGGCGCGCAGGCCAGCGCGGTGACCGCCGGGTCGTGGGACAGCGCCAGAGCCAGGGCGTGCTCGCGGGCACCGGCGCCGATCACGAGGACTCGCACGGTGCGCAGGATAACTGGTAGAGAACGCCCAGACCCCCAGTCAGGGGAAAGGGCCAGTTCAGCGCGATGATAACCGGTACACTTTGGGCGGTGCCGGGCCGATCGGCCCGGCGACGCACTTCGGGTGGTGGACGAAGCCAGATGAACAGCCCCGACCAGCGTGGCTCGCTGGTGGGACTGGCACGCGCCTGGTCGGACGCCGTGAGCCCGGCCACCGAGCTGCCGCTACCGGGCGAGCGGATCGAGGAATGCCTGCTAGAGCAGCTCGATCGTCTGATCGACGCGCTGGGGCAGTCGCAGTTCCGCCCGGAGCCCGCGGCGGAAGTCGGCGAGACGCTGGTGGCTCGGGGCTTCACCGGTGAGCAATGCTTGGGCCGCACCGTGGAAATCCTCGGACATGCCCTGCTCGGGCAGCCTGAGCTGGTGACCGTCGACGGGCTGGCCGGCAAGGTCGTGTCCCTGCTCGGCGCGCTGACCTCCGGATACGTCGCGGCGCTGGGCCGTCGCACCCGCACGCAGCGGGAGGCCTGGTTCCGGGAGGTGTTCGACGCCTCGCCGGTGGGAATGGTGATCAGCCGGCTGGACGGCACGGTCACCGAGGCCAATGGCGCGCTGATCGAAATCCTGCACCACAAGCCAGCCGACCTTGCCGGTCGCGACGTCGCTGAACTGTTCCATCCCGACGACGCGGCGTCTCTGCAAGCCGCCTATCAGGCGCTCACCGACGGCACGCGGGGACGTTTCCAGAACAGGGTCACCGCGCTGACCGGGCGCGGAGACACCACCGGGGTCGCGGTGACCATCTCGTTGCTGCGCGACCCGGCCGGTGTCCCGACGCACCACGTCACGATCGTCGAGGACGTCGCCGATCAGCAGCTGCTCGAGCAGCGGGTGCGGTATCAGTCGCTGCATGACCTGCTGACTGGACTGCCCAACCGGCTGCACTTCGCGATCCACACAGAAGCAGTGCTCGAGCGCAATCGCAGCGCCGCCGTCATGCTCTGCAAGATCGACTTGGATTGCTTCGGGATCATCAGTGACGGCCTCGGCATCGGCATCGGTGACCTCCTGCTGCGATCGGTCGCGGATCGGCTCGAATCGCTGGTCGCCGGAGAGCGCGCCTTCGTGGCCCGGTTCGATGCCGACGAGTTCGCGATCCTTATCGAGGAATCGCCGATTACGCCCAACGCCGCCGCCCTCGCCGCGCGGATCAACGCCGAGCTGTCCGAGCCGGTCTACCTCGCCGGCCGCGGGCTGGCCGTTTCCGCGTGTGTCGGCATCGCGCGACGCACGGCCAGGGAGACCGACCCCAGGGAGCTGATCCGCGCCGCGGAGGCGACGCTGCACCGAGCCCAGCGGACCGGCCGCGGGCAGTGGGCTGTGTTCGACCCAGTTGCCGACGCCGAGCAGCGGGCCAAATACGCATTGGCCACCGCTATGCCCGAGGCATGGGAGAACGGGCAGGTCACGCTGAACTATCAGCCGCTGGTGCGGCTCGATCCGGCGGCGGTCGATACCGGCCGGATCGTGGCGCTTGCGGCGTTGCTGCGCTGGGAGCATCCGGAACGCGGTATCACGGCGCACGAGGACTGTCTCTCGCTCGCCGAGCAGACCGGCCTGGTCCTGACGATCGGACCGTGGATGCTGCGGCACGCCTGTGAGCAGCTTCGCGGCTGGCGTGACCAGCTGGGGACGGCGGTGCCGCCGATCCGCGTCGATCTGGCTACCCACCTGACGAAGGACCCCGACCTGGTGGCGATAGTTCACGACGCCTTGCACGCGGCGCAGCTGCGACCGGAGGACATCCAGCTCGGAATGCCAGTCGAGGTGATCGTCGCGGGCCACGGCGATGCGCTCGACAACGTGGCCACCCTGGCCGACATCGGAGTGCGCACCCAGCTCACCCGGTACGGCCAGGCAGCAGGGAACCTGATCTTGCTGGAATCCCTGCCGGTGCACGGGGTGGAGCTGGCCGGTTCCTTGGTCGCCGCCGCCGCGCAGCAGCCTGGCTCGGTGGTGCGCTCCGCATTGGCCAACCTGGTACCACTGATCCGCGGGACCGGCGCCGCCGTTGCGGTGACGGATCTCGACGACGGCGAGCAGGTGTCCTGGTGGCGTGGCGCCGGCGCCGACTCCGCCCGTGGCGCCGCGTTCGCCCCACCAGTAGCTGCCCGGGACATCCCCGCACTGCTGTGCTGACGGCGGTTACCGGACGAGGGCGCGAGCCAGCAGGTACTCGGCGTCGAGCCGCACTGGTCCGCCGTCGGGCGATGCGTGCCGCTCGATCGCGGCCAACATCTCACCGGCACGATCACCGGCCGCGTGCATCGCGGCGACGTGCGCCGGCGAGTGCGCTTGGAGGAACGCGGTCAGCGCGGGGCCGGAGTCGAAATGCCAGGGCAGCGACCGGCGCTCGATGCGCACGTCGGTGAACCCGGTGGCCAGCCTGTGCGCCAGGATCTCCGGATCCCCCCAGCTCAGTGTGTCGGGAGCGGCTGGATTGGGGGGACGAACTCTTTGACGATGCGGGCCCGCTCGGCTATGCAGCCGTCGGCGGTCCACGCGGTGAGGGCCAACCGGCCGCCGGGCACCAGCACGCGGCGGAGCTGGGCCAGGGCCACCTCGGGCCGCGGCGCGAAGATCAGACCGAATGCGGACAGCGCTACGTCGAGGGTGGCGTCGGGCAACGGCAGGTTCTCGACGTCGGCCTCGAACCATTGCACCTCGGGTCCGGTGCGCTCCCGGCCCAGCTGCACCATCCGCGGGGCGATGTCGCAGGCGGTGACCTGCGCGCCGCGCGCGACGGCTCGCACCGCGACGTTGCCGGTACCGGCTGCGACGTCCAGAACGCGATCGCCCGGTTTTGGCGCGACCGCGTTGACCAGCGCGTCCGCCGCCGGCTCGAGGCGCCTCGCGAGACCGGAGTAGTCGGCCAATCCCCAGTGTTTAGCCGTGGCGGCCCGGCGGTCGTCCTGAGTCACGCCGCACTGCGCAGCGTCGCCAGCTCGCGAGCCAGATCCTGACACGCCGAGTCCCGAGGTTGTGCCGCACCGACACCGACCGCAGGCGCTTCGCCAGGCCGATCGCCCGTGTCGCGGTGAGCAGGCCAGATCGCAGTTCGCCGCACCGCAGCTGCGCGGTCGCGAGATAACTGAGGTGGTATATCGTGCATGTCGCCGTGTGGCTCGGCCCATCCCCTGTCGCAGCGAATGCCACTGCGGCGCGGTCGAAGCGGCCGAGCGCGAGGTGGGTAAGTCCTGCGATGTGCGGCAGCGCGGTTGCGAAATGCTTCCACGGCCGGGGTTCGTCGCTGGCCGCCTGGTAGGTGTCGCGGGCGCGGCGCAGTGCCGCCAGGGCCTGTTCCGCGAGACCGCCGAGTCCAAGCGCGAGAGCGCAGTGGTACTCGACCAACGCGCGGGACAGCGGGCTGGGAGCGGTTGCCGCGCCAAGCTGGAACAACTTCAGGGCCTCATTCGGCGCGACGTCCAGCTCTCTGCATCCCAGGTTATCCAGGCTCACCACAGCTCGCAGCGGGTCTCCTCCGGCTCCGGCACACTCCAAACTCCGGATGTAGTGCTCGCGGGCGAGCTCACTCAGCCCTGCCCCCGCGGCTGCGCCTCCCGCAGTGCGGTGCGCATCGGCTAGCGCGACTAGGAGGCCGCTGAATTAGGGC
>QHBY01000467.1:0-834 GCA_003244245.1 Pseudonocardiales bacterium
GGGTCAAGGTAAGTGAGTGCGCGCTGCGCGTCGGCGGCGACGTTATCTGCCATGCGCTGGCGTATGTCGGCGAGGAGCTCTCCGGCTTGGGTTCGTATCACGACCGCGTCGACCGCGGTGTCGGGCAGGCAAGATGCGCGAAGACGTGACGCAATCTGTGAGTGGGTTAGAGGGCTGTCGGCTTTCACCTTCAGTGCCGCGCTCAGTTCGGTGAGGAGAAGCTCGGCGGGTTCGAGCCCGAGCTTTGTGAAGGCGTTGTGGCTCAGGTCGACCAGCGCGGTCGCGGTTCCGCCAGCGCCTTGGGCGAGCCAGATCGGCGTCGCGTTACCGGCGGCGTCCTGGATGAGCCCGGTGAGCGCACGGGTTTCGACCTTGATCGAACCGAGGTCCGGGAGGCCGAAGTCGCGGCTTAGTTCCGGCAGCATCGAGCTGTCCCCGATATACCGGGTCAACCGCTCTTGAACGGTCTCCGACTTCGGAGGAGAGGGGGCCGCGTCGGCGTCGGTCGGCGAATCGTCCAGGACGGCCGAATCCGCACGCGTCGTGACTGCTGTTCCGCCGCCGAGGGCGGCGAGAACGGCCGCTTCATCAGCCCCTCCGGAGGAATCGCCCGTCGCCTTGTCCAACTTGGCTTGCTTCTGTCGCTCGTCGTGGGCGACGACCTGGGCCCACCACTTTTGATCTGTCTGGTAGTCCTGGTCACCAGCCCAGAACTTGCGCGCCCACTGCCGAGTTTCTTCATGCAGAGGACGGGACCCATCTCCCGGGATGAGGCAGCGGGTTCCCGCATCGTTACGGCGGTAGCCCAGGAAGAGGCGGGGGGGGGGGGGGGGG
>QHBY01000467.1:861-3195 GCA_003244245.1 Pseudonocardiales bacterium
TTCCATCCGCGGTCGCTGTACTCGAACGCGTTTTTGTCGTAGTGAACCGGGACATAGTCCAGATGGATCTCGCCGATGAGCCGACCGCCTTGGTTGGCAAGTTCAACGGGGTACTCGACGTCAACCCCCGCTGTGGGGTCATTCGGATTGGTCCAATTGAAGAGACGCTTGTCGTACTGCAAGATCTTGCGGCCGTTGCGGAGGAAGTCAATCCCAAAGTCGCGCTTGTCGAGGTGCCGCTGGACGCCGAGCCAACCGTGGAGCCGCCTTTCCCGTTCACGTAAATACTGGCTGCCGCACTGATCGCAAACCTCCTTGCCGACGTTCTGCCAGTTCCCGCAAATCTCGCACGCGTCGGCAGGCTCGAACTTCTCCTCGATCTCGATGTAGGCCGGGATCTTCTCCGCGTTGGCGCCACTGCCGTAGATGACGAAGCGGTCATCACCCCACCGGCATGCGCGGCGTGGAGCAACCTTGACGCCTTGGACCCAGAGTTCGAACGGGCGGTTGTCGAGCAGCCATCCGTAGACGCGCCCGAGCGTGGTGCGGAGCCCTTCGGCGTTGCGTCGAAGCCATTCAGCTCGATCCTGGATCAGATGACTGATCTCGACTCGGGTGCCGTGCTCGCTCGGGTCGTCCTTCGGCTCGGTGATATCGAGAGCTTCAAAGTCGGACCCGAGCGTGTCGAGGTCGATCTCCACGCCGATCCATTCGGGGTCGCCAGCGCGCGTGGTGAGGACGCGTGTACGTCTCCCAAGCCGTGCGGTACTCACGTTGAATCCCATACCGAACAGTCCGAGCTTGTCGAACCGGTCGTTGCTGGACCATCCCGCGCGGACGGCTTGCTCAAGGGTGTCCCGGGTCATGCCGCGGCCGGTGTCTCGCACGACCACCTCGGCTCCCGCGAGGTTGGCGGCGAGTCCCGGAAGCGTCACACTGACTTTGAATCCACCGGGCCAAGTCTGTCCGTCGCGAACGATCTCGGTGAAGTCGTCAAACGCGTTGTCGACGAGCTCCGCGACGCACTGCCACTCATCGAATTCGATCTCGCCGAGCATCCGCAGGATGCGAGGTGACGGGGTGATATCCATGAAGATCCTTCAGGTCCGTGCTGGCGTGTCGGTGGATTGGGGGACATGTTCGCTATGGGCCGAACCTGCTTGTCGCCAGGCATCTCGGAGTGCTGTGGCACGGTCTGGGCAATCGCTGACGTCACCGATGTAGCGCTCAGCGGTGCCCCTGGATGACGCCGACCAGCGGAGGTAGGCATAAACCCTGCGGCTGTTGGGGTAGCACCGCAGCGCGACGCTGGCCGACACGATCGTTCCGTCATCGCGAGTCACGAGGCGAGTCGTCCTACTGCCGGCGGCTTCGTCTTGTTCTGCGGCTCGCTGATCGAGCGTGAGTCCGGCCGGCGGCCGATACGCCGCGGGGTTAGGTCGTTGATCACGGTGTCGGCTCATGCTCGTTCCCTCAGCGCCGTCAGCACGACGCGCGCCGACGCGTCGGTGTCGGCCGTGATGTCACTGGCCCAGATCCGCAGCACTCGCCATCCGCGCGCGTGCAGCTCGCGGTTGACGTCCTGGTCTCGCTGCATGTTTCGTTCGATCTTCGCTACCCACCACGCGGTCCGGGTCGGGAACAGGTCGGACAGGCTGGACCGACCACGCCGTTGCCACTCGGCGGGGTTGCCGTGCCACAGGTCGCCGTCGACGAAAATGGCGACCTTGCGGCCGCGCACAACCATGTCGGGCCGACCGGGCACGTCCGCGGCATGGAGGCGGAAACGGCCTCCACGAGCGTGAACGGCGCGACGCAGCGCAAGCTCGGGCTTGGTGTTCTTGGACCGCACTGACCGCATTATGCGGCTGGTGACGGCCGGGTCACGAGCGGTTGGGCTGGTCGCTGGCGCTTCGAGGGGTGCGGCGGTCATGGAGTCGTGAGGGTTTCCGCGATCGCTCGGCCCAGGACCGCGCCGAGCTCGACCGGCACAGCGTTGCCGAGTTGCCGCATTTGTTCTCCTCGCGGCCCTTCTAGTCGCCAATCGTCGGGGAACGTCATGATCCGCGCGACTTCGCGGACGGTGAGGTAGCGAATGCTGCCATCGTCGCGGCGCAGCACTGATTCGCCTCCCGGCACGCCATGGACCCCGGCCTTGACTGTTTTCGCGGGTCGGTCAAGCGCGTTGGGCGTGTGGCCGGGGTATTCGCGCGCTCCCGGCCAGCCGACGTGGTGAATGAGACCGGGTGTCTCCCGTCGTTCGACCGGTTCGGGGAGGTCCGCGATTACGTCTCGCACGGTGCGCCAAGGGCGCAGCCCATCCTCGGGGGGCGT
>QHBY01000468.1 GCA_003244245.1 Pseudonocardiales bacterium
CCGTGATCGACGGGCCACTGACCGCCGCGGTGACCGGGCGCCCCGCACTGGACGTGCCCGGATCGTCGCAGGCGATGGTGACCGCGGTGCGCAACCTGGGGCGCCCCGGGCTGGTGTCGTGCGCGAGCAGCGCGGTGGACACCGCCCTGGGACCTTCAAAAGCCACGCTCCTCGACCTGCCAGTGTGCGGGCTGCTCGGGGCTGTTCGCCAGGACGTACCGATCTACGGCAGCGGCGGGTTCACCACCTACGACGACGCCACCGCTGCCGCCCAACTGGGCCGTTGGGTGGGTGGGCGAGTGGGACATCCCCCGGGTGAAGATCAAGGTTGGGGAGTCCTGGGGCGGTTGCGAGCGGCGGGACCTGGCGCGCATCGCCTTCGCCCGCAAGGTCATCGGCCCCGGCGCCGACCTCTACGTCGACGCCAACGGCGGCTACCGCCGCAAGCAGGCCATCTGCATGGCCCGCGCCATGGCCGAGTCGGACGTCGTCTGGTTCGAAGAGCCGGTCAGCTCCGATGACCTCGACGGCCTGCGCGAGGTCCGCGACCAGACCAACCCGGACACCGCGGCCGGCTAGTACGGCTACGATTTGGCCTACTTCGCCCGCATGGTCACCGCCGGTGCGGTGGACTGCCTGCAGATCGACGTCACCCGCTGCGGCGGGATCACCGAATGGGTCCGCGCCGCGGCGGTGGCCGCCGGTCTCGTTTGTTAATATCCGGACGCGGTTGTCCCGCCCTGGCGTAGATATGGTGCGACTAACCGGCTCGAGCCGTACTTGAGGGCTGGTATCCGGCGATGCGGGTCAGCTCCGTGCCGGCCTGGCGCACTTCCTCCAACAACAGCGTTGTGGCTGGGTCGGCGTCGGGCGCCTGCAGCCGCTCGGCCTCGGCAGCACACTGGGCGGCCCGGCGCCTCGCGTCGTCCCCGTCTGGTTTCTCGGCCAGTGCAGACGTGGCGTCGGCCAGCGCCGCCACTGCGGCCGCAACGTCCTCGGGGACCTCTACCCGCCGCTCGATGAGCGGTTGCGCGCCCCGGGCCAGCGCGGCCGCGCTGGTGTAGAGCGCGCTGATTCCATCCAGGCGGTGATCTAGCGTCGCGAGCTCAGCGCCGTGACACCGCCCGCGCACAGTGCGTCGCGCCATCCCGCGGCTCAGCAGCTGGGTGTCGGTGAAAGCCGCGAGGGGCCGATGCGCGGCGCGCAAACGCTGGATCGTGTCCTCCAGTGCCCCGGAGTCACGTTCGGACAGCCCGCGCGCGACGTCGCCCAGCGCCTCGGCGATGGCGCTCAGCGCCGGGGTGGCGGCCTTGGACAGTAGCCGCATCGGGTTGGGGGTGAACAGCACCTGGGTCATGAGCAAAGCGATCGCCGCGCCGATTAAGGCGTCGAGGAACCGGGTGTAGCCGGCGGCCTGGCTATGGGTAGCCACCACGATGCCCGCCGCCACTCCTGCCTGGATCAGCGCCAACGAATCGACCAACAGCGGCGAGACCAGCAACATCGCCACACCTGCCGCAAGACCGACCTGCCAGCTACCGCTGCCGACGGTGTCCACCGTGACCTCGCCGACCCCAACCCCGACCAGCACCCCGATCAGCATCAGCAACGCCCGCGCGCCCCGCCCGCCGCGACCACCGCCTAGCGCCACGATCGCCGAGAACGGGGCGAAGGTGGCCTCGTGGTTCGGGAACAACATGTGCGCCACGCCCCAGGCCAGCCCAGCCGCGAGCGCGGCCTCTGTGACCTGCGCCAACTTGGCGCGCAGCTGAACCAACGGCTGGCGCAACCAGCTCAACGATTCGGGTAACTTCCCCATCACGCCAGTGGCGCCGGCGCCACGACTGGGGGTGGGCTGGTCAGTGTCATCGGTTGCTCCGCTGAGTGAGTGGTGGTGTTCGCCGAACCGCACACGGTCCATATTTGCTCTCGTGTAAAGGCTCAGCCAACCTGGCGGGGAGGCGCCCGCAGACTCTCGTTCGGAACTGTTCTCGTTTGTTAAGATCCTGACGGGTTTCTCCGGCCCAGGCATGGATATAATTTTCTCAACCGGCCCGCGGCGCACACTGCTGCGACGATCAAGCCGGCTCGCGGCCCTAGACCCCGGCGGCGCACATTAAGTGGTTTCGTGCCGGGGGT
>QHBY01000469.1:0-143 GCA_003244245.1 Pseudonocardiales bacterium
GAAGATCAAGTAAGTTCGGACTAAACGCCGGACGGGAGGGCGGTTGACCGGCGACAGTGCTAGTCGACTTGGGGGATGGCTGGGCCTAGGAGGTCGTCGGCGTCGACGATGCGGTAGGCATAGCCCTGCTCGGCGAGGAAGCG
>QHBY01000469.1:158-13968 GCA_003244245.1 Pseudonocardiales bacterium
TAGTCGGTGTCCAGGGTGTCCCGAGCGACCACAGAGTAGAAGTGCGCCTGCCTGCCATCGCCCTTGGGGCGCAACAGGCGGCCGAGGCGCTGAGCCTCCTCCTGCCTGGAACCGAACGTGCCGGAGACCTGAACCGCCACTGAGGCCTCTGGCAGGTCGATGGAGAAGTTGGCCACCTTGGACACGACCAGGGTGCGTACTTCGCCCTGCCGGAACGCCTCGTAGAGCGTTTCCCGCTCAGAGTTGCGGGTGGAGCCTTGCACCACCGGCGCGTCCAGGGCTTCGCCGAGTTCGGCAAGTTGCTCCAGGTATGCGCCGATCACCAGGGTCGGTTCGTCCGGGTGGCGCTCCATGATGGCGGCCACGACGGCCAGCTTGCTCCGCGCGGTGGAGCACACCCGGTAGCGCTCGTCTGCCTCCGCGGTGGCGTAGCGCAGCCGCTCGGCGTCGGTCAGGGTGACGCGTACCTCCACGCAGTCCGCTGGCGCGATCCACCCTTGCGACTCGATGTCGCGCCACGGTGCGTCATAGCGCTTGGGGCCGATCAGGGAGAACACGTCACCTTCCCGACCGTCCTCGCGCACCAGGGTCGCGGTCAGCCCGAGCCGTCGGCGGGACTGCAGATCGGCGGTCATCCGGAAGACCGGCGCGGGCAACAGATGTACCTCGTCGTAGATGATCAGGCCCCAATCCCGGGAATCGAACAGATCCAGATGCCGGTATTCACCTTTCGACTTGCGGGTCATCACCTGGTAGGTCGCGATCGTCACTGGACGGATCTCTTTACGCTCACCGGAGTACTCGCCGACCTCATCGTCGGACAGCGAGGTACGCGCGACCAGCTCGCGCTTCCACTGCCGCCCGGCGACGGTGTTGGTGACCAGGATCAGCGTGGTCGCTTGCGCTTCGGCCATCGCAGCGATCCCGACCAGGGTCTTTCCCGCCCCACAGGGCAGCACCACGACCCCGGAACCGCCCGCCCAGAACCCGGTCACCGCATCGCTCTGGTACGTACGCAGCGACCAGCCATCCTCGACCAGCTCGATCGCGTGCGCTTCACCGTCGACGTAGCCGGCCAGGTCCTCAGCCGGCCACCCGGCCTTGAGCAGGCCCTGCTTGAGCCGTCCGCGCTCGGAGGGATGCACCAGCACGGTGTCGTCGTCGACCCTGGCCCCCAGCATCGGGGCGATCTTGCGGTGTCGGAGCACTTCCTCGAGCACCGCGCGGTCCAGCGCGACCAGCGCCAGCCCGTGCGTCGGGTGCGCTACCAGCTGCAGCCGCCCGTAGCGGCCCATCGTGTCCACGACGTCGACCAGCAACGGCTGTGGCACGGCATACCGGGAGAAGCGCACCAGCGCGTCGACCACCTGTTCGGCGTCGTGACCCGCGGCTCGCGCGTTCCACAGCGCTAGCGGGGTCACCCGGTAGGTGTGCACGTGTTCCGGCGCGCGCTCGAGCTCAGCGAACGGAGCAATCGCAGCGCGTGCCAGCCCCGCCGCCGGATGGTCGACCTCCAGCAACAGCGTCTTGTCGGACTGCACGATGAGCGGTCCGACCTCCGGTGATGAGCCCAACGAGTTCCTCCGATTGGCAAGCACCACGGGTGGGTGATCGGCTCGGTCTGCAACCAGTGTCCCAGGTGCGGCCCGTGCCCCCGCTCCCGAGGCACTCGAGGCGTGGCTGGGATCGTCCGGGTTGAACACAATTACTTTGGGTGGTTAAGCCCGGCCATCAGGGTAAGGAAAGTTACGCCGCGCGGGTATTGTCCCGCCAAGGCACTGGCGCGGTCAGCGGTCAAATAGGACGGTAAGCGGTCTGATAGGACGGGAACGAGACCCGCGGGACGGCACAGCTCGGCGCGCCGTATCGTCCGTCCCCTACATCGGGCGTATCCGGCTCGGTGCCCGAGACGTTACCTCCGTGCGGTGGGGGATGGCCCACAACCGCGGTTACCCGTGTGCGCCGGATGCCCGGCCACCGTCGACTCCTGGGAGGGACCTCACCGTGCCAGCGAGTAGCTCGCGACGCCCGGCTTCCGCGGAGGCGGCGCGATGACCGCCGTACTCCCCCCTCCCGTGAAAGCGGGGGCGCCGACCGGCCCGACGACTCAGCGGTCGCGGTGGTACTGGCGCAACTGGCCAGTGGTGGTCAAGCTGGCCGCGGTCCTGCTGGTGCCGACCATCGTCGCCCTGGTCGCGGGTGTGCTGCGGATCGTGGATGAGGCGGGCGCCGCGCCGGGTTATGCCCGGATCACCCAGATCGTGCGCGTGCAGCAGCAGTTATCCGATCTGATCGGCGCTGTGGAGCGGGAACGGGACATGGCTACGGCGTTCGTGGCCACCGGCCGTGCCGGCGACCGGCGGCCACTGGACGTGCAGTTCCGCTCCGTCGACACCGATGTGCGAGTGGTCGCAGGGTCCGCCGCCCAGGTCGAGGGCCTCGACTTCACTCGATCCCCGCTCGCCGCGCTGGGCGCGCTAGGGCCCCTGCGAGCCAGCGTGACCACCGGCTTCGGCCCCGTCGAGGTGGTCGTCACCGAGTACAGCGACGCGATCGACCCCCTCATCGAGCTGGATTCCGCGCTGACCCGCCAGCTCGATGACGTCGCCGTCACCAACGACGCTGCCGCCGTGCATTCCCTGGTCGCCGGTCGCGAGCAGATCAGCCGGCAGCACGCGATCGTCTCAGCAGCGCTGTACACCAACCGTCTCGGTACCGGCCAGATCGAAGATCTGCGCAGCGCGGCCGTCCGGCAGGTCACCGACCAGGACGCACTACGGGCGGCCCTGGGGCCCGCGGAGCGCGCCAGCGCGATCGCTGGAGTCGGACCGGACGCTGAGCTGTCCCGGCAGCGGCTGTTGCAGCTGGTGCTCAATCGCGGTCTGGCGGCCCAGCCGCTGGGTGCCTCGCCGCAGGACTGGGATCAGCGCAACGCGGTGGTCATCGACAACATCGCCACCGTCGAGAAGAACCTTCGGCAGCGGATCGAACGGACCGCGCAAGCGCTACTTGACCACGTGCGAACCGCGGCCGGCCTGAACTCGGTCATCCTGTTCTTCGCGCTGGGTCTGGGTGTGCTGGTCGGCATCTTCGTGACCCGGGCGCTGCTGCGGCCGCTGGGAGTGCTCAAGCGCACCGCTCTGGACATCGCCGATCGGCGGCTGCCCGAGGCGATGGCCCGGATCCGTGACGGCGAACTGCCCGATACCGCGGTCGAGCCGGTACCGGTGGGCACTCGCGAGGAGATCGGTCAGGTCGCCAGGGCGTTCGACGAGGTGCACAGCCAGGCGGTCCGGCTGGCCGGCGAGCAGGCCCAGCTACGCGCCAACGTCAACGACATCTTCGTCAACCTGTCGCGCCGCACGCAGGGTCTGGTCGAGCGCCAGCTCAAGCTCATCGACCGGCTCGAGAGCGGTGAGCAGGACCCGCAACAGCTGGACAACCTGTTCCAGCTCGACCACCTCGCCACCCGGATGCGGCGCAACAGCGAGAACCTGCTGGTCCTCGCGGGCAACGATGCGGCCAACAGATCCGGCCGGCCGGTCCGGTTGGTCGACGTCCTGCGCGCCGCGGTCTCCGAGGTGGAGCAGTACCAACGGCTCGTGCTCCAGCAGCCACCCGCGGTGCTGGTTCTCGGTCGGACGGCGAGCGACCTGGTGCACCTGCTGGCCGAACTGCTCGACAACGCGACTCAGTTCTCGCCACCGGATAGCCACGTGATGGTCTCCAGCGACTTCGCCGCGGACGGGTCGGTCTCGATCGAGGTCGCCGACCGCGGTGTCGGGATGACGGAGGCTGAGCTCGTCGAAGCCAACCACCGGTTGGCCAACCCACCAGTGGTGGACGCTTCGGTGTCCCGCCGGATGGGGCTCTACGTCGTCGGTCGGTTGGCCGGCCGGCACGGCATCGCGGTGCAGCTGCGCCGCGGGGACGGCGAGGTGGGCGTCTGGGCCTCCGTGATCATGCCGACGCGGCTGGTGCGGGTGGCTTCGGAGACGATCGAGCCCAGCCCGGCGGCTGGCGCTGCGCTGACCGGGACCAACGGCTCCGGTGGGGACGACGCCGCGCTGCCGGTAGTCGTCGGTGCCGGCGACGCGATCCCGGTTCCTCGACCAGGCGTCAGCGCGAACGGCGACGCGGATGTCGACCCTGACGGCGACGCGGACGCTAAGCCCGACGTCGACCCGGACATTGAGCTGGGCGTAAAGCCGGACGTTGATGCGGACGTCAAGCCCGAAGTCGACCCCGACGTCGACCCGGACGTCGACGCAAACGTTAAGCCGGACGTCGACCCGGAGGTTGACGCGGACGTTGACGCGGATGCTGTGGGCGGCCCGGAGACCATAGTGGAAAGCCCTGCGGCGATCGGCCACGAGACAAGCGGCGATCCTGAGCTGCCGCAGCGGCTCGGCAAGCGTTCACCGTCAGCGTCGGGGCCGGCGCAGCCGCCACCGGCTCCGCCAGGACCGACGGCCGGCCCATCGGTCGACGGCCCGGTGGATGTCGCTGGCGTCGGGTCCAGCGCGGATCTGTTCCGGCCAGCGCGCGCCACCGTGGCGGGACCGGTGGGTCCGGTTGGACCGGGGCAGCGGGTGACGCTGCAGCACTCCACGCCGATCTTTGATGACGTGGCGTCGGCGTGGTTCAAGGAACACGAGGCGGTCCCGGTGCGCTGGACTGCGCCAGCGGCGCGTGGGCCGGTGGGTGCGCCGACGCGGGGGCCCTCGTCGCCGGACGCGCCGTTGCCGGATGCCCCGGCTGCCGATACTGCGCTGGCGGATGCCGCCGCGACGAAGACGACAGCGTCGGCTACTGCGGGCTCACCGCCCCTGATGCGTCGCCAGCCAGGACGTACATTGATCGAATCCGAATCCGGCGACGTCGGCAAGCCCCGCTCACCGGGCCAGCCGATGCCCGCATTGGGTGAGGCCCGTCCAGGCGGTGCGCCGGCGCAGGACTGGGGCGCCGCGGATGATGGCTGGCGGGCGGCCGAGGCACTGGCGATGCCGGTGAGTGCGGAAACCACCGCCATGGGGTTGCCGCGGCGCCAGCCTCGGGCATTGCTGGTGCCGGGTGCCGCGGGTGCGGCCGAGCCCGCGAGCGCGCCGGTGCGTAGCGCGGAGTCAATTCGCGGCCGGCTGGCCAGCTACCAGCAGGGAATCCGCGAAGGGCGCCAGACCCGCCGGAACCTCGAGCTGGAAGCTGACGGATCGACGCCGGAGCACCAGGGTGCAGAAGGGCGGACGAAGTGACCGTTCCGCAGCCGCAACCGAGCCGCTTCGGGTGGTTGGTCGACGACTTTGTCAACCGAGTTGCCGGGGTGGCGCACGCATTGGTGGTGTCGGCCGAAGGCATGCCGATGACCGCTTCGACGCACCTGCCCAGGGACCGTGCCGATCAGCTCGCCGCGGTGGCGTCCGGGCTGGTCAGTTTGGCCCAGGGAGCGGCCCGCTGCTTCGACGCCGGTCAAGTCGTGCAGACGGTGGTGGAACTCGAACGCGGGATCATGCTGCTGATGTCGATCAGTGATGGCTCCAGTCTTGCGGTGCTCGCCGCGCCGACCTGCGATATCGGGTTGGTGGGGTATGAGATGACGCTGCTGGTAGACCGGGTCGGTCAGCAACTCACCCCGCACTCGCGTACCGAGCTGCATGGCGCGCTGGGTCGTTGAGGCAGCAGTGAGCAGACCCAGCGGTGACGACGGTGATGAGCAGTCGTTCGCCGGTTTGGTGAACGATTTCGTCGGTGGCCCCTGGCCCTTCGGCCGCAAGAAGCCGGCTGCGGAGCCGGCTGCGCAGCCGGCTGCGGTGGATCAGCAGCGCCCGGCGCAGCAGCTGTCGTCGTCGGCCGCAGAACCCGCCCAGTGGAGCCAGCCGGCGATCTCGGCGTCGGTGGTACGGCCCTACACCTGGACTGGGGGCCGGACCGCACCGGTATTCGATCTCGCGGTAGAAACGCTGGTATCGACCAGCGAGCACGGTCACGACGTGGCGGTGCTGACCAGCGAGGAGCACCGGGCGGTGGCCGAGCTGTGTAGTGACCCCCGATCGGTGGCCGAAGTGGCCGCTCTACTATCCCTGCCGCTGGGTGTTGTCCGGGTTCTGCTGGCGGACATGGCGGACATCGGCCTGGTCGTGGTGCACCGCAGCGCGAACGGCTCCAGCAACACGCCGGATGTGGCCTTGATGGAAAGGGTGTTGAGTGGACTTCGTCGACTCTGATCGGGCACGGTCCTACGGGGGTGCGTCGGCGGCGGCGGTCAAGCCTGACCCGGCTCGATCCGGTCCGCCCCCCGTGCGGCCAGGCGCGGGCAGCCGGCCGAGCGTGATATCCGCGAAGATCGTCATAGGCGGTGGTTTCGGGGCCGGCAAAACGACCTTCGTCGGCACGGTATCCGAGATCGCGCCACTGACCACCGAGGCTGTGCTCACTGATGCGAGTACCTCGGTGGATGACCTCGCAGCCACTCCGGACAAGTCGACCACCACCGTCGCGATGGACTTCGGCCGGTTGTCACTGGATGCGGAACTGATCCTTTACCTGTTCGGCACCCCGGGGCAGCATCGCTTCTGGTTCATGTGGGATGACCTCGTGCGTGGTGCGATCGGCGCGGTTGTCCTGGTGGACACCCGGCGGCTGGCCGACTGCTTCGCGGCGGTGGACTTCTTCGAAGACCGTGGTCTGCCCTACGTTGTCGGGGTGAATTGCTTTGACGGCGTGCTCAGCCACAGCGTTGAGAACGTCCGGGAAGCGCTGGCCATCGGGCCTGCGGTACCTATCGTCCCGTGCGACGCCCGTGAGCGGGAATCGACCAAGAGCACCCTGATCGCCTTGGTCGAGCACGCCATGCGGAAGTCGGTGGCGACTCCCGCGTGATCGTCGAGTGGGGAGAGTGCGCAGCGTGACCGGCCATGAAGTGCGGGCTAGACCACCTTCCGGCCGTCCCGACGGCTCTCCCGACGTCGCTACTGTACGTCACAAACTGACTACGCAAGGTTTCGCTGCCGGGCCTGGCTTCGCCATGCCCGGGGCCGGTGGCGCGGCGTTGCGACGTGGCGGTGGTCGGTGGCGGCTCAAGGACTGGCGGCTGCGCACCAAACTCACCGCGGTGCTGTTGGTGCCCCTGCTGCTTGCCGCCGTACTCGGGGCCTTGCGCGTCACCGATCTGGTACGCAACGCACGAGGTTTCGCCGCGCTGAGCGGCCAGATCAGGTTCGCCCAACAGCTGGGCGTTGTGATCTACGAGCTTCAGGGCGAGCGATACCGGGTGGCCGCGATGCAGGCCAACGGCGGCGCTGCGGACCGCGGGCTACCGGCTCAATCTCAGCGGGTGGATTCCGCTGTCAGCACGCTGCGCGCGGCGCAGCTAGCCGGCGAGACGTTCCCGGCCGCCGCATTGAGCCGGCTGTCTGGGCTTCCCGCTCTGCGCAGGGCCACCGTGGGGCCCAACGTTGCTCCAGGCAACGCCGCCGCGCGCGACGCCGTCGTGGCGTATTCCGCGCTCATCGCGGCGCTGCTCAAGGTCGACCGTCGAGCGCTGGACGGGGCGCCGGACTCGTTAGCCCGCCAAGCCGACGGCGTCAAGGCGCTCGCGGTCGCCCAGGAACAGGCTGCTTACCAGCATGCGGCATTGCTGGCCGGGATCTTGTCCGGCGTCTTGTTCGCCGATCAGCAGATGACGTTGCGCACCGCTGACGCCCGGTTCGACGCTGCGGCCGACGAGTTCGGCCAAGACGTGTCTCCCGAACAAGGGCAGCTCTACTTCGGCGCCAGGGCAGTGGTCGATCGCAAGCGGTTGCTGTCCGCCGCGCTGGACCGGGCGCAGCGTGGAGCACCGTTGGAGACCGTGCCCGGTGACTGGAGCTCCGCGGCGGTGGGGACCGTCGAAGACATCCGCCAGGGCGAGATCACCCTGCTCAGCGAGTTGCGGAAGGACACCGTGGCGCGCAGCGATCGGGCGTGGCACGAGGCGTTCTGGGATGGCGCCGCTGTCACCGCGCTGCTGCTGCTCGCCGTCGCGCTGCTCGTCGTCGTGGTGCGCTCGCTGTTGCAACCGCTGCGCGCCTTGCGTACCGCCGCATTCGAGGTCGCCGACCGGCGGCTGCCGGAGGCCGCCGAGCAACTCCGGAGCGCCGATTGTTGCCCTGGCCAGATGACCATGGACCCAGTGCCGGTGCACTCCAGGGAGGAAGTAGGCCAGGTCGCCAGGGCGTTCGACACCGTGCACGTCCAGGCAGTCCGGCTGGCCGCCGAGCAGGCCCAGCTGCGCAGCAGCCTCAACGACGTCTTCGTCAACCTCTCCGGTCGTAGCCAGCGGCTGCTGCACCGGCAGCTGCAGCTGATCGAAGAGGTGCGCAGCCAAACACACGACCCGGCACTGACGAGTAGCTTGGTGGCGCTCGATCGCCTTGCCGCCCGGATGCGCCGGCACAGTGAGAACCTGCTTGTGCTGGCCGGCGGGACGGTGCGCCGTGGCGCCGAAGGGCCGATGGCGGTGCTCGATGTGCTGACCAACGCTGTCTCGGAGATCGATCAGTATCAGCGGGTGACGGTGTGCCCGTCCCCCCCGGCCATGGTGGCCGGCCCGATCGCCAACGATCTGGTTCACCTCATTGCAGAGTTGCTCGACAACGCGACCAGCGTCGCCCCGCAGGGCACCATGGTGACCCTGGCCAGCGTGCTGACCGAAGACAAGAGCCTGTTGGTGGAGATCACCGACTCCGGGCCCGGGATCGCTCTTGACGAACTGCAGGAGATCAACGCACGCCTGGCCTCCGCACCAGCGGCCGACGTGTCGGTCTCCGGTCAGATGGGTCTGTTCGTGGTGCGCGAGTTGGCCTCGCAGCATGGCATCTCGGTGCGGTTGCGCCAGCGCCTCGGGGGCGACGGGATCACCGCGACCGTGCTGTTGCCTCCCTCCCTGGTCACAGTCGACCTCCGGGTACCGATGGATCGCGCCCCAGCCAGAACATCGGAGCGCGAATCCTGGTCGCCTGGGTGGAGCGGGCCCGAAGGACAGCTGCCGCTGCAGGTATCTGTGATCGACGAGGCCACCGAGGGTGAGTTGTTCAGCCCAGCCTCGATCAACCCAACCTCGCACGGCGTGGTCACCTCGCAGCGCAGCCAGCCGCGCACGGCGCAGCAGGAGTGGCTCGAGCTCTTCGGCAGTAGTGACCAAGCGGGTGACCGAGGGGGTGACCAGGAGCAGGTTGCGGCGGCCACTGATGCATTGAGCAGCGCCGCGCCGCCGGCCAATTCGCTGCCCCCGAGCAGTGCGATGCCGACGGGCCGTGGGACGGTCGGTCAGCCCGAGGAGGTTCGCGAAGAGATCTTCGAAATGGTGTCCGCCTGGTTCCGCGAGCAGACTGCACCGGTGAACGACGCACCATCCACCGCTGCGGCCGAGTGGTGGTCACCCTTTGACGAGGGATGGCAGGCGGCGCAAGCGCTGCGCGCCCCGGTCGACCACGACGTCACCCCAGCCGGCTTGCCCAAGCGGCAGCCGCGCGCGCATCTCGTGCCCGATACCGACGGCGACGTGCTGCCGACGCCGGTCCCTGCTGGGCCGGCGGCCCGTACGCCGGACGCTGTGCGCGGGCGGTTGAGCAGATACCAGCGGGGGTTGAACGTGGGGCGCCACGCTCACATCGGTCCTGACGAGCAGCTCACCTGGACCGACACCCTGCAGCGACCTTTCGATGAGCGAGCTTTCGAGGAGAATCAGTAATGACGACAGCGGCCCCCCGATACCCGGGCCAGCCCAGCCAGTTCGGCTGGCTAGTGGATAGCTTCGTCCAGCAGGTGCCCGGGGTAGCGCATGCCGTCGTCGTCTCCGCCGATGGGCTGTTGCTGGTCCCGTCCTCAGGGTTGCCCCGAGACCGCGCCGATCAGCTTGCCGCGGTCACCTCGGGCATGGTGAGCCTCACCCAGGGCGCGGCCCGCTGCTTCGAGGCGGGCGGGGTCGTCCAGACCGTCGTGGAGATGGAGCGCGGCATCGTCTTGACCATGGCCATCAGCGACGGATCCAGTCTCGCTGTGCTGGCCTCGCCGAGCTGCGACATCGGCCTGATCGGCTATGAGATGACGTTGCTGGTAGACCGGGCGGGTAAGCTGCTGACCCCCGAGCTGCGCGCCCAGCTACAAAACGCTGCCCGCCCGTAGATCTTGGGCCGAGCACGGGGTCAGTCGTGCAGGACCGCGGCGGAGGTGATGCGGTGCAACGGGAAGCGGCGCAGTTCGTCAGCTGACCGGTCGAAACCTTCCAGGACGCCGCCGCCCACGCTCACCGGGCGCACGATGCGCCTGCGGGCCACGCCGTGAGAGTCGACGTAGCCGATGCAGACGTTGCTGCCGGCGTGCGCGGCATCTTGGAGCAACCCAAGGGTGTCACCGGTGGGCACCGCGCCGTTTCTGGGCCCGCGAGCGGTGGTCGCTGCGGCATCCCCGGTCCGTACCGCTGCCACCATGGCGGCGAGCTGCTCCGCCGACGGGGTTGGCGGCACGACAGTCCGGCGCGTCGGCTGGGTTCGGGCCCTGGCCCGGCGTGCTCCGGCGCGCAGGTCGACGACCTGACCGTCGGGTCCCTCGGCGACCGGGATGAAGCCGGCGCCACGTACTTCATCGAGCAGCGCCGCCAGCGCCAATGGGCTGACCAGCACGGTAGGAGCAAGCCTGCGCAGCCCGCAGCGCGCGGCGACCGGGTGCGCCAGCAGCTCAGTGAGCAGCACCGCATCGTCGCACCGCAGGAATGCGGTGGCGGCGCCACCGCGCAGCCGTCCGTGGCGCCGGGCCACATCGTCGATGAGGTAGCTCACCGACTGTGGCACCGGGGTCACTGACCGGCTTTGGAACAACTCGTGCAGGTCGGCGGCGCTGCGGCCGGCATCCAGGGCCCGGCGCACGGTGTCCTCGGTGACCCGGTAGACGGTGGCGCCACCCGCTGACTCCACGTCGGCGACCAGCCCGATCTCCCTGGCCAGTTCGGGCTCTAGCGGTCCCGGCGCCACCACGGTGCGGTCGGCCTGCACCATGACGTGAGTCACCGGCTCCGGCAGTGCGGTATGGAGAACGGCCGATGCGGCCGCGGCACCGTCGCGCAGCAGCGCTCGGCCGGCGCTGGACACCGCGCCCAGCGCGAGCACGCCCAGCGCGGTGGCCTCCTGGACGGTCCAGCCGACCACCTCCTCGCGGCGCCGGCCGTCGCGCCGAGATGCTCGCCAAGCCAGCAGCGCGGCGAGGTCCTCAGGTCGCTGGATACCGCTGCCGGCGGGCAGCTCGGCGATCGTCTCAAGGATCCGGCGCCGCTGAGCCGGGGCGCGTGGCTGGTGCAACTCGTCGGACAGGGCCGCTAGCGGCCGATCTTTGTCATCGCGGGTCCGGGCCAGTCCGGGCAGCCGGGGTAGCTCGAGCCACCCGGACACGAGCATGGCCCAGCGCCGCTGCGGTTGCGCGGCGAGCCACGAATCGGCTGTGGCGGTGGGCAACCACAGTGGCGCGTCGGTTCCCTCGTCGGTCCAGGTGATCAGCCCAGCGGAGACGGCCACCTCGGCAAGCAGCGCGGCGGTCGCCTCGTCGACGTCGAGTAGCCGCGCCGTTCGTCGCATGTCCCGCACACCCAGGCCACCCGCGCGCAACATCGGGGGAGGGTCCGATGACCATTCGGCGAGCAGCTTCTCGGTGTGGCGCAGCAGCTCAAGCACCGCGCCGGCGGCCGTCGAGTCGACCACGGACGGATCGTGCCGCCGGGTGGGCAGCTCCGGCTCGTCCAGTTCCAAGGGGCCGAGTGGATGGTCTGCTCGCAGCGCCAGACCCACCTGAGCGGGTAACTCGACGGTGCCGGCGTCGATCCGCCGTAGCAGCCCGCGGGCTAGGAGGCGTTGCACCGGCGTGGCGGCTCGGTCCAGAGGGAGCACCCTGGCGGCGTCGCGGCTGGTACCCACCGGTGATCCGGCGGCCAGCGCGCGCAACACACCCAGCTCGTCCTCGGCGAGATCGGTGAGGACGACGTTGAGGTCGACACCGACGAGGTCCGCGACAGGGCGGCCCAAGCCACCAGGATGCGGTCCGATGACCTGGCGGGCGGCCGGCGCTACGGACAGCGTCGCATCGTCGCCCCAAGCCAATGCTCGGCACCGCAGTGCGTCCAGTCCCCGAGTCAGTCGCCCGGCGGCGACCCCTGAACCAAGCAGGTTCCCGACCACCTGGCGGGTCACCGGCGCGGTGTCCGCACCGGCTACCAGCAGCGCTGACAGTACCGCCACGGTGAATCGATCCAGGTCCTCGCACGCTCGCGCGACCGATGCCGGGATTGCGGCTCGGGTAGCCAGCACCATTGAATCGGCCGGCGGGGGCACGGCGATGTCCGGGCGGGCGCGCAGCAACTCGACCAGCGTGTCGTCGTCCCGGGAGCGTAGCCAGTCAGCGAGCGCGGTGCTGGGCATCTGGTCCAGCGTAGCGAGAGCGCTCCCGGCGCGTCGAGTGACACCGGTTGCATCCCGAAGTTGATCGCACCGGCATCGGGCACAATGGACGGTGTTCATCGCCGCCCGTCGGTTGCTGAGCACGCCAGCGGGACGACCGAAAGAGGAGAAGCTGTGGCCAAGCGCACCGACCGCATCGACCCGACCTGGCCGAGCTGGTCGGACGAGGACCATCCGGTCACCGAGCTCGCCGCGCCGCTCCAGGGTGCGCTGTCCCCGTTCGGTGAGGTGACCTTCCCGCTGCCGCCGGACCAGGTCCGCTACGAGCACCCGCATACTGAGATCAACCGGAGCGATACCGAGTAGCGGGGTCCCCGCTGGGTGTCGTTTCGGGTCCGTTAGGGTGCCGTCACCGCGCAGCCCCAGCGGACGCCACAGCGGCGTTGGGGCGAGCGGGATCGCCCGATCGGGGAGGGCGAGCCCCCTAATTCTGCTCGTCCGACACCACAAGAGGTCATGGCTCAACGTCCTCCCGGATCCTTCCGGTTACTCGACCGTCCATACCTGATCGCCTGCGCGATCGGCGGCGTTCTGCTGGTTGTGGTGGTGATCGTCGCGGTGGCCTTGGTGAGCCCCTCCGGGGCCAGCCAGAAGGCCAAGGCCGCGCCGCCGCCGCCCCTCGTGGCCGCCCCGCGCATCACGATCCCGCCCGCGATACCCCCGGCAGATCCCACGAAGTTGCCGCAGAGCACCACATACACCGCTATCGAAGGGGCGCCGCTCGATCCGGGCCCCGTGGTGGGCACCGACGGCACCGTGGTTCACCCACAGCGCGAGATCGTGGTGTACACCCAGCCCGGTGGCGCCCCGATCGCCAGGCTCGGTCCCCAGCAGATCGGCGACACCTGGCTGCCGGCGATCGCCCAGCAGCCCGGGTGGGTAGAGGTGCTGCTGCCCTCGCGACCCAACCGTTCCGCTGGCTGGATCCCCGATAATGCACTCGATCGGGCGGTAACCCCGTATCTCATCAGGGTGCACCTTCGTTCCCTCAATATGGAGCTGTTGAAGGGGGGCCGGCCCCTGGGTGGTTGGACGGTGGGCACCGGCAAAGAAGTCCATCCCACCCCACCAGGGCGCACGTTCCTGCTCGGTTCGTTCAGCGACTCCGCGCAGCAGTACTCGCCAGTGATCTTGCCGCTGGGCATCCACAGCGCCACGCTCGACAGCTTCGGCGGCGGCCCGGGAACCGTCGCGATCCACACCTGGCCCACGGCCAACGTCTTCGGTACCCGCTCTAGCGATGGCTGCATCCGGGTTCCGTCTGACGCGCTCCACCAGTTGATCCAAGTTCCACTGGGGACGCTCGTTCTCATCGACGAGAACTGAACGAA
>QHBY01000469.1:13995-14924 GCA_003244245.1 Pseudonocardiales bacterium
CGGCCCTGCTGCTGGGGACCCTGTCCGGCTCGGCTGGCGAAGAGCCCACTGCCTCGGCATTCGGACTCGCCGCGAGAGGTTTGATACCCATCGACCCGACGCCGCGAGTTGAAGCTCCGCCCGACGAGGAGAAGGCCCTCCTTGAGGTGCCTGGGCGCAACTCGAACGGTATCTCTATCGCCCTGCTGAAGGTCGAGGCCGAGCACTTCCGGTCCAAGGCGACGGCTGTCAAGGTGAACATCCTCGGCCTGCGCCTGAGAGTCCTGGAGGCAACCTGCGACAACGGCCGCGGTGAATCCTCGATCATCGGAACCGACGGTGACAGCGAGGGCACGTCGAAGCCATATCAAGGTCAGGAGCTGGACCTGTCGCCGGTGGTCAGGGTCGAGTTCAACCGGCAGCGTCGGGACCATGACAGGCTTACCGTCGACGCTGCAGTGGTCTCACTGCTGCCCGGCGACCGGCACAGGGCGGCGCTCTCGCAGAAGGATCTCGACCTTTTCAAGAGCCTTGCGTCCAGCAAGATGAAGGTCCCGACCATGGACCAGTTGCAGGCAGCGCACGCCAAGTCTGCGACGCCGGCCGGACCTGTCACTGTCACAGACCTGATTGGCGAGCTCAAGACGAGCAACCCGAGTCTCGGTGGCAGGGGTGACGGTGACGCGCTGGAGGAGATCGTGATCTCGTCCGCTAGCTGCGAAAAGCGTCACGAGAACAACCAGCAGAAGGAAGAGGCTCCACCGCCCCAGCCTGTCGAGGCACACCTGCCGGTCACTCACTGATCTGACCGACACTTCCCGGAGGGGCTGGCACGCATCGTGCCAGCCCCTCCGGCATTGGGTGCTCTTCAAGTACCGCCAATTCCATGTGGGAAGGCTGCCAACAGCTACCAACCCGTGAGCCTGGCTCTGACCCGAATCCGCCTGCGC
>QHBY01000470.1 GCA_003244245.1 Pseudonocardiales bacterium
CCCGAACATCGGCATAATTGTCCGGCGGCATCGGGGTGCTGGTGACGAATCGAAGGTAGTCGCCAGCGGCCGACCAGGACAGCGAGCCTCGTTCTCCTACCGCGGCAGCCCGCGTAGCAGCGCGTTGAACGGTGCGGTTGCCGACATCCGGCCCCGGCCATCGGTGGAGTTCTTGTTCGGGGTGTGCATTCCGCTCCCAGCGCCCTCGTATCCGCTGCCGGAAGCAACTCAACGCCCGGGTGCGGTGCGGGTGCCGCGGTGGCGGTGTTCCTTGCGACAACAGCCGACTCACATACCGAGTGAGTTCACCAGGCGCGTCGGGTATCGCACGATAGGTGAATCACGTGGACCCCTCCGAGCTGATGAGATCTTTGGCCAGAACCCATCTACCTGGGACACGACAGGACTCTACGTCCATCTTCAGCATCCCTACCGGCGTGTCGTCCACGCACTTCCCAACCTCAGCACCCGAGATCGACCCGAACAACGCTCACAGCCATGCCACCGAAATCAACTAACAAATCTTGCTGAGATCACCTTGCCGTCACGTCCCGAGAGATTCGTCGATATCTGACGGCGTGGCCAACCTGGTTCCGCGCCGACAACGGAAGGGTGCGATGAGTTTGCGGATGATGCCTGCAGCACCCCAGGTGTCGAGCCCGTGCGCGACCACACTGAACAGGTTCCAGACGCGCAGCAGCTGCGCTTGGTCCCGCCAGCCATCAAACGGGTGGGCGAGGTCCTCGTAGACGTCGAAGAAGCGTTCTGAGGCTGGTGGCCGGGGTGCGCACCACAGCGCGGCCAGGTCGACTTCAGGCCAGTTATGGGACACGGCAGGATCGATCAATGCGGGCTGACCGGAATCGTCAGCGACAATGTTCCCCAGCCACAGGTCGCCGTGTGTCAGCGACGGCAGGTGCGGCGGGATCAGCTCCGGGAGCGCAGCACAGAGCCGTTCTACCGCCCGCCGTTCCTCCTGACCGAATTCCGCCTCGACCAGCGGCTCCCCCAGCCATCGGAGAATCCTGTGTTTCCCGAAGAACGCGTGCCCGTCGGTCTCCCAGAAGTTATCCTGCCGCATTCGGCCATGCCAGCCACCGCAACACCAGCCGAATCGGCCGGAGACGGTGGTTGTGTGCAGCCCGGCGACCATATGGGCCAGCTGTTCCCAGAACGGCGCCCCCTCGCCGCGAGGCCGCAACGCCTCAAGCACGAGCAAGCGGGGCGAGACGTCAACGACTGCCGGGACGCGGACACCCCCGAGCTCGCGGAGCGTCGACAGCCCGGCGGCTTCGACAGCAAACACGTCGGCCGCTGCCTCCACCAACGTCTTCGCGAACACCCGTCGGCCGCCGCGCAACGTCGCCATCCCGGCAACGCAGACCCATCCACCCGTCAACACCTCGATGGATACGACCGCGAAGCCCGCCTCTTCCAGCCGTTCGGCGAGGAGCTCAACTCCTGACATGGGAACAGTGAACCATCACTTTCGCCACGCGGGACGATCGCGGGTGATGGCATGCGCTTCGCCCCCGTCATGGTTCAGTTCCTTGGCGATCAGATCGAGCGACTCCGGGCGGCGAGCCACAAGCACGACGGCGTAGCCCTCGCGCGCATAGCGCTTGACAACGGCCTGGCCAGCGCCGAGCACAACGATGGATTTCGACCTCGTGAACCTCCGACAAGTAATTCGTCGGGGTAATGATTGGGCGGGTCGTCAAGCTACTTGACGCTGATGAGCGTCGGTCCATGTTCGGGCGCGCTGGGCCGGCTGCGGATCGCGACGGACAGCAGAGCTGTGAGGACCAGCACCCCGATCGGGACCAGCACGGCAGTCCGCATCGCCCCGCCGTAGTCGGCGCGGCCAGCCAGCTGACTCTGCAGGATCGCAAGGATCACCGCGCTGCCGACGGCTGAGCCAATCGGCTGGAGCGTGTTGAGCACGCCAGAGGCGGCACCAGCCAGCGCGGGCTGGACATTGCGGGTAGCAATGGCCTGCATCGGTGGCATCACGCAACCGACACCCAGACCTATCACCACGAAACCTGGCATCAGGGTGTACCAATGCGCGGTGCGCCCCGCGGCGATCGCGAGCAGCCCCAGCCCGGCGGCGTACAGCGCGAAACCACTCATCAGCAGGTATTTGCCGCCCCGGTCGGCGAGCCTGCCCGCGAACGGCGAGACGACGCCAGCCACCAGCGAGCCCGGCGCCATCGTCAGACCGGCCTTGACCGCGCTGAAACCGAGTTCCGACTG
The DNA here is from genome assembly GCA_003244245.1 of Pseudonocardiales bacterium. Lineage (GTDB taxonomy): Bacteria > Actinomycetota > Actinomycetes > Mycobacteriales > Pseudonocardiaceae. The sequence goes on from QHBY01000470.1 coordinate 2,257, forward strand.
CAGGTACAGCGTCATCGGCAGCGCCATCCCTACCAGGCCAACGGACAGGGTCACGTTACCTACGCACATCAGGGCGTAGTTCCTGTCACGGAACAGCGGGAACGGCAACAGGGGGTCGCGGTCCTGGCGGCTCATCTGGACGACGAGAAACACCGCCAGCAGCGTTACGCCGACCACCAGGATCAACGGGATGCTGACGAACGACGACACCGTTCCCCACGCGTAGTCGGGGCCCTCCAGCAGGCCGTACGAGATCGCCACCAGCGCGGCGCCGGCGAGCAGCACGCCGGGCAGGTCCAGCCGTCGCCGTTCGTTGGTTCCGACGTCTGCTATGGCGAAGACGGCGAGTACGGCGGCGGCCACCCCGAACGGCACATTCACGAAGAAGATCCACCGCCAGCCCAACGAGCTGACCAGCAAGCCACCGACAGTAGGGCCCGCAACCGTCGCCAATCCGCCCACGCCGGCCCATACGCCCAGGGCAACACCGCGCCGATGCGGGGGAAAGGTCACCATGATGATCGCCATCGTCTGCGGTATCAGCAGCGCCGCGCCCACACCCTGCACTACGCGGGCACCGACGAGCTCTCCTGCGCTCTGCGCGAAACCGCACGCCACGGATGCGAGCGTGAACAGCACGACACCGGTGATGAACAGCTTGCCTTTGCCACGCAGATCGCCGAGACGGCCCGCGGTGATCACCAGCGCGGCGATCGCGATGAGATAAGCGTTATTCACCCAGCCGATAGCGGCCAACGAGGCATGCAAGCCCTGTCGGATGGCCGGGATCGCGATGGATACGATGGTCTGGTCGAGCAGCACCAGAAAGAAGCCCAGGCTCAACGTCGCCAGCACCCACCACTGGTTCCCCCGCCGTCCACTCACGACCGGGATCGGCGAGAGGCATGCTGCTCCAGCACTCCGGCGACCACACTTGGTGATGGCAGCGCGGCGATCTGCTCGGCGAGAGCCTGCGAGCGCAGCCTGTATCCAGGGTCAGCGAGGATCTGCTGGCAGGCTTGCACGATCTGCCCGGCTGAGCCTTGGCCACGTGCCAGCAGAACGCAGGCACCAAAGTCGGCGATCGGCTGCGCCAACGTGACTTGATAGTCGTCTCTTGGGGCAACGAGCTGCGGAATCCCCGCGTTCATGGCTGTCGCGGCGGTGACACCGCCCCCATGATGGACGATCACGTCGCAGGTGGGCGCGACAACGTCGAGGGGAATCCAGCAGACCGGAGTCTGACCGACGTCGGCACGCAAGCTGTCGGCGATGTCATCGGGGGCCGCGATCAGCACCTCAATGTCCAGCTTGGACAGCGCATCGTTCAGATTGCGCAGGTGTTCAGCATTCTGAGACCTGGACTGTCCTCCGCGGGTGCCCGCTGTGATCAGGACCCGCTGGCGGTCAGAGTCTCGGGTATACATCCAACGTTCAAGGCGCCGCTGCTCGTTGCCTGGAACAAAGCGCATCAGCTGTGCCGGCGGCGCATTCTCACCCCGCAGGACGGACGGGTGAATGTCGATCCATGTCGAGGGCTGCGGGAGCTGATCGAGTCCGAGTTTCCGGAGTTGTGGCTCCAGGACCTCGACCGCGCCCTCGTCCATCTCCGTGGTTGGCACGAGGTCCCAGGCATGGCGCACGTACGGTACATCGAGATGAGCGGCGACCAAGCTGGCCGCGTAGCTCGTAGCTCCGCCGATGATCATATCGGGGCGCCACACGCTGGCCAGATCCAGCAGCGCGGCGAGACTGGCCTCGGCCATGCGCGCAAAGGCCCGTCCCGAGAACAGCATCGTCTCGCGGGGGCTCTGCGGCATCTTGGCCGGTGCGCCGGAGCTGTCCGTCCACATGAAATAATGGACCGGTGTCGGCGTGATACTTACAGCCGGAATTCCGTTGCCGGTAATCACTGGAATCAGACTGTCGTCCGCAGCCAAGAAGACTTCATGCCCCGCGTTGCGCAAAGCAGTTGCAAGTGGAGTGAGAACGAATACCGTCCCCTGGCTACCGCCAGTAACGAAGAGAAATCTCATGCCGCCGCCATCCCCTTTTTAGGACCGGATGCATTTAATGCTCAGTACAAGATTCCTCGCACCACACCGGCGGGTCAAGCGCTCCCGGAACAGCTCTTTGCGAAACTACGTTAACTGAATGTCAATTCTCAAGTTCTGACACCGAATCAACCGGCTGCGGATCCCGGCCGAGCCGGTCGGTGGCACCCGGTCGAGCTGACTCGGTACCACCGACCGGTGTGTCAGGGATAGCTGGCTTCCGGCTCTTCCCTGACGGTGTGCATGGTCCTGAGCAGGTCAGCGAGATGGTCGGAGGAGACGATAGGCATCTTCCAGACCGGCTCGCCGGCGGCTTCGGCTCTCTGCATCTCGGTGTGGAAGGCACTGTTCTCGATGGCAGCGCCGATGTAGAGCATGCCGACATAGACGCCCTTGTCGGCCACCTCGGCATGCAATGATTGCAGGTAGTTACGCTGGGCGGCCTGCGCGGGACCGGGGCCACTCATGTTCGGCAGGCCTTGCGTACTGCTGGCGCCCTGCGCGGTCAGGATGGCGCCGTCGCGCTGATCGAGCATATGCGGCAGGAACTCTCGCACCAGCGCGACGAGTGTGTAGAAGGTCAGCGGCATGAATTCCGCGGCCTGCTGTGGGGTCAGACCGGCCGCCGGAACGAATCCACCGTCCGGGGTGGGTGCGTAGTAGAAGGCGTCGAGGTGGCCGACCTTGGCGCGAATCTGCTCAGCCAGCCGGGGCACGGCGTCGGCGTGGGCGAGGTCCGCTGTGATGACGTGCGCGGTCGCCCCGGTCCTGGTGATGTCGCCAGCCAGCAGCTCCAGCGGCTCTCGGCGGCGTGCGACCAGAATGATGTCATACCCCTCTCGCGCATAGCGACGTGCGACGGCCTGGCCGAGGCCGGATCCGGTGCCGAATACAGCGATGGAACGGGACATCAAGAAGCTCCTTCACTTCTAGGTGGCGGTCAGGGAGCCGAACAGACCGCATCGTCGTGGGTGATCCTGGTGCTGCACAAAGCTATCGCGGACCACCCGTAAGCCGCACTTCGGGCATGCACCCAGGCCACACCGTGCAGTGTAACCTCGTACGCGATCCGCTCTGCGCCCACCGCAAATTCGCCCGCCGTATCTCGCAGATAATCGACTACTCCGAGGTCTCGGCGGAGGAGTGGCTCCGGCCGGCCATGCGGGCCAGTCCATCTCGCAGTGCCAACGGCGTGAAGTCGATCACCTCGCGCATCCGGTCCAGGTTTGGAGCATCGACCGTAACCCCGCGGGGTTTGGTTGAATCCAGGTGAATCCGTTCCGGGCGGCCCAGGACCGCGCACACGGAGGGTTATTCAGCCGGCCG
>QHBY01000471.1:0-1869 GCA_003244245.1 Pseudonocardiales bacterium
GTCGTCGCCGAGGGCGTCGAGACTCCCGAGCATCTCTCCGCGCTGCAGAGCCTGGGCTGCGACTGCGCGCAGGGCTACCTATTCAGCAAACCCGTCCCCGCGTCCAGATCGCCCGCTTCGTCCAAGACCAGGCCGCCTTCTCACTGGACTGGGCGCAGAGCGCCGAAGGCGACGGGGGCACGCAGGGCGAAGCCCGGATCGAGGAGCCGCTGATCCGAAACCTGCTCGCCGAGCTTCAGCGCCTGACCGGCCTGGACACCACCTACGTCACACGCATCGACACCGCTGCCGAAACACAGCACATCACCCACGCACGCAATACCGCCATGCTCGACATCCCGGAGGGACTGACCGTGAACTGGTCAGACACGATCTGCCGCCGCGCGCTCGATCAAGGGATCAACTACACCGACGATGTCCCCACGGTCTTCTCCGACAGCCAGGCCGCCACCAACCTGGGCCTACAGACCTACGTCACGGTCCCCCTGACCAGCACTGACGGGATCCTTGAGGGAACGCTGTGCGGCGCGAGCTGCAGCCGAGTCGCACTCGGCGAGGAAACCGTGCGCGTCATGGAGCACTTCGCAACGCTCATCTCACAGGCAAACAAGGACAGCACATCGGCTGCGGCCGACGGCGCCGACCCCTCCGCGGGCGTCGTTACCCCCGCTCCCTCCCGTCCGTGAACCGTCTTGACAGGTCGTTTGGTGGACGGGACCGGCTTCAGGTCTGTTCGGCCACGAGGACGTCGACGATGGCGGGGTCAAACTGGCTGCCCGAGCAGCGCTGAAGCTCGCGCAGAGCGTCGCTGAGGGGCCTGCGCCGCCGGTAGGGCCGGTCCGTGGTCATCGCGTGCAGGGCGTCGCAGGCCAGGATGATCCGGGCTCCCAGGGGAATCGAGGTGCCGGCTAGGCCATCGGGGTATCCGCCTCCGTCCCAGTGCTCATGCGCGGAGCGCACGAGTGGATGCACGGCCTCGAAGAACGGGATCCGGGCAAGTAGCTGGGCTCCCACGATGGTGTGGCGGCGCATCACCGCCCATTCGTCGTCGTCAAGCGGGCCTTGCTTGTTGAGGATCTCCGCGGGCACGGCGATCTTGCCAAAGTCGTGCAGCAGAGCCGCGTAACGGATCGTCTGCTGCTCACGTGGGTCCACGCCAAGGTGCGCGGCGACCCTGACCGAGAGGTCGGCGACGCTGTTCTCGTGCTCCGCGGTGTAGGGGTCCTTGGCCTCCACGGCACCGGAAAGGACGGCCAGCGTGGTCGTAAACGCGCCCTCGAGCTGCTCGTAGAGCCGGACACGGTGAAGCGTGGCGCCAAGCTACGTAGCGACCGCCTCCAGCAGGGTGGCGTCGCCGGGATCGAAGGCTCCCACCTCGACCTCCTCGAGGTTGAGCACGCCCCAGACGCTCCTCTCCACAATGATGGGCACCGCGAGCTCTGACCGCGGATCGGTCTCGCGATCGCGGACAACATAGTCACCGTCCAGACGGGTGTCGGCCACGAGCGCCGTATCGCCCGTTCGTGCCACCCGTCCGTTGATCCCGACATGGAGCGGCTGCTCGAGGAGCAGAAACTCCTGCAAGACCTCCGCCAGCGGACCAGCGCCCGCCACCACGCGCAGAATCCCGTCGCCGTCCAGCCGCTGGATGACCGCCAGATAGACGCCGAAGACGCGGTGAAGCTCGTCCACCACGGCGCTGAGGATGCCCTCAGCATCCTCAGCGCCGGCCATACGCGCAGACAGCCGTCTGATCACGTCAAGCTGTGCCTTTACATAGCCGCTTCGGGCGCGCACGGGCCGCTGGGGCGTCAGGCCTCGCCACGGACGACCGGACGCGAGATGCCGCGTGCGCGTGCTCGCCCGTCT
>QHBY01000471.1:1889-2158 GCA_003244245.1 Pseudonocardiales bacterium
GCATAGGCGACAAAGTATCGCCCAGTCTCAGGTGGAGCTTGAGCGGCGGGCCCCGCCCTCACGGGAGACGGGCACCAGTCGACGCTCACAGCGCTCAAGAGGAGCTGGAGAACGCACCCTTCTGCTGCGTCTCACCGTAAAGGAGGCGATCTGGAGATCATTGCCATCGGCAGGCCCAAGCCTGACATCAAGGAGGCGGACACGGCGCCCGTGGAATGGACGAGCGGTTGAGCCATCCGCGCCCGCGACGCGAATCGCGCCACCCGGCC
>QHBY01000472.1 GCA_003244245.1 Pseudonocardiales bacterium
TTTCTCGGGGGCGTCGAGCATTCGCTCGAACGTGGCTCGATCGGTGAACTGCTCAAGATCACCGAGGTGGTTCACGGCAGTGAAGCGGATGGTCGCGTCCCGATCTTGCAGGGCACCAAGGAGCAAGGGGACAGCTGCGTCTGGTGGTCCCAGCTTGGCGATGGCGGCTAGAGCTGCCTGCGGACGTCGGTATGCGAATCTCTCAACAGCGGCTCGATCCTGGGCAGCGCGGGCTTGTAATCGAGCTGGTCGAGCTCGCGGACGGCCTGCTCGCGAACGAGGTGGTGCGGGTCGTTCAGCGCGTCGAGCAGCAACGGGATCGCTCGGCGGGCCGCTCCCAGGTTGGCGATCGCACTCAGAACCGTCTGAACGGACATGGGGCTGCGGATCGTCAGATAGCGCCTGGATGCGCGCCAGCGCGGACGTGTAGTCGAGCCCTCGAGCTCGTAGAGACAGCGATGTCAGGCAAATGGTGCTCGAGGATGTAGCGGGTGTGCCCCCCGTTCCGTCCTCGTCGGGGTCGTCGAGCATGCGCTCGAACGTGGCTCGGCCCGGTACTCCTCGCCGTCGAGCGGCGGACCGCNNCCGTTAGCTGCCGGAGGCGAGCTTAGCTAGTAACCGGCCAGACACCGGCGATTTCTTCGATTGTCGCGGCAACTCGCGCAATCGCGGTCGCCACGTCCCGCCAGTGCAACACAACCGTCTGAATGTCGCTTCGGAAAGCCTCGGGGTCATCGTGCTCAAGGTCAACGAACTCGACACCGTGACTCGCACAGATCGCCTCGACTCGCTGTCGCGGCGTACCATCGTAGATGCTCCGCCCGTGGTTCGAGAGGAAGTAGCTGGTATGTCCCTGGTCGCTCACGAGGAATGTGTCTCCATTTGCGGACACGTAGACCGTCTCGAAGCTCTCGTGCTCGCAGCGGAGCAGCACTTCGCGGCAATGAAGCTCTCGAGCAAGGGTATTGAGATCCGCAGAGTTCACAAGGCCCCAATCACTTCAGATGGTTCTCGGAGACTCATCCCGCAGATCGAGGAGGAGTGTCGGAATGGGCGAGCATTGTCGCGAAGTTGTTCTCTGAGCCTGAAGGGGCACGCTTGAGGAGCTGATCGCCGCTATCGCGCGTGCTTGCACAGTTCCTCGATCTCGCTCAGCGACTTATCGTGCAGGAAGCTCGGGATGTGGTCCCTTATCCCTTTCGGAAGATCGTTGGGGCGAAGAGTCTTCTCGCGCAGCTTCCGGTTGAGCTTCGTTAGCCGCTTCTTGCCGATCTTTATGTTGTGATCGTCGGCGTACTTCTTGAAGCCTTTCAGAAGCTTGAGCGTCGTCATGCATTCCTTCTTGGTGGGCACCTGCTCGAGTTCTTGGAGCCGTGCGCCTGCCGCGTCGAGCCTGGGTTGGAGCGTCTTGATGGTTTGCAGGGCGACCTTGCCGGGCCCTCTGCATTCTTTATGCTGGTGGGTCTGGAAGGTGTCCGTGAACTTCTTGAGCGCCTTTAGCTCGCGTCGCACTTTGGCGAGGTTTGCGACGTAGACGGGGTGTCGCCCGACCCCTGCCCGCGCGGCTTCATCGAGCACGTAACCTGCGTCCTTGAAGACGGGCTTGGCCCGCCTGTACAGCAGCCCGGCGTCGTCGCAGCTCAGGTCACCCTTCTCAAACCCGAGCGCCACGAGGAACCCCAGGACGCTGGCCCTCGAGGCGAGCTTGCCCAGCGAGCGCAGCGCTGAGCGAAACGCGGTCCCCTCAGCCGCCTTCAACGTGATCCGCTCCGCCGACGCAACCACGTCTTTTTGCAGGGCATCGAGGCCGAGACCGCGGCGAATCATGTCGACAGAGGGGGTCATTGTCGCGGTAACCGCGCGAAACGAGCGCCGGCGCGAGGTGCCAGCGCCGTTGCGGTTTCGCGCGATCACCCGGAAGCTGTGCGACCCGGGGCGGACGCGCATCGTCGCCCTGGTTCGCGGTCCCGTGTTCATGCGGTGGTGGTCGACCATCAGGGTGTAGCGCTCCGCCCGGGCCGCCGCACGCCAGCGGAAGCTGACGTTGCCCGCGCGGACGCGGGCGTGCGCGCGGGGTGAGAGCAGGATCGGGGCTGCGGGTGCGCGCGTGTCGCCGCCGGTCGTCCCGCCGCCGGGGGTCGGGGGGCCGCCGGTCGTGCCGGGCGCGCAGTGCGCGGCGGTGATCGTGTCGTTGTCCAACGTAACGGCGCCGTTGCGCGCCAGCGCTCGCCCGCCCACCGTGACGCCGTTATTGATCGTGATCGATGTCAAGGCCAGGATGTTGCCGATAAAGGAGGACCCCCCAGTGGACCCACCGAGCGTCGCGGAGCTGCCGATCTGCCAGAAGACGTTGCACGCCTGCGCGCCGTTGATGAGGTTCACGCGGCTTCCAGAGGCAGTGGTCAGCGTGGAGCTGGGAGCCTGGAAGATGAAGACGGCGTTG
>QHBY01000473.1 GCA_003244245.1 Pseudonocardiales bacterium
GGGGGTCGGCCAAGGTAACGGAAATACCGGCAATGAGGTGATCTTGAACTGAGTTGCCGGTGGGGCTAAGGTGCTGCGCTGAGTAGGCCTGTTGTTAAGGAGCGCGATACGTGCCGCCACTCCTGGTGTTCCGATCCTCAGGTCCGGGGCGACGTGCTCGGTGTCGACCCGAGGTGGCGGTAGATCGTTTTCCGGGACACGTGGAAGGTCTCGGCGATCTCATTGACGGTGTACTTGCGCTTGTTGCCCGGGCCTGTGTCGTCGTACATCTGCCGGGCGATGGTGATCTGGCGGGCGGTCAGCTTGGCTTTGCGGCCGCCGGTGCGGCCACGTGCTCGAGCGGCTTCCAGGCCCTCGAGGGTGCCCTCGCTGATCAAGTCCGCCAGCATCTCGTCCATCGCTCCGATGACGTGGAACAGGAACCGCCCGGCTGGGGTGGTGGTATCGATGCCCTGTTTGAGCACGACCAGGTCCACTCCGCGTTCGGTGAGCAGGGCGGCGACCTCGGTGAGGTGGCGGACTGAGCGTGCCATCCGCGACAGTCGGGTGACGACCAGTTCGTCGCCAGCGCGCAGGTAGTCCAGACACTTGTCCCATTCCGGACGCCGAGCGAGTCGCCCGGAGGCGGTGTCGGTCCAGATCCGCTGGCAGCCGGCAGCGCGCAGTGCGTCGAGTTGGGAGTCGTCGGTCTGCGATCGAGTTGACACCCGTGCATATCCGTAGCGCGCCACGTTCAGATTGTGTCGTAAACGGTACTTCTCAGCTAGATATGACCCGTTGTTTTCGCCCACTGTTGTGACCCAGTCATGACCAGGAGAAACACCGAACGCTCAAGATCGCGTCGTCCTGGGTCGCAAACGACCGATTCTGGGACGATCACCTAGAGAGGCGAGCCGGCGAACGCGACCCATCACCTGTGAGCCCCTGCGTCGGTATGCGCACGGACACACTCATCCCACCCCGCGCCTGCCTCTGTGAATGCCTCAAGCGTGGGCTTGATAGCCGCAGGCACGCGAACCGCGCCAGCCAGCGCGTCCAACGTCTTTAGACCGTCACCGGAGTTGATTATCACCGTCTCCGCGGCGGGGTCGAGCTGCCCGGCGGCGAGCAGCTTGCGCAGCACGCCCAGTGTTACGCCCACCGAGGTCTCGCCGAAGATGCCCTCGGTGGCGGCGAGCAGCCGGATCGAGTCGACGATCTCGTCGTCGCTGACGTCGGCAACTGCGCCGGCGGTGCGCCGCACGGCGTCGAGCACGTAAGGTCCATCCGCCGGGTTCCCGATCGCGAGCGACTTGGCGATCGTCGCGGGCATCACCGGGCGCACCACGTCGTGGCCCGCGGCGTACGCGGCGGACACCGGCGAGCATCCGGTTGCCTGCGCTCCGTATATCTTCCATGCCGATTGCTCGACCAGGCCGAGTGAGACCAGCTCGCTGAAGCCCTTATCGATCTTGACTAGCTGGGCGCCGGACGCGACCGGGACCACGATCTGATCGGGCAGCCGCCAGCCGAGCTGCTCGGCGATCTCGAAGGCGAGCGTCTTGGATCCCTCGGCGTAGTAGGGACGCACGTTGACGTTCACGAACGCCCAATCGTCATGTTCGCTAGCCAACTGGGAGGCGAGCCGGTTCACGTCGTCATAGGTGCCGTCGACGGTGACAAAGGTGCCGCCGTACACCGCGGTCGCGATGATCTTCTGTGGCTCCAGGTTGGCGGGCACGAGTACGACCGAACGGATGCCGACGCGAGCGGCGGCCGCCGCGACGGCGTTGGCCAGGTTGCCGGTGGACGGGCAGGCGAGCACCGTGAAGCCCATCTCGGTGGCCGCCGCGAGGGCCACAGCCGCGACGCGGTCCTTAAACGAGTGGGTCGGGTTGCCGCTGTCGTCTTTGACCCAGAGCCTGCGCATGCCCAGCACCTGGGCCAGCTCGTCCGCCCGAATCAGCTGGGTGTACCCGGGCCTCGTACTCGGGCGCTGCGCAATGTCGGCTGGGACAGGCAGGAGGCTGGCGTAGCGCCAGATGTTCTGAGGTCCGGACTCGATGTCGGCCCTGGTCAAGGGCGGGTAGTCGTAGGCGACCTCCAGCGGCCCGAAACAGTCTTCGCACGCATAGTGCGGCCCGAGATCGCTTGTCTTGCCGCACTCTCGGCAGGACAGGTGCGTCGCGTAGCCGAACCGGGTCGTCTCGGGTGGCGCGGATGTGCTCATGCGGCGAGGCCTTTCTTCCCATCTCCCCTGTGGCCACGGTGACCACGGGCCGACTTGGCACCAGTCGAGGCGCTGTCACGCCGACAAGAGCCAGATCCTGCTGATAGGTGGTCTCAGTGGTGCGCGGTCGTAGACCGGGCCAGACGACGGCGCAAGGTGACCTTCGTGGCCGGCCACTCGGCGGCGATGACCGAGAACATCGCGGAGTCGCGGAGCAGGCCCTGCTCCCCGGGCGCGTGTGATGGCGACCAGTGGCGAAGGACGCCCTCGAAGTGCGCGCCCAGTCCCTCGAGGGCGCGTCGGGAATTCTGGTTGCGGGCGTCGGTCTTGAAGTCGACCCTGACCACGCCCCAGGTTTCGAACGCGCGCTCAAGGAGCAGAAGCTTCGCCTCTACATTGATGCCCGTTCGCTGGGCCGAAGCGCCCAACCAGGTCCAGCCGATCTCGATGGCGCACAGCTTGCAACTGCCTGGCCAGAACCGGGGATCCCAATAGGTCGTGCACCCCACGGCCCGCCCATCGCTCAAGCGGATTTGGGCGAACGGTGCCAATTTGCCGGCCTCGGCCCGTGCAAAATGCGCGGCAAGGAAGCCCGTCACCTCCCCGCCGCGGGGTACACCGGTGAAGCCGTACGCGGCGCGGTCTTCCTCCGCCGCGACGGCTAGGTCTTCACTATGGTCTATCGAGAGCGGCTCCAGCCGGACCAGGGAGCCGTGCAGGGTCGGGACGTCAGCCAGAACGTTCACGTGTGTTCCTCATCGATCCTGGCGTTGGCACCTTGCGGCGAGCGCAGGTTGCCGGACCGTCACCGGGCCAGGTCCCTCAGATCCTCTGGATGATTACAGGACAAGGACCATAACCAACGACGTCGCCCGGGGTCAACTGATGGTCAGCCGAAACTCCCGCCGCCCGCGCAACGCACCATCCGGCGCCGTTACGCCGAAGGTGACGTGTCGATCGCCGACCTCGCCGAGGAATACAGCGTCGGCCGCTCCACGATCCATCGCGTCATCCACCGGCCATCGATACCGGAACCAGACGCTCCGAGAGCATCCCGCCACCGTCACCCCAACGACCTATACGGCGCGTCCCGGTCTGCTCATTCTTAAGTGACCGTAGCGTTCGGCACGACGTTGTCGCCACAATGCTTCGAACAACCTCACCTCTCCTGACCGGATTTATGCGGCGGCGGGCTCGGCGTCGAAGTCGACCTCGGCCAGCGCGGGATCGAACGCGTCGGGTGGGATGTGTAGTTCGTCGGTGGCGTAGGCGCCGAACCGGCGGATGTGCCCGACCAGATACGGCGAGAGCTGAGCCAGGTCCTCCGCGGTGATCTGCCAGCCCTCGGCGATGAGCACCCGGATCACCGTCATCATGTCCACCGCGGTGTGGAACACGACCAGGTCCGCCAACAACGAATTGAACTTGATCGATTTTTCCTGCTCGGTGGGGTCGTTGTCGGCGATGACCCCGTTGTTGCCGAACCGCAACCACGCCGAGAACCCGTTGTAGGACTCGGCCTTGTTGGTCGCCGCGGTCACCCGGGCCCGCAACGCCGAATCCCCCAGGTAGCGCAGCAGCGCCACCGTGCGCATCACCCGCCCGACCTCCCGGAACGCCTTGTAGATCTGGTTTTTCCGGGAGTTCGACGACAACCGGCGCATCAACGTCACCGACGACAGTGTGCCCTGCTGGATGGAAATACCGATCTTCATCAAATCCACCCAATGATCGCGGATCAAATCCCAGTCGATGACGTTGCGCCCCGGGTCGCTGAACAACGCGTCGATGTGGGTGTAGCAGGTCTGCGCACTCGGCCGGAAGAAAAGCAGGTCCTTCCAGTTCCGGATGCGGGGAATCAGGTCGAACCCGAACAGGTGCGCCAGGGTAAACACCGGGAACGACTGGCCTTGCGTGTCCGCGTGGATCGTGTCCGGCTTGATATCCGACGTGTTCTGCAACAGCCCGTCGATAAGGTAGATCGCCTCCCACGCCCCACAGTTAATAAATCTGGAAAATAAGACGATATAGGTATCGGAAACGTAATGGTAGGCGATTCCTCCGATCCCACCGTATCGGATCGAGGATTCCGCGAGGAGATTATCAATATAGGTGTCGATCTGCGTGCCGTCCGCCGCGACCGCGGTCCCGTCGCCCCAGGCCTTGACCACGTCCAGCCGGGCGAACGCGTTGATCACGTCGGTGGTCGCCTTGTTCAGCTTGGCGATCGTGACGTGCCGATTCGCGGTGGCCGACAGCTCGTGCGCGGAGATCCCGGACAGATGGTTCGCCGCGTCGGCGTAGGTCATGTTCACCCCGCACACGAACGTCGTCAGCGCGTACCGGCCCTGGGGGTCTCTCAGCTTGGGATCCGATCCCGAGGGCGGACCGAAATGACGCCACCACTGCAGCCAGAACGCGGTACGGGCCACGATCCCGATCAGCGACCGTTTCGGCATCCGCGCCTTAATCGCCGCCAGCAGCGCCGCGGCGCCGTCTGAGGTACCGCTGCCCACACGCCGTTTCAGCGTCGGCGTACCCGAGTCGTCGATGACCAGGTCCGCGTTGTCCGGGTAACCGGTGTCCAACTCGGCCGCCGCCCGCTCCAACCGGCCCCGCAGGTCAGCGGTGAATTCCTCCGCAGTGGCCGGCAGGCCAGCCTCGTGGCAAAAGTCGGCCAGCTTGGGCTGGCATTGCTCCCAGGACAGCAGCTTCGCCGCCCAGTTCGCGTACTCGATGGCGCCCGCGACCGCGACGTCCCCGGTGCGCAGCTCCTCGGCCAGGTAGGTGAACACGCACGCCTCGAAATGCCGCCGCGCCAGCATCCCTGGCCGTGCGCGGTTCCGGATCACCTTCTGCCAGTTCCCCGACGCGAACGAGGTATCGATCTTCGTCACGATCTCCTCGCCCTCCTGGTCGAGGGTGACGAGGTGGTCGGGGATGTAGTCCCGCGTCAGTGTCCAGTGCTCCAGGACGTGTGCAAGGGCGTCGAGCACGCTGGCATCGGCCGAGGTCGCCTCGAACCGCAACCGGCCGGCCAGCTCGAACATCACGGCGCGGTCCTGGCGGAAAAACCGCTGCACCAGCATCTCGTGGTTGTCGCCGTGATAGGCCGACACCTCCTCGATATCAGCGAGCTGCGCCGCAAGGCCTCCAGCGGCCGCCACCTGGGTGCGAATCGCGCCCAGGCCCTCGGCCTGGATCTTCAGCGCTCGCACCACCGACACCAGCGCCTCGCCCTGCGCTCCCACCAGCCGCAGCGCCGGTGACCCGCCATCCTCGGGGACTGGTCCCGACCCCTCGGGGCGCTCACCACCGGGCTCGGTCACCCCGGACAAGGTCAGCAGCGCCTGGTGGGCCATGGTGACCGCGGCCGCCTCGGTGGCGGTGGTCACCCCGTCCGGGGCGAGCTGCTCAAGCACCGCCTTGTAACCACCGATCAGCCGCTCGGTCACCGCCCGCTGCCGCAACCGAATCTCCTCCAGCTCGGTCTTGGCCTTCTTCACGATCACCGCGACCCGCTTACACAACATCTCCGCCAGGTCATCGCGCGCTCTGGCCCGGGCGGTGTGCACCAGACAAGCCAGCAACACCACCCGCTTGACCGGGTCATAGTCACCCAAGGTCCCCGCGTCCTGCGCGGCGGCCTCCGCCGCGAAGTCCGCGATCTTCGACTCGGCCACACCCTGAAGCCACACTGCGGTGTCGCCGAGCTCGTCCACCCGCCCCAGATACTGCGACTGCTCCTTAAACCGCGACCACGACGGCCGCTTCGCCGGCTTCTTCATCCGGGTGAACAGGCTCTCGCTGCCCGCACCCCCCACCTGAACTACCGCCATCAGCCCGACCCGCTCGCCCGCACTGATCCGCCCGAAAATCCCGGAGATGATGTCCCGGTTCACCTCACCGCGGATCGCCGACGCCAGCTTGTCCAGCACAGTGAACCCCAGCAGTTCAAGGGACTCCGCGACCAACATCTCCAACGCCACATTGATCAAATCCGGCGGATTGTTCTTCACCACCGCGGCCTCCCGGATCGCCTCCGCGGCGACCTCGCGGGCCCTGGCCGGGTTACAGACCACCCCCACCCGCTTGCGGATCAAACCACGGTGATGCCGCTGGGTCCGATCACTGCCATACCCCACAGACACGTCCGCACCAAGATCCAGACACCGCCGGACATGATCGACCACCACCCCCGGAACCTCGTCCTGCTTGGGGAAACGACCCATCCGCTGGAAACACTTCAGCGCGAGCACCAACCCCAGCAACGCCCCATCCGACTCGGTCGCCCCGCCCGCCCACTCAACCTCATCGGCCGTCGGCGTGTAGAAGACATGCAGCTCACGCGCGGACAACAACCGCGGGAACCTGGGATACGCAGTCCGTTCGATCGAGGTCAACGCTGACCGCCCTCGCGATCGCCCATCAGCTAGGGCGGGAAGCTACCAACACCCCCTCACCAGCCAGAAACCGCCTCAAGATCCACTCATTGCCGGTATTTCCGTTACCTTGGCCGACCCCC
>QHBY01000474.1 GCA_003244245.1 Pseudonocardiales bacterium
GGCGCGGGTGCCGGCCTGCTCGCCAAGCTCACCGGGCTGGGCGGCGGAGGCGGAGCCGCGGCCGGCGGAGCGGCGAGCGGCGGCAGTCTGCTGGGTGGCAGCGTGGCCACGGTCACCGCGACGAAGGTCTGTGCCGTCGTGTGCTCGGTCGCGGTCACCGCCACGGGGGCGGTCGAGGTCCAGCAGCAGATCCACTCGAGCGCTCGCCCTGCTCACCCGTCGGTGCAACGAAGCGACCCGCTGCCGCCACTGGCCGAGCGCGCTCCGGAAGCGGTGTTCAAGCCCGCGCGTCAGGTGCCCGACGTCGTGGGCCGCGCCGCGGCCGTCAAGAAGGTCGAGCCCGCAGCGACGGCGCCACCGGCACCGCCGGCGGCGTCCGACACGGCAGCGACAGGCGACCAGTCGAAGCCCGCCGATGCTCCTGCCACGGCGCCGAATGGTGGCGTCCAGGCTCCGGTCGACCTCGCCGGCGATGTACCGAGCCCCACCGCCGCCGGCCCGAAGGCCGCCGGCACCGGAAACCAGACGGCGCCGACCGCGGCTCTCGCCGTACCGCATGCCGCTGACACCTCGCCGCAAGCCGGCGCCGCCACGGGCGGACCGCCGACCGGCGGTCGTTAGCGCGTTCTCGTTTTGACCCGGTCGACGCTACCGGGCCGTCAGCCGGTAGACGGGGCCGTCCAGCGAGGTGGCGTAGACGTGTCCACGTGCGTCCTCGCCAAAGGACGAGAGCTGAGAGACCGCGAGGCCGAGGGACCGATCACCCGTGGCTGATCCCGCTCCCAGGCGTGCCGTGCGGAGCTTGCCCACGCAATAGTCGCCATAGACGTAGCGGCCCACCAGCGAGGGCAGGGCTCGGTCGCGCACGATCACGCCGCCGGTGATGGAGCAGTTACCGCCGTCGAGGGTGTAGGTCAGCACCGGGGCGACGGCGCCCGAAGCCCGCTCGTCGGGGAAGTTGGGGCGCCTGCCCTCGAACACGCGCCAGCCGTAGTTGACCCCGCGCGCCCGTCCCCGCCGGGCGAAGTCGACCTCCTCGATCTGGTTCTGGCCCACGTCACCGATCGTCAGGTCGCCGGTCGTGCGGTCGAAGGAGAAGCGCCATGGATTTCGCAGTCCGTAGGCGTAGATCTCGCCGCGAGCCCCGGAGCGGCCCACGAACGGGTTGTCGGCGGGGATCGAATATGCGCGGCCCGAGCTGGCGCGCGGATCGATGCGCAGGATCTTGCCCAGGACCGTTCCCAGGCTCTGGCCGTTCCCGGGCGATCCGTGCTGGTCGTTTGCCCCTCCTCCGTCGCCCAGCCCGATGTAGAGCAGGCCGTCGGGTCCGAACAGGACCAGCCCGCCGTTGTGGTTGGGCTCGGGCTGTTGCTGGACGAGGACCGTCCGGGCGCTGGTCTTGAGCGCCCGGTCGCGAGAGCCCGAGCGCCGGAATTCGACCACGTGGGTGTCGCCGCTGCGGTCGGTGTAGTCGACGTAGAAGCGCCGGGAGCGTGCGTAGTCGGGGGCAAATGCCATGGACAGAAGGCCGCGTTCCCCGCAGCAGGAGATGCGGTCGTGAATGTCGAGGAAGGGAGTCGAGCGCTTGCGGCCATCCCGGACCACGCGGATCTTCCCGGACTGCTCGACCACGAAGACGCGATGCGTGTCCCCCGGCGGGGCGGCGACGTACACCGGCTGGTCGAAGCTCCCGATGCGCGTGAGCTTCACGCCCCTCGCCGCCGGGGCGGCCTGTGCCCTGGTTGACGACGTCGCCTGGGCGCCTGGGCTTGGCGCGGCGCTCGAGTGGCGCTCACCTCCGCCCGCTCCGCAGGCGGCGAGCAGCGCGGGCGCCGCAAGGAACAGGAGCCAGCGTCCATGCATCGCGTCAGGATGGCAGACCCCGGCGCCCAACTCGCCGGCTCACGCTCAAGCGGGGTCGAACCGGTAGACGGCCCCGACGAACGAGGCGGCGTAGAGGCGGCCGAACGCGTCCTCGCCAAAGGAGCTGATCGAGGGCACGCGCAGGCCCGCGGACCGATCACCATCGGCGCGCCCAGGATGCAGGCGCACGCTGCGCAGCTGTCCCGTACAGAAGTCGCCGTAGAGGTACTGGCCCAGCAGCGCCTTCAGCCGCGGGTCGCGAACCACGTACCCACCGGTGATCGCGCAGCGATGGCCCGAATGGCCATAGGTCAGCACCGGGCGAACGGCCCGCTTCGCCGACTCGCGGGGATACAGATGGAGCCTGCCCTCGAACGGCCGCCAGCCGAAGTTGGCTCCGCGCGCACCGCCGCGACGGGCGAAGTCGATCTCCTCGGCATGATCCTGTCCCACGTCCCCGATGGACATATCGCCTGTGGCCCGGTCGAAGGAGAACCGCCAGGGGTTTCGCAGGCCGTAGGCGTAGATCTCCCGGCGCGCTCCGCGCCGGTGCACGAACGGGTTGCTGCCCGGGATCGTGTAGGGACGCGTCGTGGTCGGGCGCGGGTCGATGCGCAGGATCTTGCCCAGGAACGTCCCAAGATTCTGGCCGTTGCCCCGCTTGCCATGCTGGTCGTTTGCTCCCCCGCCATCTCCAACCCCCACGTAGAGCAGGCGATCCGCACCGAACAGGAGGAGGCCGCCGTTGTGGCGACGATCGGGGTGGACCTGGCTGAGAAGCTGGCGTGCACTCGCTGGATCCGCACGGTCCGGATCGGCGGACCGCCGGAACTCGACGACCTTGATCGTGCCATTCCGGCGGTCGGTGTAGTCCACGTAGAAGCGGCCCGAGCGCGCGTAGTCGGGCGCAAAGGCCAGTGAGAGCAGCCCGCGCTCGGACCCGACGCGAGAGACGTTGGCCGTGAGGTCGAGGAACGGCGTGGGCAGCCGATTGCCGTCGCGCAGCTCCCAGATCCGTCCGGCCTGCTCGACAACGAAGACACGGTGTCCGTCGCTCGGCGGAGCGGTCACGTGCACCGGACGGTCGAAGCTTCCCCCCAGTGGGGTGAGGCGCACCCCCGCGGCGCCGGCCGACGGTGCGCCAGCCAGGGCGGCCATCGCCAGCGTGGCGACGATCGCGAGCACAAGCGAACGGCGGGAGGACACCGTCGCGAGGATGGCACATCCCGTCAGGAGGGCTCTCACTGTCCGGC
The DNA here is from genome assembly GCA_003244245.1 of Pseudonocardiales bacterium. Lineage (GTDB taxonomy): Bacteria > Actinomycetota > Actinomycetes > Mycobacteriales > Pseudonocardiaceae. The sequence goes on from QHBY01000474.1 coordinate 3,117, forward strand.
GGCGCGCACGGCGACGACGGGCAGACCGAGGCTGCGGCGGTCACTCCTGTCTCGATGGGACGTTTCGGCCTCGACAACGGGCCAGTCGAGGTCTGGTACTGCGGTGGCCATCTCTGGAGCAACGACGTCCTGGCGGCCGCCGACTTCGGCGACGACGTGCAGGACGGCAGTAACGCCGCCCCCGAGGCGCTCGCGGCGGTGCTGCCTCGCGCGCGTCACGCTTAACGCGGGATGACGCCGGCGGCTTCTACGACCACCCACGGCAGTCGCGGGTCGTCCGACAGCCGCAGCGTCCAAAGCTGTCGCGTCGTGGTCCGGCGGCGCTTGCAGCCCGCCAGGACCTCGGTGGTGTCGCGGTCCTCGACGTACTGCACCCCGGTGACGTCGAGCTGCAGGCGCACCTCCGGCGGCGGGCCCGGCGTGACCGCGACGATGGTCATCGCCGGTACGTCCTCACCGCGGATGACCAGCCGGTCGCGGCGGGAGGCGGTCGGGTACAGCAGCCCTTCCAGCG
>QHBY01000475.1 GCA_003244245.1 Pseudonocardiales bacterium
GACCGGAACTACGGGTACCACCGGCGATGCCAACCTGAGGAATGCCGGCAAGCTCCCGTTCACCGGGGCGGAGATCCTCCTGGTCCTCCTCGGTGGCGTCGTCCTGCTGACCGTAGGCCTCGGGATGAGGCGCGTGGTTGTCCGCTCTCACCGGACTGGGTGACCGAAGGATCGGTGCCTCCGCCTCCGCCTCCGCCTCGTCGGAGGCGGAGGCACCTCTACACCCCTCCGCCGCTGCGGGGCGGTCAGGTGCAGATGCAGCAGATGCAGCAGATCAAAGAGCGCGAGCGTGCTCGTCGGAGGCGCAGGCGCCTCTCCTTCGCCGCCGGGGTGCTCGTGCCGGTGGCGATCATCGTGGCGGTGCTGATCGCTACATCCGGTGGCAAGCACAAGGGCCCTCAGGGGAAAGCCAATGCATCGACGCGCCTTCCAAAGCTCGGCGGGTCGTTTGCGTATTCGTCGATCGGCGTGTCGGGGAGCCTCCCGAAGGGATGGAGGGCAACACAAAATGCGCGCGGGTCGCTCGTTCGGCTGACGAGCGCGGACCGTGGCGCGGTCATCGCCATCGGGACCGACCGTGCCGCGACGAACCCCAAGGGCGTCTTGGATTCTGCGCTGTCCACCGCTCGAAGCACCTATCACCCGCAGAGGGTCCAGCGGCTGCCCAGGGCCCGGCTGGGCGGATTGCCGGCGCAGGACGCCGTTCTGTTCGGTCGCAACCGAGGCGGCGTGCCCATTCGGGTCTTGTTGGCGAGCGCGCGCGGACGGAAACTGACGTACCTCCTCGAAGTCTTTACGGCTCAGGCCTCGCCCGCCCTACGGCTGCTCGAGGCTCAGCAGATCCTTCTTGCCCTGCGGCTGACCGGATAGAGCCGGTAGTACGATGAGCGGACGATGGAGCTGATCCTCTCGATCTTGCAGGTCTTCCTTTCGATCGCCCTCATCTTCCTGATCCTCATGCACTCGGGGAAGGACGCAGGGCTCTCCGGCGCGTTCGGCGTGGGCAGTGGCGCGGGCCCGCTCGGCGGCGGCTCGCTGGTCGAGCGCAACCTCAATCGCTGGACCATCGGGTTCGCGGTCGCGTTCGTCGTCAACACGATCATCCTGCTGNNCCGCTCCGGGCACGGCGGTCGCGTGACGCCTGCTTCCGTCGAGAGACAACGGCGGGCAGGTGCGCGGCGGTCGCGTCCTTGTGGGTAAGAGGAGTGGGCGTGAGCTTCATCCGTCGCGTGCGCCTGCACTCTCCGATCCGAGGCACAGCCATCGTCGACGCCGAGCACCACTACGACCCCGAGCGAACCGATCGCCTATCCAGCCCTCAATCCCACCTTCCAGCACAAGCTGACTCGGGCATATCACCACAGGCCGCTCAGGCCACGGTATGAGGAGGACGGGTGATCTCGTGGGAGGTGACCGTCGCCCCGCATGACCGCTTCCTACCCGGTGAGGTCGACCTTGATCTTGGCGGCGGTGAGTGCGTGTAGGACTTGGAGGCGTTGTCGGAGGTCGCGGCCTCCTTGGACGACGAGCCAGGCGTTGGTGAGGCGCCGGGCTGTGATCTCGCCGGGGAACTGCCCCAGCGCGATGTTGACTAGGCCAGGATGTCCGGGGACGGAAACCGCGCCGGGAAGCGGTCCGACGTGGCGGCCGGGCTCGCGGGCGTCGAGCAGGATCGCTGCCTGAAGGGGCCAATTCTCGAGGTAGTACTCCGTGTCGAGGCAGGACAGAAACGCCGCGCCCTCGACGTCGGGGACCGCAGCGATGCGCGAGATGACGTGCCCCCATTGGGCCTCGAGGCCGCGGAGGTGAGGGTTCTTGATCTCACAGCTTCCATGGGGGGGACGGGAGGGTGCCTGCCAGTAGCGGTTGGGCAGCGCAAATGGGTTCTCTTGCGCCTTGATCGGCACTGGGCGTCCGTGGCGGTCGAGCGGGATCAGCGCCAGGGCGCGGATCGGCTTCGCGCGGGCGCCGGGCATCCCGGGGGCCGGCGGAATCGTCAGCAGCGGCGCGCGGCCGCCGGGAAGCGCGATCGCGACCGGCGGCGAGCTGGCGGGGAGGNNTGTCCCCGGCCGGAAGTTCGGGATCGGAGCGGGCGGTGACGGTGGTCTTGGTGCCGATGCGCACGGCAGCGACGCCGGGGCCGGTGAGGATGTAGTTGACCGTGTCCCCAGAAGGCGTGGCTCCCGGGGAGTAGACGGTGTATCCCGGGTTGCCGAACAGCGGCAGGGCCGCGGTTGGGAAGCTCCCTCCGGCGCCGCAGTTCCCGTTGCCCTCGACGAACTTTCCGTGCAGGCTGTAGCTGAGGGT
>QHBY01000476.1 GCA_003244245.1 Pseudonocardiales bacterium
CTAGGCGCTTGGGATGTTCCGATCGACAAAAAGTTGTCGATCGCGTGCCCGTGTGCCACTCTCGGAGCTGAACCCTCCGTAGCTGAGGGAGATCAGCCGGCTTGCCGGTACAACCAAACATCGCCGGCTGTCGCACATCCGGTCAAAAGGGACGCAGATACCTCGTTTCCAGCGGAGACCATAGGGCGACCCATCGGAGAGGCGACCGTTGGACCTGATCGGCCCGCGCCGTCTATCTGCGTAAACGCAAACAATGCGCGGGGTGGTGAGGGCTGTGCGCCTACCTGGCCAGCGACGCCAGGCTGGTTAAGCGCGCCTGTAGCCAGAGCTGCCCCGTCAGGGGCCATCCCTTCCGAGCGCGGTCTCGGACGGGACGTAGGGTTCCTTGGTCCCTAGAACTTTGACACTTGAGCCAAGTTCTCAAGAGGGCGTAACGTTCTACTCGTCCGCTCCCACACAGGCGTTTCGACCGCCTGACCAGCCACGATGGGTGGCACAACGACGGCGACTTAGGCTTAGGTCGCCCGATTCGGCGCAGCGGATGGCTACGGTCAGCCACCCCAGACCGGGAGTCCCTGCGGGAGCTTGCGCTCAGGAAGCCGCAGGGACCATTTGGGGTGCCCCACAGACTTGGCGGTCCGAGGCGAAGCCTCACTAGTAACCGAGACCTACACGAAAGCCCTGCCACCCTAGCCGCCGTCAATGATCATTTATAATGGCAAGAACGGCTTGTACCGCCTCCGTGAGTGATCCTGTGTTCATCAAACATACAAGCGGAGGTTGCGCCCATGATCTATCCTCGCGCCTCTGCGCCCAATCATCCCCACTCGGAGGTCTACCGTCCCCTACAAGCCGAGAGTCCAATAAATCATCTGAGGCGTCGAGGAATAGGCCCAGCCAATGTATTGATGCATCCTTCGCCACTAGCTCGTGCGTGGCTTCCGGTGTGATCGTGAGAATTGGCAGTGCTCCGCACTCAATCGATTGGGCTACGTCAGCCGCAACAATCCCATAGGCGGCTGCTCCATACCTACTCTTCACCAGCAGCTTTTCGTTGGTTACAAGTACAGCGAACTCTTCTGGTGAGAAATATCTGTAGGCGCCAGGTCGGTCGTCTCTGCGTTTAGCACGTGTCGTTACCGCCGGAACGATCACAGAATCCGATACTTCCTGTGCAATAGCGTATGCGATCGTACTCTTGCCCGAGCCTCTCGTCCCCGTGAGAATCAGGCCCGTATTCAACCTCAATGCGACCGCCTCCCTTCACAGACGTCACCTTGGCCGCGATCGACGACGCTAGCTTTTATCCCTTTGGCCGGCGCTTGTCGCCACCACCTGTTCGTTACGGATTCGCAGCCACTCTTGCCGATCTTCTTCTAAAATTCTGTTTAGTTCAACGAATAGCTCGTCGACGACTACCGGAGTGTCTTTCTCTGTTAGGGCACTGAGCCTAAACGCCAGATCGCGATGGAGATCTTCGAGTCGCTGAAGAGTGATCGTACGTGCGACCCATAACTTTCGATGATCGAAGAAGGAATCGTACGCCGCCAACACGGTAGCTAGTGCTCCCAGTGTAAGGGCTACATTGGTCAGCGTGGACTCTGGCGATGGCCCAACTCGCAGACCGAGAAGAACCGTAATAGTAGCGGACAATGTTACGCTCGCCATCTGAAGGATTGTCGACTTACGCTTGTCGCGTCTCCGGCGAGCTGCGAAGATGCGCAACTGCTTCTCAATTTCACCTTTGAGCAGGGCGCGCTTCTCTCCGTTACCCACCGGTATCCATTCAAGTCATCTCCCGCATTCGAATTAGCTTCCGAATTGATGTAATCCTCCGCTCTGGAGGACGTGAATAACCGCAAGAGCGGCGTTGCGAGCAGCTATTTTCTGCCTAACCGCTTTGTTCACCTTCTTGCGGCCGTCCGCGAAGTCGCAAACCGCCTTCGCTATGATCCAGTCCACGTGTCGCCGGGCGGCAGCAGCCCATAGGCCAGCGCCCTCCATCTCCCCACCGATCGCCTCCGGCACCAGTGAAAGAAGTTCGTTCCTATAGTCGACGTTGTCTATCAACTTTGCTCCGGAGAGAACAATTCCTTCTTTCGTTTGAATCCCCGCCCCATGGAGACGCGCGCCGCGAAAGCGATCAAGCAATCTCGGCGACGCTTCGCTTGACGGCCCACGGGGCCGAACTTCAACCCTGTTGTCTCCAACAGTGCTGATACGCTGAGGCTCATACTCGAATACGCGGTTTGAGATTAAAACCGTACCCAATGGAGTCTTGCTACCATCGATCCCGAATGCGATACCGACCGCGATAACGCTGGAGGGCTTCAAATCATGGATTGCATCCGCAACCGCCTGGTGGGAGCCGCCACTCCCCCCGGAGCCCATGCTAGACCGGATTGTTGCGATAGTCGCGCCTCCGACAGGACCGTAAAAATAGTAGGAGTTGATCCCAGTGGCACCAAACTCCCTCCGGCCAGAACCCAGTCCTGCGGCTCCTAATTCCTCTGCTAGCGTGTCCGCTTCGATATCGACAGCTGTAACAAGCAGGACGTCGACGGACTGCGGCATCATTTGACTCCTCGCGACCTCGTACGCAGACCAGAAGCCGGGTGTGACAGCATCAAGTCGACTCGCTAAGCCGGATAAGTATTTATGCGCTCGCTGAAAAACTTCGGTCGGGTGCTCACCTGTAACATCATCCTGATTGCCATACTGACGCGCCACCTTGACCAAGGCCGTCCGCAAACAATCACGTACCGTCGACTGCCTTCGCCATTCTGATTGATCGAACTGAACGGGACTAGGATTCACCTCGTTCATGGCTAGAAGCAAGCACTGAATTGTGCCCGCCAACAAACTATGCTCAAGATCAGGGCGTGCTTCGACATAAGCCGACCAGCGTGACGACCTTGTTGTTACAGGATCGAGGAGTGCTCTTAGACCACTGAGGTAAAGGACCAGACCCAGCAAAGGTACGTCATAGGCAGGAAACGACCTCGCAAGGCGATCAAAGCGGTCCAATCCTCCGCTAACTCCGGTTGCGAGGTCCGCATCGAATACTCTAAGATAGTCTTTCGTGAATTCTTCAGAGATTCTTCGTCGAACCGTATATTCTACACTAGGACGTTCCACAAGAGTACCCATGTGTTTGCGGAAGTACGCGTACGTGATCGCTTCATTTTCTCTTCGACTTAGTGCAGTCACGACACTCGGCGCAATAATGCGAGATACGGGGACATAGTCTTGATTCTCGGTAGCTAACCTGCTAGCCCACCCGAACATCTCGGATGCGAGACGGCTAGTTGTTCCTCCACTTTTTTCGATGGTGGGCTTAATCCCGATTAGGGAGTCGCCAGCGGCGGTAAAATAGTTTGGATAACGCTGTGCGTCGTGTTGGTAAAGCGACTGCCGAGCCTCAAGAAACTCACCGCGGGTGTGCTGGTGGCTGATGGCTTCGAGCTCCCCGATCGCGAGCATGTGCTCGAACTCGCTAAAAGATTCTGCGTCCAGCGCTGAGTTCTCGTAGAGTCCGCTGATCGCACTGTACAGACGCGCATCAGTGCCAAGAACGAGTGTCCGCGTCGTGCTGATTATCTTAGTTTTGTCGGGGCGGACATCCAGAGCCTCGTTTAGTTCACGATCGAGGTAGTGAAGATAGATTCGTGAGTTAGGCCCCGACACAGACCTCGTTCATCCGTCCTAGAGCGTTGGCGAATTCCATGGTCTTCCCTTGTTCAAGAAAACTGAGAAGCTCCGGCCGCTCCAAGTTGGTAGTATCATAGATTTCTCGTTCAAAGTCCAACTTGCTCGCGGTGACTTCAGTGATTCCCGTCGCGCATGTTTCGATGGTGAAGTAACGAACGGGCTTGCCCATTTCTACAGCCTGGGCAATCTCAACAAGAACACCATCCGCGATTTTTGTACCAAACACCCACAGCTCGTCGGATCGTTGCAGCATCGCGTAGTTGCCCCTACGCACCAGATCTCGATTCACTCTATCGCCGAGGAAGTAATCAAAGGCCCTAAAAGGATTGACAGGGATGCGACCACGCTCAAATACGAATTGGCATACCGCGTCCCTGCAGTAGAAGAACTGCTTACTCTGTGCCGTGTAGATGACGGGTGGTAGCATGCTGTCCTCATTTCATGAACGGGAAGTCGTCCTGTTAGAAACAGAAATGGCCGCGGCCAAACCGGCGCTGTATCCGCTAATCAGGGCTGCTGTCAGCCCCCGGAAGATCCCGCCGGCGTCGCCTGCGACCCATAGATCCGGAACGTTCGTGCGGAGATCCGCGCGGATCTGCGGGTACATGCCAACCCCCTCGATGGTCGGACCGACGATCTGAGCGCCGTCAAGCGCACGTTGGGGAAAGTGTCGCATGAGCCGCGTTAAGCCCTCCGCAAGTTGGAACGACAGCGTGTCGCCGAGGATACGGTGGAGGCCCGTGACGTCGGGGGTTGGTCCGGAGGGGTGCAAGAATGACTCGAGGGTCTCTGTGGCCGGCAGGCAACGATTGTGAAGCTTCGGCAGTAATTCCGACCAGAGGTCGGCGGCTAGTTGTGAGTCCGAAACGCGAAGGTTGAATCCAACGTTACTCCTCCCTGTGGGTGGTCCGTCTGAGTGACCGCTGACCGAGATCAGGCCATCGTAGACGGTTGTGACTATCTGGCCGTTGCGGCAGCAGCAGAACGTGCGGAATTCTAGTCGCGGGTCGGTGTTGATAATGATCTTTGAATCTACCTGTTCGTCATCCCGTAGGAAGAAGTCAACTGCTGATTGCTCTATTCTAACCCCAACTTCAAGTCTGCGAAACTCCAGATTCATGCTGGGGATGATGTTCGGGAGATAAAGGGGCCCAAATCGCCCACCGGCGTATATTACGGCGCTCGCGTTCAGGACTTCGGACGCGCTTCCCTTGCGGATCCTCACTAGGACGCCGGCACCAGCAGGTAGAATTTTTTCCACCTGTGTGTAATTTCGCAGGTCAGTATCGACGGTGAGACGATAGATCAAATCGGCTCGGTCGTCGAGACCCATATAGATTGATGGGTATCTCTTGAAGCCGTCAAAGGGTGCAGTAATGAAGCGTGCTGCGCGAGTAGGCGGCAACGGAGGCAGCTTTAACCCGTAATCCGTGGTGGCAGATGCCAACCAATTGTATGATTCTTCGAGTTGCACGCGGGGGCTTATCTTCCACACAGAGGTCGCCGAAGGATAGAACGAAAATTTTCCGTCGGAAAAGAGTCCTGCGCCGCCGGTTCCGGACACAATATCTGACTCGTGACTAAGTTCGCGTCGATGAAGAGTAGGACCCTGTTCGACGACTATAACTGCAATACTGCGGCTCCTGCATGCTGCAGCTGCGGCTAAGCCTGCCGGCCCGGCACCAACTACAACAATTGGTGAATCAAGGAGTGACTGAGCGTCCATTGAACGCTCCCCACAGTAGATGTCAGTGCAGTTAGTCACCTACAGTGATAGTAGGTGGTTATGGGGCGTCCTGGCTGCTCCGTTCAGGTGGTCTGAGGTGTCTGCACGTAGCCCGGATGATCAGGCTTGGGTTCTTTCCTGGCATCGCCGGCATCACTCCGCTCATCGAAGGTACCCGGCCAGTGATGCCCGAATCCGCTGGTGTTGCTGGCCGAAGCGGACCGCGGAGCGGCTGACCCAGGTCGCCTCCGGCACCTACTCCCTTGGCAGGCCACCGGCGTCCAAATGGTCCTCGACCAGCTGACCGCCCCGGGCTGCAGACTACCCCTCGCTCTGTCGTTGCTGGTCCAACCCAGCACCAACCAGCACCTCGACCAGCAACCCGTGCAGAGTCTCCAACACCACCCATATATCGCCTGGATCTCGCTCCAGAGCCAGACACCTCGTGACCAGTCTCCGGGACCCATCCCGGAGAGCCCACCAGCCGCGATGCGATGCGCCACTATTCCGATCTTGGCCCAGCTTCAACGAGTCCGGCACCAGCTCTTGCGCCGGGAGACCAAAGCCGCCACCTCCGACGACTGCTATGGCGGTGTCCCATTGGGCAGCGCTGATGCCAGCGCGCCTGATGGCAGCCCTCCGGGGGCGGCGGTCAAGCACGGCCGCGCAGCATCACCTCAGGCTCATCACGGGTTCTCGTTGTCAGGTGCCGTGCTGTTCGAATCAGTCAGGGCGTCGCCAGCGCCAAGTCCGCAGAGGTGGACTTGTCACCGCCGGTCGCCTGTTCGTCGAACAACTTGGCCAGCCGAGTTTTCGTTTGCGCGGTGAGGATCCCTCTGGCGTCGTCGCCGAGTGGCTTCAGGGCGTGCTCACGCACCTCCTTGTGTTTCTCGGGTGCTGGACAGGTGAACACGGCCAGAATCCGGAGGCTTCGCAGGGCATCCTCTCTAGTGATGATGCTCAGCAAGGGAACATGGCCGACCATTGCTCCCTTGAACGCTTGCCATACCCTGTCCACCACGGCATCCACCACGACACTTGTCACGTGCGACCGTTTGGCTTCCATGGACGAACGGCGGATCGCCCGCTTCACCAGGTCCTTGGCCGACTCCGGGATCCTGTCGAGGGCGTGTCGGCAGGTTTCGATCACCTGAACGAGGCCTATAAACAGATCACACCAGAAGTGGTGCGCTAGTTGACGCTTGATGTCCCTGGCGCTCTTGGTATCGCCGAGCTCAGCCGCGATCTCCGCCCATGTGCCCGTCATCGCTTTGGCAAATATCTCCACCTGCTCAACCGCCGACGGGTAGGGCGGGACATCATCCGGCTGACCGCGCTCCGAATGCTCAGATCGCGGTTCACCTCCACCGTGGTCCTCAGGTCCGTCGCCTGGTTTCGCCCGCACCGGTAGTGATTCGCCGACCTCGGCGCATGTGATCACCTCGTCGACCGCTGGCGGGACATCATCCGGCTGACCGCGCTCCGAACGATCAGATTTCGGTTCGGGTCGACTGCGGCTATCGGGTTCGGCGCCTGGTTTCGCCTGTCCCCGCTGTGATTCATGGAATTCAGGAGGGTCGCCTAGGGATCCTGGCTGGTCGTTCGAGTCGGATTGTCTCCTAGCTCCGATGGTTGGGCTGTGCGGTGGCCGTTGCTCTGGTATCACGATCTCGAAATGCGAGGTGTCGCCCGTTGATCGGAGATAAGCGGTGACCTTTTGGCGAGCCAACCAGTCCGCTATGTCCAGCCGGGCTAAGTCGGTGCTGGCCGCCTTGCTCCTCTGGTTCGATCGCGCCCGTTGGGGATGGTAGTACTTATCCCATTGCTCATCGACCTGTTGCCGCCGGTTCTGCCGTTCGTTATCGGCCTCGTTGGCGACGCTCACCCAGCCCGCCCAGCCGTGCAGGGATCCACCGCAGCCGGTGCATCGACATACATGGCCGTGTGCATTTGCACATTTGTGGTTGTGGTTTCCAATTCCAGATGGCACGGTTACCCCCAAAAGAGCCGTCCTTGCGCCGATTATGCATGGATTGGATGGCAACGTCGTACCACCAATAGGGCAATATTCTGCCGTCACGATTTAGCATCTGACTCCGGCAGCCCGGGTGCTGCCCTGGACCCGGCGACCGCTTCGGGAGGTCGGAGAACTACTGGTGGGGGCCTCCCTCGTGGCGCACGGGTGGCTATCCGATGCCTCAAGGTCATGCCGATACGCGGTCGGTTGCCGAGCGTTGGCCCACCGGGTAGGGCGATGCCTGCGCCGCGAGGGAGACCCCCACCTTCGGCGGGATCGCTCCTACCAAGCCTCCTTGTAGCGGTCCGTGATCTCGACGTGACAGCTCTCGACGTCTGGGCGTTCCGTATCTGGTTCCGTGTGTCTGGTTCCAGACGGTGAGGAGTTTCCTTACTCTGGTCAAGTGCGGCCTTCGGCCGCCGCCGCTGGTCGCCGGGCCGGTCCGGTCCTCGCTCCGCTGCGGGCGGCCGACCCGGCGGCGGCGCACGACAAAGGGCCCGATGACCGAGGGCGAAACTCCTCACGCCAGCGGGCCCCATGCAATCTGATCATGCTGTTGTCGTGCGTCCGGGCCGGCCTTCTCCGCAGCCGATCCTCGTCACGGTCGATCACCACCGGTCAAGGCCGCTGACGCGTCCCTGCGGGATCACGCTACGCGTGAGCCTGGACCGGTGGCGCTCGCCCGCAAGGATTGGCCACTACGAAGGCAGGCCCTCGGAATGATCATCCGAGTTATCCGGTGGAGTGATCAGCGCCAGATACACATGCTCCGCAGTGACCTCGGTCGTGCATGCCGCGCCGAGGAGTGCATGGGCCAACTGCTCTCCACCGTTGGGCTCGGATAACCAGGAGGCTGCCGCGTCCACCAGAGCCAACCGTTGCAGCGCGGAGAGCCGGGACTCCCGTTCGGTCAGCATCGCCACCGCGTCCAGCCGCTGACGACTCGGCACCACTCGATCACCCCGCACCAAGGGCACAGATGGTTCAGGATCACCGAGCGCGGACGCGGCCAGGTCCAAGGTGCGGGACAACTCCACCTCAGTCAGGACCGCTCGCGGTGCCCGGTGGAACACCCGTGAGACCGCCGACCACTCCTCCAACACACGCGCCACTGATCGGGCTCGCCATGGTGTTAACCGCAGCACCACGGACGGGCACTCCGCACCATCCACGACGAGCGTGCCGCCGTCCAGTTCCACCTCCTCACCGTGATCCAGAGCCACCCGGAGCCGGTCCGGATTGAACTGCGTAGCCTCTGCCATCGGTCTCCGCCCTCTATCCCAGGGTTGGGGATCAAGGCCAGGGCAGGTGTTGGAGCACTTGCCCTGGCCACCTACTCAGTTAGGAGTCGGCACGAATGATCACATCGGCTCGGCCAACACGGCACCAGGTCCCATCGCTAGTCTGTCCAAGGGCGTCCGAGCTGGTCCTCCAGCGACCACAAGACGGGCCACCGTGTGCGGTTCGGGACAACGCCGCAGGGCTGACGACTTGGGCGTCGGCGTGTAGCAACTATGTAGCAACCGACTGCTGCGTGCCCCACACTGGGCCAGACGGATCGCCCGTGATGCCGCAGGTCGGCAGCCTGGGACATACCCCGGCACACGGCTCCCCTGCGACTTGAAAGCGAGCGTACCGAGAGGTACCGGGGGTTCGAATCCCTCCGCTTCCGCCAGCCTGAGCAGGAGGAACATAACCGTAGGACCCGCCCGCAGGGGCTGTCTCACCAGGCACAGTGGGAACGCAATCGCCTCAGAGCAGGCCGACCTCAAGTGCAGCGTTGATGCGGAGTAGGCGGCCTGGATCCGCGCTGAGCGCGGGCCAGCCGCGTTGTCGTGCGACATAGGCGACGTGGGCGACGGCACGAGTCGCTTCTGCGCGGATCTAGACGCGGTGAGGAAGGCCGAACACGCCGCTCAACAAGTTCTCGCTCCCGCGCCGGCCAGTCCGGCACGCTGTCACTGTGGCGGTGGGTTGCTCTATGCGCTTTCGTGTGGGCTGTTTCCGTCGGAGATCTGCGACATTCCCTGAAGGAGTTGCTGGACGGTGGTGGGCACGGTGAAACCGGTGGGCCCGACGCTGACGCAGGACCAGCGGCCGTCACTGACCACGGGCACGCCGGCGTTGGCCATACTTTCCACTAGATCACCGGCGAGGTAGCTGTGGCGGCTGTCCCAGACTCGTTGGCGGTCGGCCTGGTCGAGGGTGCCCCACCAGTGGCGGGCGAGGTGCACGGAGTTACTCATCGCGGAAACACTTTCTGGAGTAGTCGTTGGTGTTGAGCCGAAGGCTCCTGCGGGCGACGGGGCTGGGCTCCCGCCGGCCAGCGAGCTGACCCGTGTTGTGGGGTTTCCTCTGGCGTTGGCCTACCGGGAGGTGGGCCCGTCGCCGACGGCGGCGGCGGTATCGAAGAATCCTTGCGCGAATTGCGTTGGGTGGCGACGAGCTCGTCGACGACCTCGCGTGAGCTGCCAGCAGCTTCCTGAACAGGTCATAGGTCGCGCCGGCGGGGAAACCCAGCGCTGTGGGGCTAAGCTGGCGGGCCAGGTCGGCCCACACCTGGAGCGACCTAAGTGAGATGCCCAGTTTTTGTCGCGCGAGCTGGACCATCAGGTCATGCACGTTGGGGGTGTCCGGAAGGCCTTCGACGTCGTGCCCGGCATACGTCGAAGGTCTTCCGGTATGGAATCCCGCGCGAGGCGCTAGAGGCGCTTCAAGCGCTTCCGGTCACAGGGTGACCGGGTCAGGAGAGCTTGCGGTCAGTGGCGTTTGCGGTGACGCGCCCTCGTGTCTTGGGCTCTTCCGTCTGGGTGTTCGAGCGCTCGGTCCTGCTGGTGTCCGAGGCGTTGTCGTCCGACCTGTTGTTAGCGTTGGAGCGGTTGTTGTGCTCCGCGGTGTCGTCGTCGTTGTAACGCTCGTTGTTTTGCGTCCTGTGAGAGCCATCGTGGCGCTCGTCGCTCCTGGAACCCAGCTGGTTGTTCGCCGACCTGCCCTCTTTGGCCTCCGCAGACGTGATGTCTCGCGCAACGTGGAGCATCGGTGCGGCGGCGGCCAGCATGCTGTGGGTGAACTGTTGCTGGGCCTTCAGCACCTGCAAGGCGTAGTCGTAGCCGGCGACGGTCCACATTGACATCACACTTGCGGCTGTAGGCACGCCCGCGTGCTGCTGGTGGCTGTCTCGCTGCTGGTGGCTGTCCCGCTCGGGATGGCTGTCGTGATCGTCGTAGGCCCGCTCGCGGTGGCTGTCACGATCGTTATAGTCGGTTCCGGTGGACCGCTTTTCAAACGTAGTCATACTGCTCCCAACATCAATTGTCTTGGAATGTTCGCGTGACTTTTTAGCGCGAACCTAAATATGAGACTACGCGCGCATTTTGAATATGTCAAACCAACAATCTTAACATTTCAGATCATTTTCGGAAATTTCTGTCAGTCTGTTTCCTCAATACCTGCCTGATACCTGTCGGACTGACCCGTCGGTTTTGCCCGCTGACCAGCGAAGATGTGCGCGCGGGTCTTGATCAGGTCGTATTACGCACGCCGGTCGGGGCCTGCGGGTCAACTGGTAGGGAGTGAAGTCGAACACCCGGGTGGTCCGGGCAACTACAGGACACCAAGATGATCTGGTGTATGCGGTCAGCTGCAGTGCTGGGCGACCTGGCCGTCGGGTGGCGAGGGTGCCCCATGTGCAGGCGGTTGCGCAGGTTGCGCCAGGTGTCGCCGGTGGCGGTCTCGGTGACGCGGATGACGACCGAGGGCTTGCGGGTGAGCTTCCAGCGCTACCGCGAGTTTCCAGCGCCTGCTATCGGCGTGATCTCGGCGGCTGCTCCGGGGAGCCGACAGCGGTCATCGCGGACCGGGCGGATTGGCCACCCGATGGGCATCGCCGCGGGTGCCATCGCCAACCGCGTCGCACTGAAGACGATGATCACGGTTCGCAATGGTGCAGCTGGGTTACATCCGGCGGTATCGCGACCGGAGAATCGCGAACAGGCCGAAGGCCGCGAATCCAAGCGCCACCGCCGTGAGCAGGAATTTCCCGAATGGCTGCGCCAGGACCGTCTGCAGCGCCAACCAGCCGAGCTGCCGCTGCCGTGGCGGATCCGCGTCGACCGGGACGCCCTGCTGGTGCGCGTCTAGCCGCCCCGATGCGAGAATGTCGAGCATGGCTGAGACACGCGCGGGTTCCGCTGAGACGCCTCCGCCGTGCCGTCCTCGCCCGTCCGATCCTTCCGAACTTGGGTTCGTGCGCAGGCCCATGGTGCGCTGGCTTGATCCCCACCAACTCCTCGACACCGCTGTGCGGGTTCTGCTGTCCGGTGTGTTCAGCTCCTACGCCGACAATCGGGAGTCGCAGGAGCGGGAGCCAGCCAAGGTCCCGGATCGCTCCGGGGAAGCCGATCTGTGGCTGGACTATGTGGCCGACGTGGGTGATGGGTGGAACTCGACGTACACCGTGGCCACGTTGCTGGCCACCGAAGAGCTCAAGCTTGAATGGGACGACGAGACCTACGCCACGGAGCGGGGGCGGATCCTGGTCATGGGGGGCGACCAGGTGTACCCGGTGCCCAACGCCGCAGAGTATGAGAACCGCATGCTCGGTCCGTACCGCGCAGCGCTGCCGTGCGTCCCGGGAGAGGCTCCTGAGCTCTTCGCCATTCCGGGAAGCCACGACTGGTACGACGGGCTGGTCAACTTCACCAGCATCTTTTGCCGCAACCACTGGATCGGCGGGTGGAGAACGCTGCAGCGTCGGAGCTATTTCGCGCTGAAGCTCCCGAACCGCTGGTGGCTGTGGGGTATCGACATCCAGTTCGGGTCCTTCATCGACGAAGCCCAACTGCAGTACTTCGCTGACGTCGCCGTCGACCAGGTGCAGCCCGGGGACCGCATCGTTTTGTGCATGGCCAAGGAGGTCGAGAGCGGCAGGAAGCAGGCCGAGATCCATTCCGATCGGGATGTGGAGTACCTCGAGCGTGAGATCATCCAGCCCAGTGGCGCCCAGCTGGTGCTGTACCTCAAGAGCGGAAAGCACTACTACGCCCGCTACGAACAGGAGGATGGCGTGCGCCAGCACATCACCTCCGGCGGCGGCGGCGCCTTCTTGCATCCCACCCACAACCTCCCTGAGCGCATGGACTTCCCCGGGGCGCATGGAGCCATCGCCTACCGCAGAGCCGGCACCTATCCCTCACCGGCCGTATCAAAACGGCTGAGGAAGCGGATCTGGCTGCTTCCCGTCTACAACCTTCCCCTTGCCGCGGTGTTCGGCACCGTGCAAGTGCTGTTGGCGTTCATGCTGGGACTGCATCTCGGAGACCGCCACGTCGCACTCGGCCTCGGTGATTTGCTGCACGCTCTGTGGGAAAGCCCGACGTCCTTCCTCCTCAGCCTGCTCATGATCGTGTCCTTGGCCGCGATGGTGCGTTTCGCCCACGACGCCAGCGGCGTCCGCCGATTTATGCTGGGGATGGCCCATTCGACGCTGCAACTGGCGGGCGTAGCCGCGGTCATGATCGCCGCCTCTTGGATGTCGTCTGCCTTCGGGCTCCGGGGGGTGTGGTCCTTGCTTGCTTTCCTCGGCCTGGTCGCCGTGGTGGGTGGCATCGGCGGAATGGTGGGGATGTCGGCCTACCTCTGGGCCACCAACTGCCTTGGCCTGCACGGAACCGAGGGGTACGCATCCCTGCACCACCAGGACCTCAAGCATTTTCTCCGTCTGCACATCCAGGCCGACGGCGCCCTGACGGTGTACCCAATAGGTGTCGACCGAGTCCCCCGGAAGTGGATACTACGCCCGGACGCGCCCGCACATGAACCCTGGTTCGCCCCCTCTGGCTCTGAGCCCAAGCCTCATCTCATCGAAAAACCAATCACGATCAATGGTCAACCAAACCCAAAAAACTCCGAGGCTGATCCACAGCGTATACCGTCATCATAAATCCCCGCCCACGATCCCCCGTGGGTATTGAGGCTTCGAGGGGTTCAGCCGCCTGTGAGTAGTTGCCGAAGTCGGCGGGTGGTTTCGGAATCCACCGGGATGTAGATGATGACGTGTAGGTCGGGTTGGTCCAAGGGAGCCAGTCGGTGGTGTTCGAGCTGAAGATCACCGACAAGAGGATGATGGAACCACCTCTCGCGCGAGGTGAACGGCTCGATGGCGTGGCTTTCCCACCACCCGCGGAACGTTTCGCTGGCGTCGAGCAGGCGACTGACGAGGGATGAGAAGGCGGGATCTCCCAGCCGGGCACCGGCCTCGGCCCGGAATTGCGCGAGGAAGTGCCGGCTGTCGGTTTCCCAGTTTGGTAGCAGCTCGCGAACGTAGGGGTCGGTGAAGACGAGCCACAGCAGGTTCCGTTGTTGCGCCGGCACCGTCGCGACGTTCGGATACAGGGCTTCGTAGGCGTGATTCCACCCGGAGATCCCCCAGTCAGACGCGATGGCGTAGGCCGGATACGCAGCTAGCGCGTCAAGGAGACGCTGTACGTGCTGCGGGGCGGCGCGAACGATCGGCGGATCGTCGAGGTGAGTTACCGAATATCCCGCAAGCTCCAAGACGTAGGTGTGTTCCCGGACGGTCAGGCGCAGGGTGCGAGCGACTGCTTCCAGCACCTGCCGTGATGGTCGGATATCACGGGCTTGCTCAAGCCAGGTGTACCACGTGACGCTCACCCCGGAGAGAAACGCCACTTCCTCGCGACGCAGGCCAGCGGTCCGTTGCCGGGTCCCAGGGGGTAGCGCCAGCTCACTGCGATCGACCTGCTGGCGATGGGCTTTGAGAAAGCCGGCGAGTTCAGCGCGCCGTTCCGCCTGGGTACCCATGGGCCTCCTCGGACGCACACCTAGTACTGCCACTACTAGAAGCAAGTGCATCTTGTTGGTGAGGAGCCTGAACGGTCAAGGTGATGAAGTGGGCCGGATCCCACCCTGGCGAAGGAGGGCAGATGAATCGGCGGCATAGGTCGCCCGGCTCCGGATCCCCGCCGACGGTGTCCGCTTCGTTGGACACTGCCGCGGCCGAGTTGGGCAAGAGCACGTACTTGGCCGCAGCCAAGAGGTTGCTGCCGCTGTTGGCAGTGTGTTACTTCCTGTCCTATCTAGACCGCACCAACGTGTCGGTGGCGGCGTTGACGATGAACGAGGCGCTGGGGATCTCGGCGACGGCGTTCGGCCTGGGGGTCAGGGTTGTTCTTCATCGGCTATTTCCTCGTCGAGGTGCCGAGCAACATGATCATGCACAAAGTGGGGGCGCGGCGCTGGATCGCCCGGATCATGATCAGCTGGGCATCGTGGCAGCCGGTCAAGCGCTGGTCGGAGGCGAAAGCAGCTTCTATCTCGCCCGGATCCTGCTCGGTGTCATGGAGGCCGGGTTCTTCCCCGGGGTGATCCTCTATCTCACCTTGTGGTTCCCCGCCGCGCAGCGCGCCCGGGTGGTGGGGTGGTTCATGGCCGCGGTGCCCCTGTCCACTGCGCTGGGGGCACCAGTGGGTGGGCTGCTGCTCAGACTTGACGGGATCTGGGGGCTGGCGGGCTGGCAATGGCTGTTTATCGTCGAGGGTGTCCCCACCGTGCTGGTTGGCTTCGCCGTGCTGCGCTGGCTCACCGACCAGCCCAAAGACGCGTCGTGGCTCACGCCGCAGCAGCGCAACTCGCTGGCCGCCACGCTGGCCGCCGAAACAGGGGAGACGAATAACCGTTACTCCACGACGAGCCGGCAAGCGCTCATCAGTCCACGGGTACTGGCGCTGTCGATGGTGTACTTCGCGATTGTCTTTGGCCTGTACGGCCTGGGTTTCTGGATCCCAACCATCATCAAGAAGAGCCTGTCCATTGCGGACAACTTTGTTGTGACGTTGCTCGTTGCTGCCCCTTACGTGGTAGGCACCCTCGCGATCATCTTCTGGGGCCGTCTTGTCGATCGCCGCGGCCGCCCGGCCAAGCTGACAGCTGTTCCCATGTTCGTCGGCGGTATCGCCCTCGCTGTCACCGCCTTCGGCACGTCCACGCCCTGGCTGGGTTACGCCGGGTTGTCTGTGTGCGCCATCGGCGTTATGGCGTCATTTCCCGGATTCTGGACGCTGCCCAGTGCGTTTATGTCCGGTGCTGCGGCCGCTGTGGGCATCGCGGTGATCAACGCCATCGGCAACCTGGCCGGCTTTGCCGGGCCGTACTGGGTCGGGTGGATGACCGATCTGTTCGGGGACGCCAAGTGGGGCCTGATCTCCATCGGCGTCGTCATGATCTCCGGCGCGATGGCCGTGCTGTGCCTCGGGAACGCACCACCACTGACCCGCGCCTGACCATGAAAGGAAACCGATGCCGCCGTTGAGATCCCGCACTACCACCTTCGGTCGGAACATGGCCGGGGCGCGCGCGTTGTGGCGTGCCACCGGCATGACTGACAGCGACTTCGGCAAACCCATCGTCGCGATCGCTAACAGCTTTACCCAGTTCGTGCCGGGTCACGTGCACCTGCGCGACGTGGGGCGCATCGTCGCCGGGTCGGTGGCTCGGGCTGGCGGAGTGGGGCGCGAGTTCAGCACCATCGCGATCGACGACGGTATCGCGATGGGCCATGGTGGGATGCTGTACTCCCTGCCGAGCCGGGAGCTCATCGCGGATTCCGTGGAATACATGTGCAACGCCCACTGTGCCGACGCGTTGGTGTGCATCTCCAACTGCGACAAGATCACACCGGGGATGCTCCTGGCGGCGATGCGCCTGAACATCCCGACCGTGTTCGTCTCCGGTGGCCCGATGGAATCCGGTCGCGCAGTCGTGTCTGGCGGTGTGGTCCGCAGCAGGCTCGACCTGATCAGCGCGATCGCGGGCAGCGCCGATGACAGCATCAGCGACGCCGATCTCGAGACGATCGAGCAGGCAGCCTGTCCGACCTGCGGCTCCTGCTCGGGCATGTTCACCGCGAACTCGATGAACTGCCTCACCGAAGCGCTGGGCCTGTCTTTACCCGGCAACGGAAGCCTGCTCGCGACCTCAGCTGCCCGACAGCATCTTTTTGAGCAAGCCGGACAGGTCGTCGTCGAACTCGCCAGACGCTGGTATGACGAAGACGACGCTGACGCGCTGCCCCGCAGCATCGCCAACGCTGACAGCTTCGCCAACGCGATCACCGTGGACGTCGCCATGGGTGGCTCGACCAATACAGTGCTGCATCTGCTGGCCGCTGCGATCGAGGGCGATATCGCTTTCACTCTCGCCGACATCGACACCATCAGCCGCCGCGTCCCGTGCCTGTGCAAAATGGCCCCGAGCAGCGAATACCACATGGAGGATCTGCACCGAGCAGGCGGTGTGCCCGCACTCATGGGCGAACTGCACCGGGCTGGACTGCTGCACCGGGATGTCGCCAGCGTGCACAGCCCTTCCCTCACCGCGGCGCTCGCGGCATGGGACATCCGCCAGCAACGCCCCGCGCCCGCGGCTCTGCAGCGTTTTCGAGCCGCTCCTGGCGGGGTCCGAACCGTCGAGCCGTTCAGCTCAACCAACACCTGGTCATCCCTGGATATGGACAGCAAGAATGGCTGCATCCGCGCTGTCGACAGCGCCTACAGCGCCGACGGTGGGCTGGCCGTGCTCACCGGCAATCTCGCCCCTGACGGCGCCATCGTGAAAAGCGCCGGCGTCGATCCCACGCTGTTCACGTTCACCGGGCCAGCGCGGGTGTACGAAAGCCAGGAGGCTGCGGTAGAGGGAATCCTGAACCACCAGGTGATCGCGGGTGACGTCATCGTCATCCGCTATGAAGGTCCCGCCGGTGGCCCGGGGATGCAAGAAATGCTCTACCCCAGTTCCTTCCTCAAAGGACGAGGGCTCGCCACGAGTTGCGCGATGCTAACCGACGGACGATTCTCCGGCGGCAGCAGCGGGCTGTCCGTCGGCCACGTCAGCCCCGAAGCCGCCGCGGGTGGACTGATCGGTCTCGTCGAAGACGGCGACCTGATCACCTTCGACATTCCCGCCCGCAACATCGAGCTGCTCGTCAACCCCGACGAATTGACCAAGCGACGACAGCTCATGCAAGCCCGCGACCGGCCATGGGAACCCATCAACCGCGACCGGCTCGTCTCCGTCGCTTTGCGGGCCTACGCAAGCTTTGCCACTTCCGCCTCGACCGGTGCGACTCGCAAGCTACGGCGCGCCCGCTGAGCCAAGGCGTTCACGCAGACATGCGTACGTGGGTGGGGAACGCGCGGATGAAGCCACTCAGCATAAGTTAAACGCCATCGCCGACGGTCTGGCAGACGTGATGAACCAGCTGGCCGTTAACCATCCCGAGCTGCTCGGTGACTGTGATGAATTGCGCCGGGCGGTGGGGTTGGAAGATCGGTGCAATGGCCCTTTTCTTCGGCATGGCCGGCTCGGGTGATGGTGAACAGGTCGGGAGATGGGTGGTCGAGTTGCAGGGTGACGTGGGTGATCGCGTAGTTGTGGGCGAGCAGGGTCTGCAGGTTCGTGCGGACGGCGTGGCAGTCCCGGCCGGGTTGGACGAGCACATGCGCCGACAGTGCGGGCTGGCCGGAGGTGATCTGCCAGATGTGCAGGTCGTGGACCTCGACGACGTCGGGGTGGGCGGCGAGCCGGCCGCCGAGTGCTCGGGTGTCGATGCCGGCGGGGGCGGCCTCGAGGAAGATCCGGCCGGACTCGCGCACCAGCCCCACCCCGGCGCGGGTCATCAGGGCGATCACGATCAGGGTGGCGATCGCGTCGGCGCGGGCGAACCCGGTGCTCAGCACGATAGCGCCGGCGATCGCGGTCGCGACGAATCCGTACAGGTCGGTCAGCAGGTGTTGGAAGGCGCCCTCGATGTTGAGGCTGGACCGGTTGGCCTTGGACAGGCACCAGGTCGCCGCGATGTTCACCACCACGCCGACCAGCGCGGTGACCAAGACCAGGGCACCGGCGACCGGCGGCGGATCGATGAGCCGGCGGATCGCTTCGTAGGCCAGCCAGGCGGCGAGCAGTAGCAGGGTCAGCCCGTTGGCCTGGGCCGACAGGATCTCCACGCGCTTGAGCCCGTAGGTGTATCCGCCGCGGGGCGGGCGAGCCGCCAGGCGCATCGCCACTATCGCGAGAATGATCGAGCCGGCGTCGGTGAGCATGTGCGCGGCGTCGGACAGCAACGCCAGCGACTGCGCAACCAGGCCGACGACTACCTCACCGGCCATGAACACCACGATCAATGCGAGCGTGATGCTCAGCCATCGGCGGTCGGTGTCCTGGCCGACCCGATGCCCATGGCCGTGCCCATGCGCCTGCCCAGCAGCGTCGCTCACGGTCGTGATCCTAACGACTCATTGCTAGATGTGCATACCTTGCGGATCCTCCCCTCCGCAGGGCATCGCGTAGCTATACCGGGGCAGCGCCGGCAACGGCGGAGGAGGCGTCTACGAGATCGGCAGTTCCTATGGTGTGTCTTGCTCGTCGAGCGGTATGTTCCGATGCTCTCGTCGCTGCCGCACTTCCACGTGCATCTCGACCGGAGTTCGCTCCAGTACGGCATCGACAAGCGTCGCCAGGAACTTTGCTGCAGTCAAGTCATCTGGTACGGCGTCATGACGTAGGTGGACGTTGGCCGCGGGATTGACGTCGCTCCACTCCGCCACGAGCAGGCAGGTTGCATCGTAGACGTCCGCTTCCGCTTTGAGCTTCCGCATCATGTCTATCGCCCGCTCTACCGTGCCGGGCTCGTTGAGTGCGGTTGAACGCAGGACGAACAGGAAGCCCATCGCCACCAGCGGGTAGCGACCCCGGAGGTTCTTGGCGTCGCCGTAGGCCTCTTCGAACCGGTTGGCGAGGTTCTTGCGGAATGATGCGACCATTGTCTTCGTCGACACCAGCAACTCCGCCCCGCGCGACCACTGTGCGATCAACACGTCGACCTGTTTGACGTATGCGCGCCCAAGAATTCGGGCGTCTGACGGGGCTACTGCCCGGTTACGCGCGAGACAGGCCTGCGCGGTGCCGCGAATTGCGGTAGGTAATGACTTGACGAAGAGGCCGACCTCCCGCGGCAAGATTCTCGGTGCCGTCAGCCGCGGCCAGACTTCATCTTTTCCGAAGCCGGCGCGCCGGAGTTCGTGTGCCACCCACGCATCGGTTGCCTTGGCCAGCCGACCGGACTGCGAGCCGGCGCCTTCGCCGATGGGGACCCCCAGCATGGCTTCCAGTAGCTGGTAGTCCGGGAAGTACTGCATGCCCCCTGGAGGAGATATTCGGACCCACGGATTCATCTCGGGACGCTGGGCGACGAGCGGCGCTAGCAACGCGTAGAGGTCTGAGGGTTCATCGGGCGCGGGCGAGGGCACGGCTGGCACCTCCTCGCGCGGCGCGGCGCGCAGCCAGCTCGACGTGTGCGTCGCGCAGCGACTTCACCTCCGAGGCAGCGATACCGAGCTCACCGACCAGCAGGATGTCGTCCACGAGCGCCACCGCCTCAGCCAGCCCCCCGGGTCTACTCAACCGGGCGGCGACCTGAGGGCGGATCGCGGCCAACGCGGTCCGGGCGTTGCGCAGGACATCCGGCTCGGGCACCGCCAGCCGGTCGGCTTCCTTCGGCTCCAGCTTGAGCATGCCGCCACCGTAGGCACGGCCGACCGTCTCAGCGCTCAGCAAGGTCATCGAGGTCAGCGCGCCTAGCGGCAGCAGGTCGATCCCGAGCTCGCGCAGTTCAGGCCGTAGGTACACGCCGTGCACCGAGTTGAGGTGATGAGTTCCCGCATGGTTGGCGCACAGTCGCGGGCTATCCGCGTTCATGTAGGTCAACAACACATCACAGGGCGCCACGAGGGGCACCCGCCACCAGGGTGTGCGAACCCGGCATTTGTAGGCGGTATGCACTCCGAGTCGCTCACCGATCTGGATGTAGCGCCTCGCTGCTCGTGAGGGCTGACGTGGTGGGCGGAACAGCGAGGTCGACGACCCGGTGCTGGTCAGCTGCTGGTGGGCGGCGACCGTGAAGGTCAGACCTCGCAGGTGGCGCGACCCGGGCGGCGACAGCGGCAGCAGTTCATCGCTGCGCAGTCCGAGTTCGCTGGCGCGGTCTGCGGGCAGGGCGAAGTACTTGTTGTTGCCGGTGACCATGCCGAGGGTGGTCTCGCCCCACGATTGCAATGTGGTGAAATACCCGCTTCGTTCAATGGTCAGGTGCGTTTCCAGCGCCGCGGTGGAAAGCAGGGAACGCGTCCACTTGCCCTCGACCGGGTCGGGTTTCCAGGTCCGGATCAGCGGAGCCGCTCCTGATAGTTCCACAGCGCTGCGGACCTGCTGGAGCTCGCAATGGTCGGCCGGTCCGTGGCCGTACCCGTCGGCGAGTAGTAGAACGACTTCCTCCTGCACCCCAGGAAAGACCCGTTCGGTGAACAGCATGAGGCGGACCCGCCGGAACCGTTGCATGAGGAACCGGCGCACTTCAGCGGCGTAGTTCACCGAAAGCAGCTCGGCCGGAAGCACGAGGCCGAGCCGGCCGCCAGGCTTGAGAAACAGCGCGCTGTGCACGGTGAACGCGGCCCACGAGGAAGCGAGCCGGGTCAGGGAGACGCCGGCTCGGAGTGCCGCCTCGCGGCTGCGGGACCGGGCCTCTCCCGCAAAGTCCTGATACCGGACATATGGCGGGTTGCCGATGACCGCGTCGTAGCGTCCGTTCGGCGGGACGAGGAAGAAGTCCCCCGCGAGCACCCGCGCTTTATAGCCGGCGGATCGGACGAACGCCTCCGCCTGCCGGGCGCTGTCCCGGTGTAATTCGACCCCGTGTAATTCGACCTGGTGTAATTCGATTCCCCGCTCGCCACTGCGGATATCGCCCGCCACCGCGGCCAGCGTGTCGAGCCGCTCACCGGCTGCGAGCAGGAACGCGGCCTGCCCACATGACGGCTCCAGCACCTCATCTGAAGCCGACCGGATCGCCCAATCCGCCACGTACCGGCACAGCTCAGGCGGCGTGAAGAAGGCACCTCGCGCCTTTCGCGCCTCGGCAGTGTCGGGGGTGAGCTGGAGTGTCACCCGGCGGAGTCTGCCTTACCTCCCCGACAGCCTCGGGGACGCTCGCCGCCTCGACGACGGTGGACACCGAACACTTGCCGTGCTGGTATTCGCTGCGTGGGAGCAATAAGCATGCGGGCCGAGAATGTCGATGTCGTGGTGATCGGGATGGGGCCGGGCGGGGAGTATGTCGCGACCCGGCTGGCCAAGGCTGGACTCACCGTGGTCGGAGTCGAAGCGCGGCTGGTCGGCGGTGAGTGCCCGTATTACGCGTGCGTGCCGACGAAGATGATGATCCGCGCCGCGGACGCGCTGGGCGAGGCCCGGCGCGTCAGTGAGTTGGCCGGCTCAGCACAGGTGCACGCCGACTGGGCGCCGGTCGCCGCGCGCATCCGGGCAGACGCCACCGACAACTGGGATGACACGGTCGCCGTCGAACGGTTCGAGAAGACCGGCGGACGGCTCGTGCGCGGCCGGGGGACTCTCACCGCGCCCGGCGAGGTCACCGTGTCCACCTCGGCCGGCGAGCGGCTTTTCCGCGCTGCCCGGGGGATCGTGCTCAACCCCGGTACCGAGCCGGCCATCCCGCCGATCGACGGCCTGGCGGGCACGCCCTACTGGACCAACCGCGACGCGGTCGCGGTGGAGCAGGTGCCGGAGTCGCTGATCGTGCTGGGCGGCGGTCCGGTGGGGTGCGAGTTCGCGCAGGTCTTCGCCCGGTTCGGGGGGGCGCAGGTCACGGTGGTGGAGGCTCAGCCACGGCTGCTGCCTGGTGACGAACCCGAGGCCGGGGAGCTGCTCACCGGATCCTTCGACGCCGAAGGAATCGACGTGCGCGCGGGGGTCTCGGCAGCACACGTGGGTTACCAGGACGGTCAGTTTGCCGTGCAGCTTCAGGGAGCTGAGGCGCTGGCCGCGAAACGGCTTCTGGTGGCGACCGGTCGGCGCACCGATCTGGCTGCGCTGGGCGTCGGCGCGGCCGGGCTCGACGAGCAGGCCGGCACGATCGAGGTCGACGAGCGGATGCGCGCCGCGGACGGGCTGTGGGCGATCGGGGACGTCACCGGTAAGGGTGCCTTCACCCACATGTCCATGTACCAGGCGCGGATCGCCGCCGCTGACATCCTCGGCCAGGACGGCG
This sequence comes from Pseudonocardiales bacterium, assembly GCA_003244245.1. Lineage (GTDB taxonomy): Bacteria > Actinomycetota > Actinomycetes > Mycobacteriales > Pseudonocardiaceae. The sequence continues at coordinate 22,594 of QHBY01000476.1, forward strand.
AGACCGCTGATTACCGGGCGGTCCCCCGGGTCACATTCACCGATCCCGAGGTCGGCGCCGTGGGCCTGACCGCGGTCGCCGCCCGCCGTGACGGCCTGCGGGTGCGCACCGGGCTGGCCCGCCTCCCGTCCACCGCGCGCGGCTGGATCCACAAGACCGGCAACGACGGGTTCATCAAGCTGGTCGAGGACACCGACCGGGGCATCCTCGTCGGCGCCACCTCGGCCGGACCTACCGGTGGGGAGGTGCTCGGTGCACTCGCGGTCGCCGTGCACGCCGAGGTTCCCACCGAGCGCCTACGGCAGATGATCTACGCCTACCCGACATTTCACCGCGCCATCGAAGATGCGTTGCGCGACCTCAGTGACTGAGCCCTGGCTGGTTCAGCGCCAGCCGGCCAGCCGGTTGCGAAGCCGATCCAGCAGGCCGCCGGTCTCGACCTCCCGCTCACCCTCAACGTGCACACCGTTGCCGAACGCCACGTGGTCGGTGATCCTGCGGGCCAGCCGGCTGGGCTTGGGGTAGTACCGGCCGCTTCCGGGTTGGCCGCGCCATCGACCTGCACGGTGTAGTAGTGCGCCTGGCCCTTCCACGGGCACACCGTCGTGGTGGAGCTGTCCACGAGATGCTCCCTGTGCAGTGATTCCGCGGGAAAATAGTGGTTGCCCTCCACCCGATCAGCGACGCGCCACCTCCTCACCGATCCGATACATCTCCATTCGCCGAAACTGCCAGCAGGGTTCATCGCCAGCGGTGTCGTCGAGGGTGCGGAAAGCCCGTACGGCGCCGCGTCTGGGGCGGGCCGGCTGATCGACGCCGTACGGACTTCCCGGGGAGGCTCACCTGGCGCCCGTCGTCATCGCCACTTGAGCCCGCGAGAGTCGCGCCCGGTCAGCGCGACCCACGATCGTCCGGATACGCGAGAGGCTACCGTTATCAAACCGTGATCGTGTGAGCGGCACACCGGTCGCTGCTCGAATCACCCGTCTAACTTGTGAGGTGCTACTTAAAGTCATAGATCCGGCCACTATTGGGGAGCGGCAGCGAGGAGATTCCTCGCTGACCTTGACCCCATTAACGTTGGGTAACAACGTGGCGTGCGGGAGTTCGGGATCCGCCTGCCGACGCGCGCGATCCGCCGGGTTCGCGAGGCTCTTCCGGCCCCCGACTGAGCCTGCATTAGGTTCACTGGGCAGGCGGGTTGATCCGGGAGGAGACTGTGTGCGCGTGGCGACGGCGTCGCTCAACCAGCGGATCGCTGACGAGCTGGGGGTGCCCGAGCGGCAGGTGAGCGCCGCTGTCGGGCTGCTCGACGGGGGCGCCACCGTGCCATTCGTCGCCCGGTATCGCAAGGAAGCCACCGGTGGGCTCGACGACGTGCAACTGCGCACCCTGCAGGAGCGGCTGGGCTACCTGCGCGATCTGGAGGAGCGCCGCAAGGCGATCCTCAACTCGATCCGCGAGCAGGGCAAGCTCGACGACGCGCTTGAGGCGAAGATCATGGAGGTCGACTCCAAGGCCCGGCTGGAGGATCTCTACCTGCCGTTTAAGCCCAAGCGCCGAACCAAGGCGCAGATCGCCCGCGAAGCCGGGCTGGAGCCGTTGGCCGACGGGCTGCTCGCCGATCCGACCCTTGACCCGCACGCCACCGCCGCGGGTTACGTCGATGCTGACCGGGGGGTGCCCGATGGTGCCGCCGCGCTCGACGGCGCCCGCGCCATCCTGGTGGAGCGCTTCGCCGAGGATGCCGACCTCATCGGGTCCCTACGCGAACGGATGTGGTCGCGGGGTCGGGTGGTCTCCCGGGTGCGCGACGGCCAGCAGGAGGCCGGGGCGAAGTTCGCGGACTACTTCGAGTTCTCCGAACCCTTCACGAAGCTGCCCTCGCATCGCATCCTGGCGCTGCTGCGGGGTGAGAAGGAAGGCGTGCTGGATATCTCCCCCGAGCCAGAGCCGGAGGCTGCACTGGAGTCGGGGGGCAGTCACTATGAGCAGGCCATCGCCGCGTGCTGGGGTATCGAGAACCTCGGCGTCGACGATCGGGGTCGTCCGGCCGACCGTTGGCTCGCCGAGACCGTGCGTTGGGCTTGGCGCACCCGGATCCTGCTGCACCTGGGTCTCGACCTGCGGATGCGGCTTCGCCAGGCCGCCGAGCACGAGGCGGTCCGGGTCTTCGCCACCAACCTGCGGGATCTGCTGCTCGCCGCACCCGCGGGTGCTCGGCCGACCATGGGCCTGGATCCTGGCTACCGCACCGGCGTCAAGGTTGCGGTCATCGACGGCACCGGCAAGGTGGTGGCCACCGAAACCATCTATCCGCACGTACCGCAACGCCGCTGGGACGAGGCGCTGGCCGTACTGGCGCGCCTCGCTACGAAGCACCGGGTCGAGCTGATCGCGATCGGTAACGGCACCGCCTCCCGGGAGACTGACAAGCTCGCCGCCGAGCTGGTCAGGCAGCTGGATGTCACCAAGGCCGTGGTGTCGGAGGCGGGCGCGTCGGTGTACTCCGCTTCGGCCTATGCGTCCCAAGAGCTGCCTGAGCTCGACGTGTCGCTGCGCGGCGCGGTGTCGATCGCGCGCCGATTGCAGGACCCGCTCGCGGAACTCGTGAAGATCGATCCCAAGTCGATCGGCGTCGGCCAGTACCAGCACGACCTTCCCGAAGCCGCGCTATCGCGCTCGTTGGATGCGGTGGTGGAGGACTGCGTCAACGCCGTCGGCGTCGACGTCAACACGGCGTCCGCGCCGCTGCTGCGCCGGGTGTCGGGCATCACCGTCGGGCTCGCCGAGCACATCGTGACCCACCGCGACGCGCACGGCCCGTTTCGCACCCGGCGAGCCCTGGCCGACGTCGCGCGGCTGGGCCCCAAGGCGTTCGAGCAGTGCGCCGGCTTCCTGCGCATCCCCGCCGGCGACGACCCGCTCGACCGCTCCAGCGTGCACCCCGAGTCCTACCCGGTGGTGCGCCGCATTCTCACCGCCGCCGGTACCGACATCACCACGTTGATCGGCAACACCACGGTGCTGCGCTCGCTGCGACCGGCTGACTTCGTCGATGACACAGTGGGCCTGCCCACCGTCACCGACATCCTCGCCGAGTTGGAGAAGCCGGGTCGGGACCCGCGACCGGCCTTCGCCACCGCAACCTTCGCCGAGGGCGTCGACAAGATCGCGGATCTGAAGCCGGGCATGGTGCTCGAAGGCATGGTCACCAACGTCGCCGCGTTCGGCGCGTTCGTTGACGTCGGCGTGCATCAAGACGGCCTGGTGCACGTTTCGGCGATGTCCAAGACCTTCGTCAAGGATCCCCGCGATGTGGTGAAGCCGGGCGACGTCGTACGGGTGAAGGTGCTTGACGTCGACGTTCCGCGCAACCGCATCGGCCTTACCCTGCGGCTCGACGACCCCGCCGAGCCCAAGCCGCCAACCGGCACGTCCCGCAAAGCCGCCGGCCCGCCGCCAGCCGCCGCCTCCCGCAAGGCCGCCACCCAGCGCCCGCCGGTTCCCAGCAAACCTGCCGCCGGTGGCGCGCTGGCCGACGCACTCCGCCGCGCCGGCTACGACGAGCGACGCTGAGCGGCGCGAGCCGTGGCGGCACACATTGGGCATTGACCCAGAACGACGTGGGATCATAGCTGACATGACTCGAGCGCGGATCGAAGTGGAACTCGATGCTGACGTGCTTGCAATTGGCCAATGACGCCGAGCTCGAGGGCATCTACGGGGTGTGAGCTTCTTATACCGTGGCGGCCGTGTCAGCGATATTCGATGCCGCACCTGGTCTCGTGTGCTGGTCTGCATCGCCCACCACATCCGACATCACGTTCGACAACGTTCTTCGGACAATTCGCCTGTGCAGTGCCTAGCCCGACGACGTGGGACCCATCACGGCGAACACGGCGCCGTTGGGATCCGTCAGGAAGGCCATTCGGCCGTACGGTGTGTCGTCGGGCCCGCCGAGCACGGAGCCGCCACCTGCGGTTGCCGCCGTGACCGCGGCGTCGGCGTCGGCCACCGAGAAGTACCCGACCCAGTGCGCCGGCGTGCCGGCCGGGGCGCCCATCATCCCGCCCATGCCGCCGAGCGGGTCACCGTCGAGATGGAAGGTGGTGTAGTCCGGCGGAGCGCCTTGCACCGGCTGGTAGCGGTACCCGAAGACGTTCGCGTAGAACTGCCGGGCGGCGTCTGGATCCGGCTGGCGGGCGTCGTTCCACACCAGTGCGCCGGGCTCGTTGTAAATCTCGATGCCGATCGTGGCGGCGGCCTGCCACACGCCGAACGCCGCTCCCGCGGCGTCGAGCGCCACGCACATCCGGCCGGCGCCCGGTACGTCCATCGGCTCGGCGAGCAGGGTGCCACCATTTGCCGCGATCGACCTGGCGGTGCCGTCGACGTCGTCGACGTCGTCGCTGGCCAGGTACGTCGTCCACGCCGACGGCTGACCCTCGGCCATCAACGGGCCAATGGCGGCGGCCGCACGGCCGTCGACCTGGCAGATCTGGTAATGGCCGAAGTCCGAGCCGAGGTCGAGGAACGTCCAGCCGAACACGGCGCCATAGAACTTCTTCGCGGCGCCGGGGTCGGGGACGAAAAGGTCAATCCAGCACGGCGTGCCAGCAGGCCATGGTTGTGAGCGGGTGGGCATCGTCAGGTCCCTTCATGAGGCGGTTCAACTGGATGACTGCATGTCTACATCCACACCCTGACAACTACGGGCCGACGTGGACTACCAGGTCTGCCACACGTCCACGTTGTAGAACTTCGGCTAGCCATCGCGGGGGCGCCCCGGCACTGACGCGGCGCAAGCGGCCAAACCAGGTGAGCGCGCACCGTAGAGGTCATCCGCACCGGCAGCTGTGAGACTCGCCACCGCAGTGGTCGTGCTCCTCACTGCGAGATCGTTAGAAGGGTCGAGAATCCCACGGCCTCCGCTGCCGGCCCCGATGTTACTGTCAGTGAAATCTGCAGAAGGACTGTCGTGGTCTGCGCAGTTGCCGCAGACGGCGACTTTTCGCCCGAAGTTGCCGTCTGTGGCACCTCCACCAAAGATCCACCCACCTCTGCTGTGGGGCAGATGTGGCTGAGGAGACGAACGCCGGGGCGACAACCAGGCTGGAGGCGTCATGAAACTAGGGCTTCACCGGGACGAGGTAATAGCGTGGATCGAGGACTATCTCGCGGCGTGGAATGCGCACGATCCCGTCGCCGTCACTGATTTCATGACGAACGACGTGGTCTACACCGATCTCGGGCTCGAGGAGCAATTCGAGGGGATTGATGCGGTGAGAGCGTTCGTCGACGGCATGGAGGTCGGTTTCTCGACCGACTACCGCTTCACGCTCGGGCAAGCCATCGTGACCAGTGAAGCGTACTCGTTCGAATGGACCATGTCGGGTACCAACGATTGCCCGGACGTCGAGCGTGACTTCCCCGCCACCGGAGAGCGTTTCGACATTCCCGGCATCTCGATCGGCGTGCTGCGGCACGGCAAGATCAAGGACAATCGCGACTACTGGAATATGACTACCTATCTCACGCAAGTGGGACTCATGCCGGAGCCCTGAGGTCAAGCGGCAGACTGTCGCGTATGAGAGCCGCCATCGCAGTCGTCGTGCTTGCCACCGTAGCGGGTTGCTCGGCACCCGGCGTGGCACCGGCACCGGCGCCCCCGCCGATGAGTAGCGCCCGGCCCCCGGGGACGGGCCCGCCGGCGGCGGTCGGGCCCGCCGACTGGCCGACCTATCACCACGACAACGCCCGCACCGGCGTCGCCGATCAGTTCGCCCCGCTCGGGACGCTGCGCAAGGCGTGGCAGACGAAACTCGACGGCGCGGTGTACGGCCAGCCGCTGGTGATCGGCGACCGGATCATCGCGGCGACCGAGCACAATACGGTCTACGCGCTGGCGGCAGCGGACGGGCACGTCGTGTGGTCGGCGTCGCTGGGCAAGCCGGTGAACGGCTCGGGCCTGCCCTGCGGCAACATCGACCCGCTGGGAATCACCGGCACACCGGCCTACGACCCGGCCACCGGGCTGGTCTTCGTCGTCGCCGAAACCGAGGGCGGCCGGCACACCCTGGCAGGGGTGGACCTGGCCAGCGGCGCGGTCATCCTGCGCCGCGCGCTGGCCCCGCCGAAAGGTGACGAGATCGCCCAACAGCAACGCGCCGCGCTGACGGTGCTCGACGGCTGGGTGTACGTCGGCTACGGCGGGCTGTTCGGCGACTGCGGCAACTACTTCGGCTCGGTCGTCGCCGCGCCGACTACCGGCACCGGCCCGCTGCGCAGCTACGTCGTGCCGACCCCCCGGGAAGGCGCGATCTGGGCGCCCGGCGGCGGTGTCGTCCACAACGGGCGGTTGCTCTACTCGGTGGGCAATGGCGAGTCGACCCAGGTCTACGACCACAGTGACTCGGTGCTCGCATTGACCCCGCAGCTGTCCCTGATCGACAGCTTCAGCCCGGCGCAGTGGAAGGACGACAACACGAAGGACCTCGACCTTGGGTCGATGAGCCCGGCCGTAGTCGGCGATCGGGTGCTCGCCGTCGGCAAGCGAGGCGTTGGCTACCTGCTCGACATCAACCGGCTCGGCGGAATCGGCGGGCAGCTCACCGCGCAACCGGTCTGCCAGGCCTTCGGCGGCAGCGCGGTGGCCGGCTCGACGGTCTACATCCCGTGCAGCGACAGCATGCGCGCGGTGGACGTCGACCCCGCCGGAGGGTTGCGGGTGCGTTGGACGGCGTCGGTACCAGCCGACGGGTCCCCGGTCGTCGGCGGCGGCGCGGTCTGGGTGACCGACACCGACCACGGCATCCTCTACGCCCTGGATCCGGCGACCGGCAAGCCCCGCGCGCAGATCGACGTAGGCGAGCTGCCCCACTTCGCCTCCCCCACCCTCGCCGGCACCCGCGCCTACCTAGGTACCAACAGCGGGGTCGTCGCGATCACTGTCCGCTAAGGGATCGCGATGAAATA
>QHBY01000477.1 GCA_003244245.1 Pseudonocardiales bacterium
AGCCTGCGGCTGTAGTACTAGCCGCGACCGGTGCTACCAAGGTGCATCTCGTCGGGCACAGTATGGGTGGGCTGTCCGCGCGCTACTACATCAAGGTCCTGGGTGGTTTACCGCACGTTGGCCAGCTACATCGCGTTCGGCACCCCGCAGCACGGCAATGTCCACGGCTGCCCACTGGTAGCTGACCAGTGCCCGAACGGGGAGTTCTTGCAGACGCTCAATCGTGGCGACGATACCCCCGGCTCGATCCGTTACACGTCCATCGCCAGCAAGAAGGAACCCGACGAGGCCGACGGCACCCTCACCCGTCTTGATCACGGCGCCTGCCTGCCGCTGGTCGACGGCGGACCGCATGGCGACGAACCGAACAACCTCGTGATCTACCAAGCGGTGAAGGACGGGCTCAACTCCACATGCCCGTCCGGCTGGACCGGCCTACCCGACATCACGCCGTAGCCGCCGGTCTGCGACAGTGCACTGACACCGCGTAGGAGCCGGTACCGGTGAACGGATCGCGATCCCACGTGGCGTACCGGGCTTCGAAGGTAAGGCCGGCGCCTTCGCACCACTGGTCGTAGTCCGCCAGAGCCGGCCAGCTTTCCTGTAACTGAAACCCGGCGATGAGCCGACCACCCGGCGCCAGGTGCCGCGCACAGGCGATGACCGCGGCTTGGCGGCGGTCGCGCGCCACGTAGGGAATGACGTTGCCGGCGAGCACGACCGCCTCGAACGGGGTGGCCAGGTCGAGCTCGCTGAGGTCAGCTTGCACCCAGGTGAGTTCGGGCGCCTTCGCGCGCGCCAAGGCGATCATATCCGGATCAAGGTCCGTGCCGACGACGTCCACCCCGCGTCGAGCCAACTCGATGGCCACGCGGCCCGTTCCACATCCGCCGTCCAGCACCGAACGAGGACCGTAGGAGGACACGAAATCCGCTTCACCATGGGGATTCCCGCCAGTGGCCACCATGCGCCGCCAACGTTCGTCGTAATCCGTGGGGCTGAGCTGCCGACGCCACTGCCCCCAATCCTCAGACGGCGACCCGGTCACGCATCGACCCCCGTCCAGGCAGCACATGCATAGCTCGGCGACCTCAAGGCTACAAGCGGACCCTGCCTCGGCGTGCTACCGGCCCAAAGCGCTGCCGGCAGCCCTGTTATGGAGAGAGTAGGGCTGCCAGGATGGCCCCCGTAGCAGCGTTTCAACGCTCCCGTTAGCAGAAGGCGCCGATCATGCTCCACCTACGACGGTGTCGATCACCATCCCTGTACCAGGGGTTCGGTGGTTGAGCCGGGTGCCGAGTTCGATGAGCCGTGCGGCGAACGTCCGCTGTTCCCCGGCAGCCGCGCCGTTGCTCGATGCCGCGGCTGGGCATGCCCGCTACGCAGGGGGACCGCTGTTGCGCGCGTGGCTGCATTGCGTGCACTCGGAGGTGAGCGCACGTACGGGTACGCCTGCGCAGACTGTGCGGCACGCACGACAGGCGGAGGACTCGCTGTCCACCCGTGGCGAGGACCCCGAGTGGCTCGACTTCTTCAACCCGGCTCGCCTGGCCGGCTTCCTCGGCTACAGCGAGCTCGTCGTCGGTCGACCGGCCGACGCGGTGATAAGCCTGCACCGGGCGCTCGACCAACTCGATGACCGGGCAGGCAAGCAGCGATCAGTCGTCCTGCTCGACCTCGCGGCTGCGCTTGCCGTCACCGACGCCGAGCACGGGATGGACTTCGTAGCACAGGCGTTCGACCAGGTGGAAATTTGAGCCTTACGGTACTGCCTACGGGAGGATTCCTGCGGTGCGGCGGGCGCTGGAAGGAACCCCGCAGGAGCGGTTGCTGGAGGTACGGATACGGTCCTTGCCCGCTGCCGTTTGTTAGGCTTCGTGCGGGTTGTGGCCCCGGATTAGATGCGGCAGGTCGGCGAGGCCGATCAGGCGGAACAGGCACCGGCTGCTCACAGTGTGGTCGTCAAGGATGAAACCCCACGGCCCCCGACGGATCAACGCAGTGCTCATGCCAGCGGCCTGTGCTGGCCGGATGTCGTTGTCCAACCGGTCCCCGACGTAGAGGACTGACTCCGCTGGGCAGCCAGCCTCTTCGATCATCCGCGCGAAGAACGACGGCGAGGGTTTCTCCACCCCCCAGCCGTCGGACGTGCCGATGACGTCCACTGGCAGGTCGAGCGACTTCAAGATCTCTTCTGCTCGAGCGGTCTGGTTACCGGCCAACCCGACTCGCATTCCCATCTGGGCAAGCTCACCCAAGCACGGCCGCGCGTCGGGATAGAGATCCTCCTCGGTGAACGTTTCGGGTTGGCCGCCTGCCCCACGGCGCTCTCGCTCGACCGCCAAGTCAAAGCCCGGACGGAAGTACTGGAACGTCTCCCGGTAGTCACCGCCCCGGGCGATCACTGCGCCGAAGACCGCGGAGAACGTGTGTCGCGGCACGCCCAACCAGTCCGCCCACGTGCCGTACTCCCTGGTTTCGTCGACGATCGTCTCCCCGACGTCGAAGAACACCGCTTCGATATGTGGCACACCGACTCCTGACCATCCGGTGGGGTTATCCATCATCAGGCTACGAGACCGAGCTAAGGTCCCCCTGTTGACTAGGAGCATGTCGCCGCGCCGCTGGGATAGTGTCCTTACGTGGTTGCCACCGCTCAGGACGATGAGCGACTGCGCGCGGCAGTATTCGGCTGGCTCGATGACCGTGTGGCCGAAACCGGCAATCTGTTGTCTCGCCGTGACCTACTTGATGCGGTGGTCGCAGATCGACCGATGGGGCTGATCGACGCTGGCCGCGGAATCCGCAACCCAGCAGAGCTCCTCGCGAGCCTATCTGTAGTGAGCGTGCCCGACAGCCCGTACGAAGACGTGGACGATGGTTCGGGATTGGTGAGATACGCGTTCCGCACCGGGGACCCCGCCGCGGGTGACAACCGAAAGCTCGTCGAAGCTGTCCGCCTCGGCGTGCCGCTGGTGTACTTCCTGCGGGTTCAACCCGGTGTTTACTCGGCCCTCTACCCCGTGTATGCCGTCGAGGTCGACCGCAACGGCGCTGGCGTACTGCTCGACCTGACCGGAGCGGGCGATGGAGTGGAGCCTCTCGGCGTGCCTGCATCCGAGCAGCGTCGGTATGCGGCGTCCATTGCACGTCGCCGACTTCATCAGGTGATGTTTCGCAGCCGCGTACTGCTCGCCTACCGGAGCCGTTGTGCGGTCTGTCGACTGCAAGAGCCCGTACTACTGGAGGCCTCGCACATCGTGGGCGACGCCGAGGGTGGGGAGCCGATCGTGTCGAACGGCCTCGCCTTGTGCACGATCCACCACCGCGCGTTCGATCGACACCTACTGGGGGTGAGTCCGCAGTTCGAAGTACGGATTCACCCTCGCCTTCTCGAACGAACCGACGGACCGATGCTTCTGCATGGGTTGCAGGCCATGCATGGGACGGCCCTGCAGCTACCTGCCAAGCGTGCCGATCGACCAGACCGTGACCTGCTGACCTCTCGGTTCGAGCGTTTTCGCCTTGCCGGGTGAATCGCGTGGTGTTGCGTGTGCGCCAAGCAGACAGCCAGCGCTCGTCGTGCCCGCTCTCGTCAGTCGAGGCGGGTGACGGTCAGGGTGACTGAGCCTCTGTTGTTGTCGTAGAAGCTCCAGGCGTCGTTGGCGAACGCGTAGAAGTAGCCGGGCCGGGGGACCTGCTGCTGGCACGCCTGCCCGATCACGAACGGCTGGTAGGGCTGCTGAGCGCCGTTGTCGTCGACATCGGTGGCGGCCGCGACCCCGATCAGTGCCATCCATGGCGCCTCGTGGACTCGCGGCGCGCCGAAGAACGCCGCCGCCTCATTGCCGCTTATCTGGCGGAAGCGCTCCTGCATCCACCCGGCGACTGATCCCATAACTGGAACACCTCGGACGGATGGAATCGGCCGTCCGAGGTTCCACCCGGGCCGACCGGGACACCGCGGTCGAGCCAGCGCTGCTTGTCGATCAGCGGGACCGCCCGGGGCGTCGGGCCGAGGTGCAGATAGACGCCGGTGCAGGAGTTGTGCAGCACGTCGCCGGGGTTGGGGTGGACCTGCTCGAGCATCCCCTCGCGGAAGTTCAGACCGGTGCACGTTCTCGCCTGGTCGATCATCCACCGCAAACGCGCCGTCGGACAGCCCTGTCTGCAGATGACCGCCCCCCACGTCGCAATGGTCGCCGGGGAACCACACCTGCTGCATGCGCGCTCGCCACTGGGCTGCTCACCTGTCCATAAAGTGGGGCGTGAACGGGCCCCGAGTCTCATCCGGGGCCAACGCGTGCCGGGCGGGCTGAATGTGCGCGTTGAGCCGGGTGTCGTGAAACTGGTGCCGGTGCTCGACGTCGAAGAGCTTGAGCACGCCGAGGCTCCGCTAGCGGCGTGGGGGAGCGGGTGCGGATGTCTCCCAGGCGCGAGCGTAGCGGCGGGCACCCGGATGGGTGTCGCGGCTGCGGTAGACGACGTACGGCCTGACCAGATAACCGAGGGGTGCGCTGAACACATGCACCAGACGGGTGTAGGGCCAACCGGCCAGCAGAACCAGCACCACCAAGGCGTGGATCTGGAAGCTGATCGGGATTCCGACCATCAGCTCTGGCTGTGGCGAGAGGGTGAACAGGCTGCGGAACCACGGCGATACCGTCGCCCGGTAGTCGTAGCCGCCACCGATCAGGTTGCTGCCGATGGTGTTCAGCATCCCGGTCAGGATCGCGGTGCTCAGCATCAGGTACATGACCTTGTCGATGCCCGTGGTCGCCTTGCGCACCGCAGTCACGGTGAACCGCCGGTACAGCAGGATCGCCAGCCCAGCGACCGTGGCCAGGCCGGACAGCGTGCCGAAGGACACCGACATAACGTGATACGAGAACTCCGACACCCCGAGCGCGGCGGTCCAGCTCGCCGGGATACCGATGCCCATTACATGGCCGCCGAGTACCGCCAGCAGCCCGAAGTGGAACAACGGGCTACCCAACCGAAGCAGGCGGCTGCCGTAGATCTGGGAGGACCGGGTGGTCCAACCGAACTGATCGTGGCGGTAACGCCAGATGTGGCCGACTACGAACGAGGTGAATGCCACGTA
>QHBY01000478.1:0-15959 GCA_003244245.1 Pseudonocardiales bacterium
GTTGCGTGGAAATCCGCGTTAGTCCCAAGCGGTGACGTTCTGGGGTCGCCTGCGCAGTACCGAGCGCGGTAGCAGCCGGGCCATGCGCGTCGGTGGCGCGCACCGAGCCAGGCTGGCGCGCACCGCGTCTACGGCAGGGCGAAGCTCAGGGTCGGTGTCGTGGGTTGTCGTGTCGACGATGCCGGCGCCGGATCGGCTGGTGTTCGATGGGCCGTGACCGACGTCGGCGTACCAGGATCTCTCCACCGCAGCGACCAAGGTGCGCAACCCGGCACGCCCCGGCTCATCCAGGGCGTGCTCGTCGGCCAACCGCTGCGCGGTTGCCCGTACGCTCTCGGCGACGAGGGGATCGACCCCGCGATCCGCCGATTCGGCCAACACCTCATCCCATGCGGCCGAGATGGCCTGCGCGCCGCCGGCGCCAACCAGACGCAGCCGCCGCCGACGGCCGTGCTCACGTACCCCCAACGGGGTGATTCCCGCCAGCAAGCCCAGTACCACTAGTAAGCCCAGTCCCAGCAAGCCGGTGATGTCTTGGCCGATCCTGGAGCCGGCCCCCGGACCGACGCTGGCTTCGGGGTCGCTGGCGGCGTGAGGTGGCACCGCTGAGGCGCGCGCGTCCGGCGCAGGCGTGGGGGTGCCGGCTACCGGTGGTCCCGGCGGCGGTGGTGCGCTGCTGGATAGGTCAGGGACAGCAGCCGCGTAACCTGGTAGCACGGTGCGCCCGCCGGATAGCGGAGTCGAGTCGAACGGCACCCATCCAGTGCCGGGAAACCATGCTTCCACCCACGCGTGCGCGTCGTCGGTGGTGATCAACCGGGAGTCACCGGTAACGGTGCCCGGTGTGAAGCCCACCGCGACCCGGGCCGGCACGTGCAGAGTCCGCAGCATGATCGCCATCGCCGACGCGAACTGCGCGCAGTAGCCGCGGCGGCCGGTGAACAGGAAATCCACCAGGTCGTCCCCGCTGTTACCTGGGGCGGTCCGCAGGTCGTAGCGGAACCCGTTACGAGGTTGGGTGAACCACCGGTTGAGTGCGATGGTGGCATCGAACGCGGTACGGCTGCCCGCGGTGACCTGTGCAGCCAGCTGGGCCACCCGCTGGTCCACCCCACCGGTGTCGAGGTATCGCGGATCGACGGGGCGCAACGGCGCACCAGCAACGGGGACCGGCGTGCGGAGCACCTGGGGATCCGGCGTCGGCAGCACCCCCAACTCGGTGTACGCCGCCGCGCGCTGGCGGCGATCGGAGAAGATGGTGATCGCGTCGGGGTCGTAGCGCCAGTCCGGGCCGATGCCCCCCAGCGCCAGCGGGTAGCCGAAGGACGGTAGCCAGGTGTCCACGTAGTTGATCGGCTCGATCCGCACTTGCAGGGTGGACCCGGCTACCGGGGTTGCCACGCCGGCGGGAAGTGGCAACCGCTCGGTTCTCTCGTCGTGCGCCGGTATCGCGCCGCCCAGCGGGCCGACCTGCCAGCCCATGCCGGGAGTGAACCGGCTCAGCGTCAGCGCCCGGAGGTAGGTCGGCTGTACCAACCCCCGGACGCGGAACAGCGGTACGGCATCCCCGGCTGACAGCTGCCCCCGCAGCGACGTGAACGGATTCAACCCGATCCCGCCTAGAGACCGGCCAGCGGCAGTACGAGTGTGGGTCGACCGCCCGGTGCCCACTGCCGTCACCGTCGCCCCGACGAGCAGGGCCACGACCATGGCACCGCCGGCTACCGCCACCACGGCAGCGGGAACGGCACCGACGTTGCCGGCAGCTCCGGCCGCTTCACCCCACGCCAGCTGCCGGCGCCGGCTGTCGACGGCGAGTAGCAGCACATAACCCGCGGCGCTCAGCGCAAAACTCCACCAGGGCAGCATCCGGTCCGACACCGCGGCAGGCACGGTGACGACGCACAACAACACGATCCCCGAGAAAGCGGGTGCGCAGGCGCAGACGGTCAACGCGTGCACCGCAACGGCCACCAGCCCGACGGCGACCACCACGACGCAGAGCAGCTCGGCGCTCTGCGCCATCGGGGGCACCCCGACCCGGATCTGTTGGGCGGCTCGTACGAACAATGTCCAAAGCTGGCCCGCCGCTGCTGGTCCGGGGAGCACGGCGAGCCAGCCGGCGGAGGTGAACACCGCGGTGACCAGTCCCACCAACGCGGCGACCTGACCGGCCGCGACAACGACCGGCGACATCCGTAGCCAATGCAGCAGCCCGCCGGCAGCTACCACGACCGCAGTCGTCAGAACCACCAAACCCCACCAGCGCGCCCCGGTGAGCACTCCCGTCAACGAGGTCGCGGCGAGCACGACGGCCAGCCCGGCGGCTGCGGATGGCAGCACCCGAGTGGCGAACCCGGTCACCGCGGCGCCCTCAGCTTGCTCCTGGAACTGATGCACAGCTGGTCCCATACCGAGGCCGGCGGCTGCTCCGGCCGGGCCACCGCCACCGACCAGCCCGCCGCTATGAGCAGGCGGGCAGCCGGCGCCGGATCTGCCGCGACCGACGCAGCCGAGCCGTTGCCCGCGATGTCCCAGGCTGCGACGTCCAGCAGCACGGCGTGGCTGCGCCTGCCGTGTGGGCGGTGCGCGATCAGCTGTTCGACGGCTACTGGTCCCAGCGCCCCGAGCACCGCGAACACGTCATGCCTGCCGGCCATCGCCGGGCCGCTGGCGAGGTCGCGTTGGTCGGTCGCGCGCAGAGCGGCCAGCGCGTCGAGCGCGCTGTCGATGGTGTGGTCGGTCCGGTCGGCGGCACCAGCCAGGACCAGTCCGTCCGCGGTGACCAGCCGTACCTGCTGACCGTGCTTGCGCAGATGCGCATACACGCTTGCGGCCAGCGACACCGCATATTCCAGGCTTGAGGTGGGTCCGCTGCCGCGGTGCGCCCAATCCCGGTGGTCCAGCAACACAGTGGCACCGCAGCGCTGCGGCCACTCCTCAATGCGGACCATCAGCTCGTCTCGCCGGGCCGTCGTGCGCCAGTGCACCTTGCGCAAGTCGTCACCCTGCCGGTAACTGCGCACCACCACCGCGTCCTGGCCCGGGCCGATGCCCACCCGGCCGCCGGCCGCGTCGCCGGCACCCCGCTCACCGCCCGCGGGGGACCCGGTCAGCGACACGACAGCGGGGATCACGGTCAGCCGGCTGTGGCCGGCGAGCGTGGGGCGGTACTCGGCCAGGCCGAGGGGATCAGCGATCCGCACGATGAGCGGACCCAGCGAATGGACGCTGCGCTGCACCGGGCGTAGCGGGTAGCTCAGCTCTACCGCGCCGAGTCGTGGCAGGCGAGCCACCACGGCTCGGCAGCTGCCGCCCAGTGCGGGGGGTACCACATCCTCGACAAGCAGTCGGCCACACAACCGACCGGTGCCGTGCAGCGTCAGGTGCGCTTGGCAGTCGCCGCCGACCGTGATCCGAGATGGCATCACCTCCCGGGCCGCGCGAAGCCTGGCCTGCGTGTACCCCACGACTACGCTGGCTAGTAGCGGAAGCATCATCGCGAAGGCAGCCACCCGGAGCAGGTCCCGTTCGTTGACCAGCAACGCGCACAGCGCCGCCGCGAGTCCGGCGGCGAGCAGGCACCGGCCGCGGGTGGTCAGGCCGGCGAGTCGCCAAGACACCTATTGCACCCGGGATGAGCGGCGCCAAAGCGCGGCGCCGTTGCGCTCGGTGCGTCGCTCGAGGCGTTCTTCACTGAGGTCGGCGGGGCGGTCTGCTGGGCGGCCCTCCAGGCTGACAGGTGGTGGCCCGGTCGGCGCTTGGGGAACCGGCACTCGGGCCAGCACATCGCGCACCACGTCCTCCTGGGAAACCTGGTCCACCTGCGCCTGCGCGGTGAGCACCAGCCGGTGGGACAGCACCGGCTGCGCCATGGTCTGCACGTCGTCGGGTACCACGAAGTCCCGTCCGGCCAGTGCAGCGGCCGCCCGGCTAGCGCGCATCAGCTGCAACGTGGCGCGCGGCGATGCGCCCAGCCGAAGCTCGGGCAACCGTCGGGTTGCACTCACCACCTCCACCACGTAGCGCCGCAGGTCGGCGGACACATGAATCAGCCGGACCGCCTGGCACAGGGCTCCCACCTCGGCGGCGGTGGACACCGGCTCCATGGCGGCGAACGGATCAGTGGCTGCGTGCTCGTCGACCATCACGAGCTCCGCGGCAAGGGTGGGATAACCCAGCGAGATTCGGGCGGTGAACCGGTCGCGCTGGGCTTCGGGCAGCGGGTAGGTGCCCTCCATCTCCACCGGGTTCTGGGTCGCTATCACCATGAACGGCCCGGTCAGCGGGTAACTGTGCCCATCGACGGTGACTTGACGCTCTTCCATGCACTCCAGCAGCGCCGACTGTGTCTTGGGGGAGGCCCGGTTGATCTCATCGCCGACCACCACGTTGGCGAAGACCGGCCCGGGTCGGAAGTCGAAGTCGCCGGTGCTGCGATTGAAGACCGAGACCCCGGTGATGTCGCTGGGCAGCAGGTCCGGGGTGAACTGGATCCGGGTGACCGTGCAGTCGATCGACCGGGCCAACGCCTTGGCCAGCGAGGTCTTGCCCACTCCCGGCACGTCCTCGATCAGCAGGTGGCCTTCGGCGAGCAGGGTGATCATTGCGGTCCGGACCGCGTCGGGCTTGCCGACCAGGATCCGCTCGATGTTGCCCACAATCCGCCGCGCGACGGTGTGTACGTCGATGACCGGCGGCGAATGCAGATCTCGGTTGCTCATGGCCTCGATCCTGAACATCGTCCCTGGTCACTGTGTGTGCCGGGGGTTGGTGCATGCCAACGCTGCGTGGAGTGTGTCAAACCGTGACGCAGCGACCACCATGCGGGAGGTCTTTCCAGGTTGGTGCTGATTCTCCCGGGCTTCCCAACCCGACGACCATGATCACGACTGGGAAGGATTAGCCGGCGGTCAGGCTGTCGCCTAAACGCCTCGTCCGCGTTCTCAAGATCGCCAAAAGTGAGCGGTGACCGTGCAGGATTGCACGGTCATCGCTCAGTTTCGGTGATCATGGTCGTCGCTGCGCCGTCGGCAGGATCCACCAGCGGATCCTCAGCGTCCGGACGCGGTGTTCTCCCCACTTCGCCCCACCCGTGGCGCCAGCTGACCACACCCATGCGCCGCAAGCGTGCCTGAACGCTTCGCCACGCGTCCCGAGCTGGTGAGCACGGTGAGTGCGCTGGGCCGCCGCCCCACTCCCGACCACTAGCTCTGAGCTGGCCGGATACCCATCGCTGCGGAACACAGGCGGTAGCTGTGCGTTGACAGTGGATGAAAGTGGGGTAGGGTGGTTCACGGTGGAGCACAAGGGTGCTCCATGGCCGGTCCGCCGGGCTGGGAGGTGGGTGGCGTGTTCCTGGGCACGCACACACCCCGGCTCGACGACAAGGGTCGGCTGACGTTGCCGGCGAAGTTCCGCGACGCGCTCGCAGGGGGGTTGATGGTCACCAAGGGTCAGGATCACTGCCTCTATATCTTTCCGCGTGCTGAGTTCGAGGAGATGGCTCGCAAGGTGGCGCAGGCGCCGTTCACCAACGAGGCAGTGCGGGCCTACCAGCGCTACCTGTTCGCCGGCACTGATGAACAACGCCCGGACGGGCAGGGCCGCATCTCGATCGCGGCAGAGCTGCGGCGCTACGCCGGGCTGAGCAAGGACTGCGCGGTGATCGGGGCGATCAACCGGTTGGAGATCTGGGACAGCGCGGCGTGGCAGCGCTACCTGGAGGAACACGAGGAGTCCTACGCGCTGGCGCAAGAGGGGATGTTGCCCGGAGTGATGTGACTCGGTACCACCAGGCCTCCGCCCGGAGGCGGATCGACCGTGATCACAAGATCAACGGCGATGCGCGACAACTACGGACCAGCTCCAGCCCTGGCGCACCTTCCCCGGCGCCAGGACCTGGCACCGGGCGGAGACCTGACGGCACCGAGAGGGTTTCACCGATACCGCGCCGGCAGTCCCGGTCGCGTGGCTCAAGGAGAGTGGTGTGAGCGGAGGGAGGCTGGCGATGGCCGATCGCTCGCAGCATGTCCCAGTCCTGCTGCACCGGTGCATGGAACTGCTCGGGCCCGCGCTGGCAGATCGGCCGGCCGTGGTGCTCGATGCCACCGTGGGTCTCGGTGGGCACGCGGCTGCGCTACTCGAGGCTCATCCGGCGCTCACCCTGATCGGGCTCGATCGCGATCCGCAAGCGGTCACGGTGGCCACCGACCGGCTGCGCGCATACTCCGGTCGCCTGCACCTGGTGCACGCCGTATACGACGAGCTGCCCGATGTCCTCGAGCGCCTCGGCATCTCGCATCTCGACGGTGTGCTGTTCGACCTGGGAGTGTCCTCACTGCAGCTCGATGCCGTCGAGCGGGGTTTCTCCTATGCCCGCGATGCCGTGCTGGACATGCGAATGGATTCCACCGCCGGACCTACTGCCGCCGACGTGCTCAACGGCTACTCGCACGCCGAGCTCACCCGGGTGCTCCGGGAGTACGGCGAGGAGCGCTTCGCCAGCCGGATCGCCGCGGCGGTCGTGTCGCAGCGGCCGGTGGGCACCACCGCCCAACTGGTGGAGATCGTCTATCAGAGCGTGCCGGCGGCTACCCGCCGCCACGGTGGCCATCCCGCCAAGCGGACCTTCCAAGCCTTGCGGATCGAGGTCAACGGTGAACTGGCAGCGCTGCGCTCGGCGATACCCGCCGCGCTGAGTGTGCTCGCGGTCGGCGGTCGGCTGGTGGTGTTGTCTTACCACTCGCTGGAGGACCGGATCGTCAAACGGGCGCTGGTCGCGCTGGCCACTTCCCGTACCCCGGCCGGTCTGCCGGTTGAACTGCCCGACCACGGCCCCCAGCTGCGCACGTTGACCCGTGGGGCGGAGCGCGCCGACCTGGCCGAGACCGAGGCCAACCCGCGGGCAACGTCAGTGCGGCTGCGCGCAGTGCAGCGCATCGCGCCGCCGCCAGAGCACGGATCCAGCTGGCCGGAGCCGACCTCGTGACCGCTCCGGCCCGCACCGCGAAAACAGCAAGTGGCCGGGCCACTACGCCCGCCCACCGCCGGGATGTCGGGGAGCAGCGGGGCCGTTCCCCAGCCGTCGCCCGCGCCTACGCTCGGCGTGCTCAGCGCGCTGCGCCCCGCCACCGTTGCCCAGACCGTGCAGACGCGGCCCGGACACCTTTCGTGATGTTGGTGATGGCGCTGCTGGCGATGGCATTGGTAGCCACGCTGTGGTTGTCCACCGCCGCCACCGCGGATTCCTACCACCTGGAAAGCGCCCGAAAGGCTGTCCGGAACCTGACCGAGCGTTCGGAAGGGCTAAGCCGAGCGGTGGCCACTCTGGAGACCGCGCCTGAGCTGGCTCGCCGAGCCCGCGAGCTGGGCATGGTGCCGGCCGGGGATCCTGCCCGGCTGATCGTCGGGCCGGACGGCAATGTAGTCCTGGTCGGCGAGCCTCGACGGGCTGTCGCACCGGCACCGCCACCGGCACCGGCGGTAGCCCCCGCCCAGCCGCCGTCCGCCGTTCCACCTGCAGCGGCAGCGGTACCGCCCGTCCCGCTGGTGCCGGTCCAACCGGTGCCGGTCCAACCGGTGCCGGTCCAACCGGTGCCGGCCCAGTGACCAGGGGCCGGTCCACCACGGTGTCTCCACGCCGCCGTCCGCGGCGACCGCTCCGGTCAGAGAGCGGTATGCGCAGCCGCTTGGGGCTGGGTCGGGTGGTACTCGTCCTCGCGCTGGTGGCTGCTGGACTGAAACTGGCTGCGGTGCAGGGCCTGCAGGCGGCCGAGCTGTCAGCACAGGCGATCAACCAACGCACCACCGTGCAGACGCTGCCTGCACAGCGCGGCATGATCACTGACCGCAACGGAACGCCGCTGGCGTTCAGCGTGGAAGCCAAGGCTTTGTACGCCCAGCCGCAGCGGATCATCGCCGAGCAGCGCGCCATCCGTGCCGACCCGGATCTGCACAAGCAGGCGATGGCCCACCGGGTCGCCGAGGTGCTCGGAGCGGCCGTGTCCGAGCAGGAGGTCCTCAGCCAGCTGCGCAGTGACCGCACCACAGTGCTGCTGGTGCCGTTGGTGCCGCCGGCCCAAGCCAGGGCGATCCAGCAGGATTTCCCCGAGATCAACGCCGAGCACCGCGAGATCCGACAGTACCCGGGCGGCGAGCTCGCAGCCAACGTTCTGGGAGTGGCGAACTGGCGGGCCGACGAGCGCAAAGTACGGGGACTGGTCGGCCTGGAGAACTATGCCGACACCGTGCTGGCCGGCCGGGACGGTCGCCGGGTGGTCGACACCGCCGAGGGCTCCGACGCGGTCATCCCGGGCAGCGAGCGTGCCGAGCGGCCGTCGGTACCAGGCTCGGGGTTGGAGCTCACCCTGGATTCCGACCTCCAGTTCACCGTGGCGCAGATGCTCCGCGAATACGCGCGAAAGTATCGTGCGAAAGGGGCCAGCGCAGTGGTGCTCGACGCGCACACCGGCGAGGTCTACGCGATGGCCAACGACGTCACCTTCGATCCGAACAACCTCGCGGCGGCCACCCCTGAGTCGTTGGGCAACCCCGCGGTCTCGGCTCCCTTCGAACCAGGTTCGGTGAACAAGGTCGTCACCGCCGCCGCGGGGATCGACAGTGGCGTCGTCACGCCGGACACCGTGCTGGCAGTCCCCGGCGAACTGCGGGTCGCCGACCGGACCGTCCGGGACGCGTGGTCACACGGCACCGTGAACCTCACGTTCACCGGGGTGCTGGCTCTGTCGTCCAACATCGGCACGCTGCTGACCGCACAGCGCGTCGGTGAGGACCGCTTCGTCGACATGCTCAACCGAATGGGCTTGGGCCAGCGCACCAACGTGGGGTTGCCAGGGGAAAGCGCGGGTCGCGTGCCCCCCCACGACCAGTGGTCGGGCAGCACGTTCGCCAACCTGCCCATCGGTCAAGGCCTGTCGATGACCGTGTTGCAGATGGCCGGTATGTACCAGGCGATGGCCAACGACGGCCTGCGCATCCCGCCACGCATCGTCAGCGCCGAGATCGCCACGGACGGCACCCGGACCGCGACCCCACGACCCGCCGGTGTCCGGGTGGTCAGCCCGCAGACCGCCCGTACGGTCCGGGACATGCTGCGAGCGGTCACCCAGAACGAACGGGGTCAGCGCGGCACCGGCGCCGAGGCGGCGCTGGACGGCTACCAGATCTCCGCCAAGACAGGCACCGCGCAGAAGGTCAACCCCGGCTGCGGCTGTTACAGCAACTCGAATTACTGGATCACCTTCGCTGGGATCCTGCCCGCTGACGCTCCGCGTTTCGTGGTGGGGATCATGCTCGACGATCCGGCCGTCGGCAGCGCCGCGCCGCTGTTCCACCAGATCGCGTCCTACCTGGCGGGGCGCTACCAGATCCCGCTGTCACCGGGACCGAGTCCGCACGCCACGCTCACTGCGCCCTGATACCGGGCCCTGATACAGGCACTGATGCCGGTCCGCTCCCGATCACGCAGGGCAGCGCCGGTAGCCTTCGTGCCCGCTGGGCTTCAGCAGACCCGCACCCGACCCAGGATCGTGACTGCTCCTGTGACTCCCTCGTTGGTCGAGACGCCGCTGCGGCCGTCGCACACCGCGCCGACCCCGGTGGCCGCACTCGCCGCGCTCGTCGAAGCGCCCGTCCGGGGCTTCCCTGCGGACACCTCCGATCAGACAGCCTCAGATCAGACAATGGTTACGGGCGTCACGCTGCGTGCCCAGCAAACCCTTCCCGGCGATCTGTTCGTGGGGTTGCCCAGCCTGATACCCGGCCGAGCGCATGGTGCCGACTTCGCCGGCGTTGCGTGCAGCGCTGGTGCCGTCGCGGTGCTCACTGACCCCCTAGGGGCGCACCGTCCCGCGCTGGCCGCCGCGATCGCGCGCCGACCGGGGATCCCGGTGCTGGTACACGCTGACCCGCGGTCGGTGCTGGGCACCTTGTCCGCCCGCATCTACGGCGACCCCTCCACCGCGTTGTCAGTGCTCGGGATCACCGGCACCGCGGGTAAGACCACCACGGCATACCTTCTCGAGGCCGGGTTGCGTGTGGCGGGCGCGCCCACAGGCCTGCTCGGGACCGTGGCGGTGCGGATCGGAGAGGCACTGCTGCCCAGCACCTTCACCACCCCGGAGGCTCCGCAGCTGCAGGCGCTGCTGGCCCTGATGGTCGAACGCGGCGTCACCCACGTGCCCATCGAGGTATCCAGCCACGCGCTGGCGCTGGGACGGGTGAGCGGTACCACTTTCGCGGTCGGAGCGTTCACCAACCTGTCCCAGGATCACCTGGACTTCCATGCTGATCTCGAGGACTACTTCGCCGCCAAGGCGATGCTGTTCGACGGGCGGGCCAGCGCCGAAGTGGTGTGCATCGATGACGACTGGGGACAGCGGCTGGTCACCGGCAAGACCACGACCGTCTCGTTGAGCGGCGAAGCGATCTGGCGGGCCACCGAGATCACCGCTCAGCACTCCGGCAGCCAGACGTTTCGCGCCCTGGGGCCAGATGGGTTCGACCAGCGCTTGGGGGTGCGGTTGCCCGGTGCGTTCAATGTCACCAACGCGCTGCTCGCGTTGGCCGTCGGTCACGCCGCGGGCGCCGATCCGGTGCTGCTGGCCCGTGGCATCGCCACCGCCGAGGTGCCCGGCCGGATGCAACGGGTGGATCGCGGCCAGGGTTTCGTCGCCCTGGTTGACTACGCCCACAAACCTGCCGCGGTAGCCGCACTGCTCGACGCGGTGCGGGCTCAGGTCCCTGGGCGGCTACTGGTGGTACTGGGCTGCGGCGGGGACCGTGACACGGCCAAGCGGCCGCTGATGGGTGCGCAAGCAGCGAGCCGGGCCGACCTGCTGGTGATCACCGACGACAACCCGCGCACCGAGGACCCGGCGGCGATCCGGGCTGCGATGCTCACCGGGGCCGCGGCCGGCCCCGCCGAGGTGGTGGAGATCGGCGACCGGGCGCAGGCGATCGCGTATGCCGTCACGCAAGCCCGGCCAGGAGACGCCGTGGTCGTCGCGGGCAAGGGCCACGAGAGCGCGCAAGAGGTGCACGGCGTCAAGCGTCCCTTCGTGGACGCCGACGTGCTCACCGATCTGCTCGACGGGTGGATCCATGATTGAGATGACGCTGGCCGAGGTGGCTAGCGCGGTAGGCGGTGTGCTGCACGGCGCCACGGGCATCGAGGCGGTCACCGGCGGGGTCGAGTTCGACTCCCGCCGCGTCGGGCCGGGCGGGTTGTTCGTCGCGGTGCCCGGGGAGCGGGTCGACGGGCACGACTTCGCCGCCGACGCCGCGGCCGCGGGCGCCGTCGGGGTACTCGCCGGGCGGCCTGTGAGTGTCGCCTCGGTACTCGCCCCGCGGATGGTGGTGGGGTCACGTTCGGCGTGCTACGCGCTGGCCGGGGACAGCGACGGTGCGGGCGCGGCGGTGCTTGTGGCGCTGTCCGCGCTGGCCCGGACCGTGGTGCACACGCTGAGCCAAACCGGCCTGCAGGTGGTGGCCCTGACCGGTTCGTCGGGCAAGACGTCCACCAAGGACATGGTGGCCGCGCTGCTGGCCCCACTGGGTCCCACCGTCGCGCCACCCGGGTCGTTCAACAACGAGATCGGCCATCCCTGGACCGCGTTGCGCGCTGACGCGACCACCCGCCACCTGGTGCTGGAGCTCTCCGCGCGGGGCCGCGGCCAGATCGCCGCGCTGTGCCGGGTGGCCCCACCGTCGATCGGGGTGGTGCTCAACGTCGGCTCAGCGCATCTCGGTGAGTTCGGTTCTCGGGACGCGGTGGCCACCGCCAAGGGAGAGCTGGTCGAGGCGCTACCAGCCGCTGGGGTCGCGGTGCTCAACGCCGACGACTCGGCGGTCATTGCGATGGACCGGCGTACCGCGGCCCGAGTGGTGCGCTTCGGGCAGTCGCCGTCGGCCCACATACGCGGGACCGAGCTCGCCCTGGACAGCCGCGGTTGCTTCTCGTTTCGACTGGTCACGCCGATTGGAGAGGCGAGGGTGGGGCTCACGGTGCCCGGCGAGCATCAGGTGTCCAACGCACTGGCCGCGGCTGCGGTGGCTGTCGAGCTGGGTGCGACCCCGTCGGGTATCGCCGCGGTGCTCGGACGCTACCGACCGGCGTCGCGCTGGCGGATGGAGGTCACCGAGCGCCCCGACGGGGTGACCGTGGTCAACGATGCCTACAACGCCAACCCCGAGTCGGTCGCTGCCGCGTTGCGGGCTCTGGTCGCGATGGCCGGCACCGAGCGACGCAGCTGGGCGGTGCTCGGTCCGCTCGCCGAACTCGGCGAGGCCACGGCGCAGGCATACCGAACGATCGGTGCGCTCGTAGCGAGCCTGGGCGTCAACCGGCTCATCGCGGTGGGGGAGCAGGCTCGGTCACTATGCTGCTCGCCTGCATGGTCCTCGACTGGCGGGTCAGCGCCGGTGCTGGTGCCTGATGTGCCCGCCGCGCTCGCGCTCCTGCACGGCGAACTCGCCCCCGGGGACGTGGTGCTGATCAAGGCATCCCGGACGGTCGGGCTGGAACGGATCGCCGAAGGCCTGCTCGACGCCGAGGGGAGCAACCGGTGAGCACCATTCTGGTTGCCTCCGGGATCGCGCTGCTCGCTTCCATCCTGTTCACGCCGTACCTCATCCGGCTGTTCACCCGGCAGGGCTTCGGCCAGGAGATCCGGCAGGAGGGACCGCACACCCACCAGAGCAAGCGGGGCACGCCCACCATGGGCGGAGTTGCCATCCTGCTGGCGATGTGGAGCGGTTACCTGGTGGCGCACCTCACCACCCGGCAGGGCGTCACCGCGTCAGCCCTGCTGGTGCTGCTGCTCACCACGGTGCTGGGAGTAGTCGGCTTCCTCGACGATCTGATCAAGGTTCGCCGGCAGCGCAACCTGGGCCTGAACAAGACCGCCAAGCTGGTCGGGCAGCTGGTCGCGGCGGTGTTGTTCGGCATCCTGGCGATGGGTTTCCGGGACGCCGATGGCATCTCCCCGGCCTCGACTCACCTGTCGTTCGTGCGGGATGTCGCCGTGGTGTCCTTCGGCGTCGTCGGGTTCGTCGTCTTTAGCTACCTGTTGATATCCGCCTGGTCGAACGCGGTGAACCTGGCCGATGGATTGGACGGTCTGGCGGCGGGGGCGGCGGCGATGGTGCTGGGGACCTACGTGATCGTCTCGTTCTGGCAGCACACCCAGGACTGCACCCTCCAAGCGGTCCCCGGCTGCTACACCGTGCGTGACCCGCTCGATGTGGCCGTGGTGGCCGCCGCCGCGGTCGGTGGGTGCATCGGGTTTCTGTGGTGGAACGCTCCTCCGGCGAAGATCTTTATGGGTGACACCGGGTCGTTGGCTATCGGCGGCCTGCTGGCCGGCCTGTCCGTGGTCACGCGCACCGAACTGCTGCTCGTCGTGATCGGTGGGCTGTTCGTCGTCGAGGCGATGTCGGTGGTGATCCAGGTGGCGGTCTTTCGGACTACTCGCCGCCGGCCGTTCCGGATGGCACCGTTTCACCACCATTTCGAGCTCGCTGGATGGCCCGAGACCACGGTCATCATCCGGTTCTGGCTGCTGGCGGCCATCTGCTGCGCGCTGGGTGCCGGGGTGTTCTACAGCGAATGGTTGACTGCGGCCGGGGGGTGAACGTGCGCGGCGTTGCGGACCTCGCCGGGGCCCACGTGCTGGTAGCCGGCGCGCGGGTTACCGGAGCCTCGGCCGCCCGGGTGCTGGCGGCGCTGGGCGCCGAGGTCACCGTCACCGATTCGTCGCCGAACCAGCTGCAGACGCTGGCTGGTATCTCCGGACTTGATGGTGCCGGACGTCGCCTCGCCGGATTGGTCGCGCCGCCGCCGGGTACCGACCTGGTGGTGACCAGCCCTGGTTTCCGGCCGGACGCCCCGCTGATGGTGGCCGCGCAACGCGCCGGTGTGCCGGTGATCGGGGACGTGACCCTGGCCCGCTGGATCGACTGGGCTCGATCCAGCCCAGCCGAGTGGCTGGTGGTCACCGGCACCAACGGCAAGACCACCACGGTGGGGATGCTCGAATCGATCCTGCACGCCGCCGGCGTTGACGCGGTCGCGTGTGGAAACATCGGTTTCCCGGTGCTGGACGCGGTGCGCGCCGGTCACCGGGTGCTCGCCGTGGAGCTGTCGTCGTTCCAGTTGCACTGGTCGCCCGAGCTGAACCCGCGAGCCGCCACGGTGCTCAACGTCTCCGCGGACCACCTGGACTGGCACGGCAGCCTGGCGGGGTATGCCGAGGCGAAGGGCAGCGTCTACGCCGGGGCCAGCACAGCGGTGGTCAACGCCGACGACGAGTGGTCAACGCGGCTGGCTGCCGGACACCGTGGGGTCGAGTTCACCACCAGCGAGCCGGGAGTCGGCCAACTGGGCGTAATAGGCGACCAACTGGTGGACCGGGCTTTCGGCAACGATCGTGCGGGCACCGTCCTCGCCCAGATCACCGACGTCCGCCCGGCTGGACCGCACAACCTGAGCAACGCGCTGGCCGCCGCGGCGCTGGCCCGCTGCGTCGGGATCGCGGCGCCGGCCGTCGTCCAGGGATTGCGCGCATTCACCCCTGGTGGGCACCGTGGTGTGCCGGTCGGCGAGAACGCTGGGGTGTGTTACCTCGACGATTCCAAGGCCACCAACCCGCATGCGGCGCGGGCCTCCCTGCTGGCCAGGCACCGGGTGGTGTGGGTGGCCGGCGGCCTACTCAAGGGCGTCGAGGTGGACGAGCTGATCATCGACACGCGGGATCGGCTGGTCGGCGCTGTGCTGCTCGGCACCGACCGCATGGTGATCTCCGCCGCGCTGGCGCGACACGCACCCAACCTCCCGGTGCGGGTGGTGGATTCGGGAGACGATGGGGCCATGACGGAGGTGGTGGCAGCAGCAGCTGAGCTGGCCAGGCCAGGTGACGTCGTGCTACTCGCCCCGGCGGCGGCATCGATGGACATGTTCACCGACTACGCACATCGTGGCCGGATGTTCGCCGCCGCCGTCGCCGCGCTGGGCGTCCGGTGAGTAACCTAACCCGGCGCGGTACACCGGCGGCTGATCGACGGGGAACCGATCGGCCCGGGATGCGTCGACCGGGCGCCCGTCGGCCGGGGGTTGATCGGCCCGGGATTGATCGATCGGTGGTTGGTCGGTTGGGGTCAGGTCGGTCCGCGCTGGCTCAGTGGGCATCCGCTCGGGACGGGCTCACCGCCTGGCTGGCCCGGCCGCTCACCTCGTTGCACCTGGTGCTCGCCGTTTTCGGCCTGTTGACCCTGTTCGGCCTGGTAATGGTGCTCTCAGCGTCGAACGTGGAGTCCTACACCAGGGCCGGCTCATCCTATGCGGTGTTCGTCCAGCAACTGGCGTACTGCGGACTCGGGCTGGTGTTGTTCTGGCTGGGGTTACGGATGCCGGTGCGGATGCTGCGCGGCACCAGTGGGCTGTTCCTGGTCGTGTGCGTCGTGTTGCTGGCCATGGTGCTCAGCCCGCTGGGCGCCGAGATCAACGGCGCGCAGAAATGGCTGCGGATGGGACCGCTGTCCCTGCAACCCTCCGAACCGGCGAAACTCGCGCTGGCCCTGTGGGGCGCGCATGTACTGATCACCAAACGGGCGCTGGTGCACCAGTGGCGGCACCTGCTGGTGCCGCTGGTCCCGATGGCCGTTGCGATCTTTGCGTTGGTGATGTTGCAGCCCGATCTGGGTACCACGATCACGCTGGCCGTCGTGCTGCTCGCGCTGCTGTGGTTCGGCGGTGCGCCGCTTGAGCTGTTCGGCGCGATCGTGATCGCCGCCGTCGCCGGGGCGGTCGCGATGGCCGGACTCGCCGGCTACCGATCGATGCGGGTCCAGTCCTTCCTGCACCCGGGTTCCGACCCGCAGGGCGCGGCCTACCAGGCTCGCCAGGCGATGTTCTCACTGGCTGACGGCGGCTGGTGGGG
>QHBY01000478.1:15976-20499 GCA_003244245.1 Pseudonocardiales bacterium
TCTTCGCGATCATCGGGGAGGAGTTGGGCTTTCTGGGCTGCCTGGTGGTGCTGCTGCTGTTCGGCACGCTGGCCTACGTCGGGATTCGGATCGCGACGCGCAACACCGACCCGTGGATCAAGCTGGTCGCCGCCACCGTGACCACCTGGCTCGTCGGACAGGCCGCGATCAACATCGGTTATGTTGTCGGCTTGCTGCCGATTACCGGGATCCCGCTGCCGCTGATCTCCTCGGGGGGCACCTCCATCGCATTGACGATGCTGGCCTTCGGGTTGCTGGCCAACTTCGCCCGGCACGAACCGCAGGCGGTGTCCGCTTTGCGTCACGAGTTCGCCCGTTCCGGGCGCCACGGTTCGCTGTCCAGGCTGTTGCAGCTGCGCCCCCCGGTGCCCTACGTGCCCGCGCCACGTGCCCGCGCCGGGGCTTGGCCGATCCCGTCCGGCCGTGGTAGCCGGGGCAGGCAGTGAAGGCGATCTCTGTGGTGGTCGCCGGGGGCGGCACCGCGGGGCATATCGAACCAGCGTTGGCGCTGGCTGACGCGGTGTGCCGGGCGATGCCCGAGGCCCGGATCACCGCCCTGGGCACTGAGCGTGGGTTGGAGACCACCCTGGTGCCGCTGAGGGGCTACCAACTGGAGCTCATTCCCGCGGTGCCGCTGCCGCGACGCCTGAGCGCGGATCTGCTGGCTTTACCGGTGCGGATCCACGCCGCGGTGCGCCGGGTCCGGGAAGTGCTCGACGCGGTCGCCGCCGACGTGGTGGTCGGCTTCGGCGGCTACGTGGCGCTGCCTGCGTATCTCGCCGCGCGAGGACGGGTGCCCATTGTCGTCCACGAGGCCAACGCCCGGGCCGGGCTGGCCAACAAGGTCGGCGCGCGCTACGCCACCCGGGTCCTCGCCGCGGTACCCGACGGCGGGCTGCCCCGAGCCGAAGTGATCGGGATCCCGCTGCGGCAGGCGATCTCGTCGCTGGACCGGCCCGCGTTACGGGCTCAGGCCCGGGAGCATTTCGGCCTGGACCCGGCGGCGCCGACCCTGCTGGTGACCGGTGGCTCGCAGGGCGCGCGCTCGCTGAACACCGCGGTGTCCGGCGCGGCGGCCGAGCTCGGCGCCGCCGGGATCGGGGTGCTGCACGCGCATGGGCGACGCAACACCGTGGAGGTGGCGGTGGTGCCGGGCGCACCGCGTTACGTCGCGGTGCCCTACCTGGAGCGGATGGATCTGGCGCTGGCTGCCGCCGATCTCGCGATCTGCCGGGCGGGGGCAATCACCGTCGCGGAGATGTCCGCCGTAGGCCTTCCCGCGCTGTATGTGCCGCTGCCGCACGGTAACGGGGAGCAGGCGCTCAACGCCGGTCCGCTTGTGCACGTCGGCGGTGCGGTGCTGGTGGCAGATGGTGACCTCACCCCGGCCAGGGTCGTCAAGGAGGTGGTGGGGATCCTCACCGATCCACGCCGGCTCGCGGAGATGAGTGCGGCTGCGCGGGTAGCCGGTCATCCGGACGCTGACGATGTGCTGGCCGCGATCGTCTTGGAGGCTGCTCGGTGACGGCCGGTGCTGCCCCCGGGTCGGGAACCGATCCTGCGCTGCCACCGCAGCTGACCCGCGCCCACTTGATCGGGATCGGTGGTGCCGGGATGAGCGGGGTGGCCCGGATCGTGCTGGCCCGTGGTGGTGCGGTGTCCGGTTCGGACGCCAAGGAATCGGGGGCGCTACTCGCGCTGCGGGAGTTAGGCGCGAAGGTGACCGTCGGGCACGCCACGACCAACCTCGACCAGCTCGGCGCCGACCCTACCGCGATCATCAGCACCAAGGCGGTGCACCAGACCGATCCAGACAACCCGGAACTCGTCGAGGGTGCCCGGCGCGGTATCCCGGTGATCCACCGTTCGGCGGCGCTGGCCGCCCTGATGAGCGGCTACCGCGTCGCCTGCGTCACCGGTACTGCCGGCAAGACCTCCACCACCTCAATGCTCACGGTTGCGTTGCGGCATTGTGGCGCCGACCCGTCATTTCTCATCGGTGGGGATCTCACCCATTGCGGCACCGGCGCGCACCACGGTCGCGGAGACATCTTCGTGGCCGAAGCCGACGAGAGTGATGCCACCTTCCTGGCCTACTCGCCCGACGTGGCCGTGGTCACCAATGTCGAGGCCGATCACCTGGACCACCACGGCACCGTCGAGGCCTACACCGCCTGTTTCGATGCTTTCGTGGCCCGGCTCGCCCCGGACGGGGTGCTGATCGCCAATGCCGATGACCCCGGCTCCGCTGCGCTTGCTGACCGGGCCGCCGCGTCCGGGGTGCGGGTGCGCCGCTACGGCCGGCTCGCTGCCGCGGTGCCCGACGCCCGACTGCTGACGTATACCCCCGACGGTGCGCGGAGCACCGCCACCGTGGCGCTGACCGGATCGGATGGGGTGGCGCAGCAGGTGAGGCTTGAGGTGGCGGTGCCCGGGGAACACATGGCGAGCAACGCCGTCGCGGCCTTGGTGGCCGGCCTGGAGCTGGGCGCGCCACTGCCTGGTCTGCTGGCGGGACTGGCCGGCTTCGGTGGGGTCCGCCGCCGGTTCGAGCTCATCGGACAGGCGGCCGGCGTGCGGATCTACGACGACTACGCCCACCATCCGACGAAGGTGGCGGCCGCGCTGCGCGGCGCCCGTCAGGTGGTGGGGCACGGGCGGCTGCTGGTGGCGTTCCAGCCGCACCTGTACTCCCGCACTCGGGACTTCGCCGCCGAGTTCGGTACCGCGCTGGCGCTGGCCGACCTGGTGCTGCTGTTGGACGTCTACGGAGCTCGAGAGGTTCCGTTGCCGGGCGTCACCGGCGCGCTGATCGCGCAAGCGGTGGCCTTGCCGGCGGATCGTGTGCGCTACGAGCCGTGCTGGGCTGATGTACCCGGGCGGCTGGCTGACCTGGTGCGGCCTGGTGACGTGGTGGTCACGATGGGGGCTGGCGACGTGACGGTGCTCGGCCCGGGGCTGCTCGCCGAGCTCGCGCGCCGGGAGACCATTGCGGAGACCACTGCGGCGGGCTCGGCCGGGCTTGACACTGAAGGATCCACCGTCCGCGCCGGTCCGCCGTGAGGGAGTCCGGTCCCGGTGGGTCGGGCGCCCGTCGCCGATCCCGTCGCGATACGCCGCGTCCGTCAGACGTCGCGCGGGAGCGCAGTGCGGCGCGGCGCACCAGCGGCGCCGAAAAACCTCGTGATCGTCGTTTAGGAAGGATCAACCGCGCGCAGCGCGGCTCTCACTTCCCAAATAGCGATCATGGAAGGGCTGGAGCGCACCGTGACGCTGCACCATTGATCGCGCGGCCCCGCGCCGAGGTGGCGAAGCCGCCGCCGTGCCCGCCCAGACCAGACCGAAGGTGGTTGCTCTGGATCTCCGCCGGGATGGTGATGTTGACCCTGATCTGTGGGGCGGCGTGGGTGCTGCTGGGCAGTTCGTTGTTCGATGCCCGTGCCGTGCAGGTGGCGGGCACCAAAGAGGTTCCCACCGATGTGGTGCGGGCGGTGGCGGCGGTGCCGTTGGGAACGCCGATGTTGCGGCTGGACACCACAGCGATCGAGCGCCGGGTAGCCGCCGTGCCTCGGGTGGCCAGCGTGCAGGTGCGATGCAGCGTGGACGGCACGGTGCGAATCGAGCTCGCTGAACGCACCCCGGTCGTGGTCGTGCGTCGCGGCAACGGCCTGCACCTGGTGGACGTCACCGGAACCGACTACGCGATGGTGCCCGTCGAGCCGCCTGGCTTGCCAGAGCTGCGGTCGGACCGGGTCGGACCCTGGGACGCCTCGACGGTGGCCGCGCTGACGGTGCTGACCGGGCTACCCCAGTGGCTGCGGGCCCAGGTGCGCTCGATAGCCGCGAACTCCCCAGCCGACGTGGTGCTGCGACTGGATAGTGGGCGCCCGGGCGCGGGGCGCGGCGGTAGCGGCCGGGAAGTGCGCTGGGGTGGCGTCGAGGACGGCGGCCGCAAGGTGGCCGTCCTGGGCCCGCTACTCACCCAACCCGGCAAGATCTACGACGTCTCCAGTCCAGCCTTGCCCACGATCGCCTGAGAGATCCAGGCCCGAGTGCTCGCAAGCTCGGGTACGGGAGGGTTGCGTTGCGGTCACGGGGGGCTGGTGCGGGAATGGGTCAGTGGCCCTGCCTCGGCCAATTAACGTCGACGCATACACTCGCTTGGCCGGATCGTCGACCCTCCCGGCGTGGCTGCTGGACCCTACCGGTGCCGGTGCCTACCGTCGCTCAGAGGCAAAGCTGACATAACTCTAATCCTTTAGATGAGGTTGAGGGTTCTGCCACGCCGAAGGGAGCCGCAATGTCCGGACGTCGGCAGGGCGCTGGCAGCGACGAGGAAGGCCGCACTGTGTGCGACAGCGAAGGCGCAAGCGAATGACCCCCCCGCACAACTATCTCGCCGTGATCAAGGTCGCCGGAATCGGCGGTGGCGGCGTCAACGCGGTCAACCGCATGATCGAAGTCGGGCTCAGCGGCGTCGAGTTCATCGCGGTCAACACCGA
>QHBY01000479.1 GCA_003244245.1 Pseudonocardiales bacterium
ACGGGAACTCCGAATGCTTACGCGCGATTGACCCAGACAGATCTGCTCAGGGCCGGCCCTCGCGCCGGCCGGGAAGCCGATCCAGAAAGCCTCGCCTTCCCGCTCACCCTCGACGTCCACACCCTTGCCGAACGCCACGTGGTCGGTGCAGTGAATCCAACGGAAAGTAGTGGTTGCCCTCCACCCGCACCGTTCGCGGTGCCTCGGCCAGCACCACACCGTTCCAGACCGCGCGCATCATCGACGCGTCGCCTCCTCAGCAACCCCGGTACACACCCCATCAGCACGCCATACGCCGAAACTGCCAGCAGGGTTCATCAGATGGGCTGTCGCGATTACGGAAAGCCCGTACGGCGCCGCGTCTGAGGCGGGGGCGGCTGATCGGCGCCGTACGGACTTCCCGGGGGACTCATCTGGCGCCCGTGGACATCGCCACCTGAGCCCGCGAGAGCCGCGCCCGGTCAGCGCGACCCACGATCTCCGGGTACGCGAGAGGCTACCGTTATCAAACCGTGATCGTGGATCTGACGCACCGATCGCTACTGAATCACCCAAGTTGCGCATGAGCTGCGACTTAACGTGATAGATCTGGCGGCCAGCCAGGGGGCAACCACCATCGAGCCCTCGATCGGATCTGGTTCGTTCACGTTCAGTGAGAGCGCCTCGCGAGGGGGAGCTCGGCACACGCGCGCCGCTGTCCGGCGACGTGACCAGGACATCGCGCAGCGCGAGTCCGCGAGGCTCTCCCCGACCCGCGACCGGGCCTGCATTAGGTTCCACTTGGCGGCTCACGCGCTCGTGAACCGCGCAATCGGTTCCACTTGGCGGTTCATCCGGGAGGAGGCTGCGTGCGCGTGGCGACGGCGTCGCTCAACCAGCGGATCGCTGACGAGCTGGGGGTGCCTGAGTGGCAGGTGGGGGCGGCTGTCGGTCTGCTCGACGGCGGGGCCACCGTGCCGTTCGTCGCCCGGTACCGCAAGGAAGCCACCGGTGGGCTCGACGATGCGCAACTGCGCACTTTGCAGGAGCGGCTGGACTACCTGCGCGAGCTCGAGGAGCGCCGCACGGCGATCCTCAACTCGATCCGCGAGCAGGGCAAGCTCGACGACGCGCTCGAGGCAAAGATCATGGCGGTCGACTCCAAGGCTCGGCTGGAGGACCTGTACCTGCCGTTTAAGCCCAAGCGCCGGACCAAGGCACAGATCGCTCGGGAGGCCGGGCTGGCGCCGCTGGCCGAGGGGCTGCTCACCGATCCGACCCAGGACCCGCAGACCGCCGCCGCGTCGTACGTCGATCCCGACACAGGAGTGCCCGACATTGCCGCGGCGCTGGACGGGGCCCGCGCGATCCTGGTCGAGCGCTTCGCCGAGGACGCCGACCTCATCGGATCCCTGCGCGAGCAGATGTGGTCCCGCGGCCGGGTGGTCTCCCGGGTGCGCGACGGCCAGCAGGAGGCCGGGGCGAAGTTCACGGACTACTTCGAGTTCTCCGAACCCTTCACGAAGCTGCCCTCGCATCGCATCCTGGCGCTGTTCCGGGGCGAGAAGGAGGGCGTGCTGGATATCTCCCCGGAGCCCGAGTCGGCCCCCGACGCACCCGAGACGCCGGGGCCCAGCCGCTATGAGCAGGCCATCGCCGCGGCCTTTGGCGTCGACGACCGGGGTCGCCCGGCCGACCGCTGGCTCGCTGACACCGTTCGTTGGGCCTGGCGCACCCGGATCCTGCTGCACCTGGGCATCGACCTACGGATGCGGCTTCGCCAGGCGGCCGAGCGGGAAGCGGTGCGGGTGTTCGCCACCAACCTGCGGGACCTGCTGCTCGCCGCGCCCGCTGGCGCCCGCCCGACCATGGGCCTTGACCCCGGCTACCGCACCGGCGTCAAGGTCGCCGTCATCGACGCCACCGGCAAGGTGGTGGCCACCGAGACCATCTACCCGCACGTTCCGCAACGCCGCTGGGACGAGGCGCTGGCCGTGCTCGCTCGGCTCGCCAGGGCGCACCACGTCGAGCTGATCGCGATCGGCAACGGCACCGCGTCGAGGGAGACCGACAAGCTCGCCGCCGAGCTGGTCACGCAGTTGGGTGTCACAAAGGCTGTGGTGTCGGAGGCGGGCGCTTCGGTGTATTCCGCCTCGGCGTATGCCTCCCAGGAACTGCCCGAGCTCGACGTGTCACTGCGCGGGGCAGTGTCGATCGCGCGCCGGCTGCAGGACCCGCTGGCCGAACTCGTCAAGATCGATCCCAAGTCGATCGGCGTCGGCCAGTACCAGCACGATCTGCCCGAGGGTGCGCTGTCGCGCTCGCTGGACGCGGTGGTGGAGGACTGCGTCAACGCCGTCGGCGTCGACGTCAACACGGCGTCCGCACCGCTGCTACGGCGAGTGTCGGGCATCACCGGTGGGCTCGCCGAGAACATCGTGACTCACCGCGACGCGCACGGCCCGTTTGGTACCCGGCGGGCCCTGGCCGGCGTCCCGCGGCTGGGCCCCAAGGCGTTCGAGCAGTGCGCCGGCTTCCTGCGCATCCCCGCCGGCGACGACCCACTGGACCGCTCAGCCGTGCACCCCGAGTCCTACCCCGTGGTGCGCCGCATCCTCGTCGCGGCCGGCACCGACATCACCACGCTGATCGGGAACACCGCGGTGCTGCGCTCGCTGCGCCCGGCCGACTTCGTCGGTGTTATTTCCGGGGCCACCATCGGCCTGCCCACCGTCACCGACATCCTGGCCGAGTTGGAGAAACCGGGCCGGGACCCGCGTCCGGCCTTCGCCACCGCAACCTTCGCAGACGGCGTCGACAAGATCGTCGACCTGACGCCGGGGATGGTGCTCGAAGGCATGGTCACCAATGTCGCCGCCTTCGGCGCTTTCGTCGATGTGGGCGTGCACCAAGACGGCCTGGTGCACGTCTCAGCGATGTCCAAGACATTCGTCAAGGACCCGCGCGACGTGGTGAAGCCTGGCGACGTCGTGCGGGTGAAGGTGCTCGCTGTGGACGTGCCCCGCAACCGCATCGGCCTCACCCTGCGGCTCGACGACCCCGCCGAACCCAAGCCGCCACCCGGCGCATCCCGCACCTCCCCCAAGCCGCCGCCAGCCAGCGCACCCCGCAAAGCCGCCGCCAAGCGCCCGCCGGCTCCCCGCAAACCCGCCGCCGGCGGCGCGCTCGCCGACGCGCTACGCCGCGCCGGCTACGACGAGCAACACTGAGGGTGCGAGCCATGGCGGCACGCATCGGGAGGGCGGCGCGCCGGCGATCGTGAGTCTCCGGCCGGCGAGTGACTGTCCCCGCCCAGCGCTCGCGGGAGGGAGCATGGCACGCCATCCGGCCAGCGGTCGATGATCGGGATGACGCGAATGTCTTCCCCGGCGGCTGAGTGCGGCCCGTACTCCCAGGTGAGTTCGTAGGCGAGGTAGTCGCTGATCGGTTCTGTCAGAACGTGTACCCGTTGCTGGAGGCGATTAGCGTCTCGGTTCGCTTGCAGCAGCGCAGCCCACTCGTCCTCAGCGGGATCCGGTGGGGGTTCGGGATTCGGGATCACTACGTTGGAACGCGGCGATGCCACGGTCCTCACCGGAGCCCGCGTAGACCTGGAGGGTCTCTAAGCGGAACATCGAGTAGCGGAAGCTGTGCAATGCGGCTACCAGCTGGGCAACACCGGGGAGCTGGCTGCCGGTGATCACATCAGGTGGACGAGTGCATCGCGAACGGTCTTCGACTCGATGCGTACCGCACCCTCGCCCGGCAAGACGTTGAGCAAGTTGGCACTCGTGGTCGAGTCGAGCAGATGACCCTGGACGACCAGGGATCCGTCCTTTGCACCCGGGCGCCTCGCTTGCCGGATCGTCTGGGTCAGCTGGGGCCGCGCTGGGAACCATGTCGGCAGTGCGCCGCGAATGCGGACCGGACCGGTTCGGCGGGTGCTGATCGAACCCGTCGGACCGGTCCGAACCGTCGTTCAGCCTGTTGCCACTGGCCCCATCACGGCGAACACAGCACCGTTGGGATCCGTCAGGAAGGCAATGCGGCCGTAGGGGGTGTCGTGTGGGCCGGCGAGCGCGGAGCCGCCCCCGGTGGTTGCCGCCGCGACCGCGGCATCGGCGTCGGCCACCGAGAAGTACGCGACCCAGTGCGCCGGCGTGCCGTCCGGGGCGCCCATCATCCCGCCCATGCCGCCGAGCGGGTCGCCCTCGAGATGGATGGTGGTGTAGTCCGCCGGAGCGCCCGCCACCGGCTGGTAGCGGTACCCGAAGACGTTCGCGTAGAACTGCCGGGCGGCGTCCGGATCCGGTTGGCGGGAGTCGCTCCACACCAGCCCGCCGGGCTCGTTGTATATCTCGATGCCGATCGTGGCGGCGGCCTGCCACACGCCGAACGCCGCGCCCGCGGGGTCGAGCGCCGCGCACATCCGGCCGGCGCCCGGTACGTCCATCGGCTCGGCGAGCAGTGTGCCGCCGTTCGCCGCGAGCGACTTCGCCGTGCCGTCCACGTCGTCGCTGGCCAGGTAAGTCGTCCACGCGGACGGCTGACCCTCGGCCATCAATGGGCCGATCGCGGCGGCCGCACGGCCGTCGACCTGGCAGACCTGGTAGTTGCCGAAGTCCGGACCGAGGTCGAGGAACGACCAGCCGAACACGGCGCCATAGAACTCCTTCGCCGCGCCGAGGTCGGGGACGAAAAGGTCAATCCAGCACGGCGTGCCGGCGGGCCATGGTTGCGAGCGGGTGGGCATCGTCAGGTCCTTCCAAGAGGGGAAGCGGTCAACTGCATGTCTACATCCCCACCCTGACAACGACCGGCCGTCGGTGGCACGCCGCACCACCGCGCGGACCGCGAGGCCGTGAGACGGGCTCGCACTTCCTGACAGGAGTCTGACGATCTGTCATGCTGCGGGTATGACGGTGCAGATAGCTGTGAAGCTCGACGACGGGCTGGCGGAGCAGGTCAAAGCTGCTGCTGCGGACGCCGGGACGAACCTGTCGGAGTGGGTGCGGTCGGCCTTGCAGCACCAGGCCGCGGTGGCCAAGGCGAGACGCGCTCGGGCCGAGGAAGACGCCTGCGGGCCCGTCTACACCGTCGAACAGGAGACTGCGTTGATGACAGCCCGTCGCCGTCGGGCGATCGCCGCACTTGACGAGCAGTGAGCGCACCCGGCGCAGCGATCCAATACGGCCAGGTGTGGGTCTCCCGTGACGAGGTGATGGGCCCGATGAACTATCTCGTCGTGTCATCGGATGCCTACAACGCCGCATTCGGTGACCGGCGGGTGATCGCGGTTGAGGTCGACTCCCGCGCGGTCTACGAGGGCACTTATCGCGAGCCGATCATCGACGCTGGTACCGCGATGCTCGACCGGCTGGTATGGGTGGCGCGCATCGCCCTGCAAGAACAGGTGGCTGAGCTTCATCCGGGCCGTCATGCGGCGGTCGCGGCGCAGATCCGCGAGCTGATCGGAAACTGACAAGCCTCCCTAAGGAGTTGCGCGTGCTGCGCGCGGCTGCCGTCACCGGTCCGGCTGCGGGTAATGATCTGTTCAGCATGTGCCAGGAGCGGCAACTTTCCGTGCGAAGTTGCCGCTCCTGGCACATGCGTACGCTGCAGTAGCCCTTCCTCGAAGGTCATCGAGAGTCACGTCGCTTCTCGTCCGCCGGATGAGCGGGGACGGCCCCGGTTCCTGAGGCGTTGGCTACCAGGTCTGCCACACATCCAGGTTGTAGAACTTCGGTGGGCCGTCACACAGTTTGGCCATCGCAGCGGAGAACTCGCTGGTCTCCGGGCGGTTGGAGGTCTCCATCGCCGAGTCGAGCGAGTCGAACTCGATGATGGTGAAGTAGTAGCCAGGGCGGTCCCGGTCGGCGGTGGCGCTCAACCGCCGCACCGTGCTGCCGGCCTCCAGCTGTGGACGCCTCTCCTCGACGAGGGCCTGGACCTCGTCGATGCGTGACGTCTTGAACTCGACGATCTGAATGAAACCGGCCATGGCCGCCTCCTGCCTGTCGTTGAGGCTCCAGCTGTTGGGAAGCCCCCAGCAGGGTCGCCCCGCTGCCAGCGCCGCGCAAGCGGCCAAACCGGGTAAGAGCGCACCGTAGAGGTCCTCCACACTGGCAGCTATGAGAGCCGTCATCGCTGTCGTTGTGCTCGCCACCGTGGCCGGTTGCTCGGCGCCCGGCGTGGCGGAGGCGCCGGCACCGGCGCCTCCGCCGATGAGCAGCCCACGCCCGCCGGGAGCGGCCCCCCCGGTCGCGGTCGGGGCCGCCGACTGGCCGACCTACCACCACGACAACGCCCGCACCGGCGTCGCCGATCAGCTCGCCCCGCTGGGCACCCTCCGCGCAGCATGGCAAGCGAAACTCGACGGCGCGGTCTACGGCCAGCCACTGGTGATCGGCGACCGGGTGATCGCGGCGACCGAGCACAACACGGTCTACGCGCTGGCCGCCGCGGATGGACACGTCCTGTGGTCGGCGTCGCTGGGCAGGCCGGTGAACGGCTCGGACCTGCCCTGCGGCAACATCGATCCGCTGGGGATCACCGGCACACCGGCCTACGACCAGGCCACCGGGCTGATCTTCGTCGTCGCCGAAACCGAAGGTGGCCGGCACACCCTGGCCGGGGTGGATCTGGCCAGCGGCGCGGTCTCCCTGCGCCGCGCGCTGCCGCCGCCGAAGGGCGACGAGATCGCCCACCAGCAGCGCTCCGCGCTGACGGTGCTCGACGGCTGGGTGTACGTCGCTTACGGCGGGTTGTTCGGCGACTGCGGCAACTACATCGGCTCGGTGGTGGCCGCGCCGACCGCCGGCACCGGGCCGCTGCGCAGCTATACCGTCCCGACCACCCGGGAAGCCGGGATCTGGGCACCCGGCGGCGCCGCCGTCGGCAACGGACGGTTGTACTACGCGGTCGGCAACGGTGAGTCCACCCAGGACTACGACCACAGCGACTCGGTACTTGCGCTGACCCCGCAGCTGACCCTGGCGGACAGCTTCAGCCCGGCGCAGTGGATGGCCGACAATGCCGCCGATCTCGACCTCGGGTCAATGAGCCCGGCAGTGGTCGGCGACCGGGTGCTCACGGTGGGCAAGCGCGGCGTCGGTTACCTGCTCGACGCCGCCCGGCTCGGCGGTATCGGCGGCCAGCTCACCAGGACCTCGATCTGCCAAGCCTTCGGCGGCCCCTCGGTGGCCGGCTCCACGGTGTACATCCCGTGCACCGACCGCACCCGCGCGGTGGACCTAGACCCCACCGGTGGGTTGCGGGTGCGTTGGACGGCGTCGGTCCTAGCGGACGGCTCCCCAGTCGTCGGTGGAGGCGCCGTCTGGGTCACCGACACCGACCACGGCATCCTCTACGCCCTGGACCCGGCCACCGGCACCCCCCGCCAGCAGATCGAGGTAGGCGACCTCCCCCACTTCGCCTCCCCAACCCTCGCCGGCACCCGCGCGTATCTAGGCACCAACCGCGGGGTCGTCGCGCTCAACGTGCGCTGAGCCGGGAGCCGGGCGAGGTGTCGCGGCGTCGAGGAAGCGGAGGAGTTCTATGGGGAAGGGGAGGATCAGGGTGGAGTTCTTTTCCGACGCCACCTGGACGACGGTCTCCAGGAGGCGTAGTTGCATGGCGGCGGGGGTGTCGGCCATCGCGGCGGCTGCTTGGGCCAGTTTCTCGGACGCTTGCAGCTCACCCTCGGCGCTGATCACCCGGGCCCGCCGCTCACGCTCGGCTTCGGCCTGGCGCGACATCGACCGCTTCATCGACTCCGGCAGCGCGACGTCCTTGATCTCCACCCGGTCGATCTGCACGCCCCAGCCCAGCGCGGGACTGTCGATCAGGAGTTCCAGCCCCTCGTTGAGCCGCTCGCGGTTGGACAGCAGATCATCCAGGTCGCTCTTGCCGATGATCGAGCGCAACGAGGTCTGCGCGACCTGGGAGACGGCCTGGAGGTAGTCCTGCACGTCGACGACCACCTTGATCGGGTCGACGACTCGGAAGTACACCACCGCGTCCACCCGCACCGACACGTTGTCGCGGGTGATGCCGTCTTGGGCGGGTATCGGCATGGTGATGATCTGCATATTGACCTTGCGGAGTTTCTCCACCCCCGGGGTGATCCAGGTCAGCCCAGGCTGCCGCGGGGTGCTGGTCACCCGACCGAAGCGGAACACCACACCGCGCTCGAACTGGCTGACCACCCGCGCACCGGACAGCAACCACATCGCTCCGATGGCCACGATCGCGATCAGCGCCGCGATGATGATGACGGTCATAGCGCGCCTTCCCGTCGGACCGTGGGAAAAATGCCCAAACCACATCACGGTACGCCGTTGGCTACGGTTTGGACTGGACACGTAGCTCGGAGTGTCGCAGGGTAGTGAGATGAGGGCGATATGGAAGGGCGCACTGGCCTTCGGGATGGTCAGCATCCCGGTTCGGCTGTATTCGGCTATCGAGGACCGTGATGTGTCCTTCCATCAGGTGCACGACACCGACGCCGGCCGGGTGCGCTACCAGCGGATGTGCACGGTGTGCGACAACGAGGTCGCCTACGCCGACCTCGCCAAGGGCTTCGAGCTGCCCTCAGGTGAGACCGTGATCCTGACCGAAGAGGACTTCGCCAACCTGCCGCTGCCCACCACCAAGGTCGTCGAGCTGGTCGCCTTCGTGCCGGCCGACCAGGTCGATCCGCTTGCGCTGGCCCGCGGCTACTACCTGGAACCCGACCCGGCCGGCCGCAAGCCCTATGAGTTGCTCCGCGCCGCGCTGGATCGCACCAGCCGGGTGGGCCTGGCCAAGATCGCGGTGCGGAGCAAGGAATCGCTGGCCGTGCTGCGACCCCGGGGCGACGTGCTCGCCTTGCAGACGATGGTCTGGCCCGATGAGGTGCGCAAGGCCCAGTTCGACGTGCTCGACCGCGAGGTGTCCGTCAGCGACGCGGAGCTGAAGATGGCGGACACCCTCATCGAGGCGATGTCCGGCGATTTCACCCCCGAGGCTTATCAGGACGGATATCGCGAGGCGTTGCTGTCGGTCATCGAGGCCAAGACCGCGGGCAAGGAGTTCGTCGCCCCGCCGGCGTCCACGCAGCCCGCCCCGTCAGTGGATCTGATCACCGCCTTGCAGGCCTCTGTCGAGGCAGCCAAGGCCGCCCGCGGTGACCCACCGAGCCTGCCGAGACAGCGCAAGTCCGATGACAAGGGCAAGCAAGCCAGCCGTCGAAGCTGAGCTGCGATGTCAGACGGGGCGATGTCAGAGCTGGTGCGTCCGATGTTGCCGACTGCGGGCCCGTTGCCGGCCGGGCCGGGCTGGGCTTTCGAGTTCAGTTGGGACGGGATCCGCTCGCTGGCGTCTGCCGAGCCCGACCGGATGTGCCTGTTCAGCGGCAGCCACCGCAGCATCACCGCCGCGTACCCGGAACTCGCAGCGTTCGCGGGGCGGCGTCGGATGCTGCTCGACGGCAAGATCGTCGCGTTGGACTCCTGTGGACGCCCCAGCTTCGCACAGCTCCACCGGCGGATGAACGTGCAACGTCCGACCGCGACGGTGTTGCGCCGCGCGCCGGTGACCTACTACGTGTTCGATCTGCTCAGCCTGGACGGCCGGTCCACCGCCGAGCTGCCCTACCAGCGCCGCCGGGAGCTGCTGGCGGACCTCCAGCTGGCCGACGAGTCGGTCGTGCTGCCGCCCTGCTTCCTGGATACCGACGGCCAGACGGTGCTGGACACCGCTGCCGAACACGGCCTGCGGGGCGTGGTCGCCAAGCGGGTGGACTCGCCGTACCAGCCGGGCCGGTCCCGTAGCTGGGTTCAGACCACGTTGCGTCAGTCCCAGGAAGTGATCATCGGCGGGTGGGTGCCCGAACGCCACCGCGCTGGCGCGCTCGGGGCGCTGCTCGTCGGGGTGCCCACCGAAGACGGTCTGCGATACGTCGGCCAGGTCGGCACGGGTTTCACCGAAGCGGCCCGCCGGGAGTTGCACGACCGGTTGACCGAGCTGGCACAGCCGGCCAGTCCCTTCGCCGACGAGGTGCCCGACCGGCCCGACCGGCCCGACCGGCCCGACCGACTCAACCGGCCAGTGCACTGGGTGGCGCCGCGGCTACATGGCGAGGTCTACTACCGGCAGTGGACCGCCCACGGCCGCCTCGGGCATCCAACGTGGCGCGGTCTGCGCCCCGCCAAGCACGTGGCGGCGGTCCAGGCGCCGGTCGTGCTGCGGGCCAGCGAAGGTGGCCGCGAGGAAGACCAGGCGCTGCTCGCCGAGCTGGACCGCGCCGTCGCGCAGGTTCGCGCCGAACTGCGGACGCTACGCGGCCAGATCTCCCCGCACTTCCTGTTCAACACGATCAGCACCATCGTCGGCCTGGTCAGCACGGACCCGTCGCGGGCCCGGGACCTGCTGATCGTCTTCGCCGAGTTCACCCGGTACTCGCTGCGCGGTGCCACCGACACCACGCTGGCCGAGGAATTGGAGAACATCGACCGCTACCTGACGCTGCAACGGTCTCGGTTTCGCGACCGGCTACGAGTGGAGATCGACGTCGCGCCGGCGCTGCTGCCTGTGGTGTTGCCGTTTCTGGCGGTCCAGCAACTGGTCGACAACGCGGTTCGCAACGGCATCGAGCGCAAGCAGCTCGGCGGCACCGTCACGGTCTCCGCTCGCGTGCACGGTCCGGACTGCCTGATCACCGTCGCCGACGACGGGCCCGGGAGGCAGGATGCAGACATCGGCGACGTCCTGGGCACGATCGACGATCAGTTGCGGGACTCCTTCGGCGAGCGGGCCGGCTTGATCGCCGATTTCGTCCCAGGGACCGGAACCACGATCTCCATCCGGGTACCCAGCGTTCCGCGCGCCGTTCACAGCCACCGTCGATGACCGCAGCACCCTCGCGACCGGAAGGCCGTCGCTTACGCTCGATAGCGGGTCGACCAAACGAGTGACATCACGCCTCTCTGCTGGGGAGTAGAGTGATCAACTACGGTGACTACGCGAGTCACCTGACTACTGGGGGAGTAACCGCGATATTCCTTGCGTGGTTTCTGCCTGGACTCCAATGCCACGAATTTGAACAGCGCGGAGAGAAGCATACTTGTGACAGAAAACTCACACACGCCGGTCCAGAAAAAAGCCACTGTTAATACGGCAGTGGCGCATTCCGCTCGGTTCTGGAACTACTTACTGGGTGGCAAGGACAACTATGCGGTCGATCGCGAGCTCGCGGAACAGATTGTTGCTGTCATCCCGAGCTTCCGCGATACGGTCCGCGCCGAGCGAAGATTCCTGGCCCGCGCGGTCCGGTATCTGACTGGCAGTGCAGGGATTCGTCAGTTCCTCGATATCGGCACCGGTCTGCCCACAGCCAACAACACTCACGAAGTTGCCCAAGCGACCGCACCAGAGTCTCGCGTTGTCTATGTCGATAATGACCCCATAATCATGGTGCACGCGCGCGCCCTGCTCACCAGCACTCCACAAGGTAAAACCGATTACGTTCAAGCAGACCTTCGCGAACCAGACACGATTCTGCAAGAGGCCGCCCGCACGCTCGACTTCACCCAGCCAGTCGCACTCATGCTGTTAGGAATCTTGAATTTCATTACGGATACGGATGAGGCACACGCTATCGTGGATCGGCTCATGGACGCGTTTCCGTCCGGTAGCTACCTCGTGATCTCCCACCCCACCGAAGAGGTCGACGGCGAAGCGATCAAAGAGACCATGCGGCTATGGAACAAAGAGGGAGCAGCACCGATAGTGGCCCGCAGTCGTCAGGAGCTCATCCGTTTCTTCGATGGTCGGGAGCTATTGGAGCCCGGCGTGGTCTCGTGTTCGCTGTGGAGACCGGCCTGCACCCCACTCGGTGTCCCGGTGGAAGTGTTCCATTTCAGCGGTGTCGGACGAAAACCCTGACGCCCGTCGGTCAGCGGGGCCTTGATCGCAACGGTGCCGCCGGTGGTGGCAGTCTCACCGCGCACCGGCTGGTTGAGAGCTCAACACGAGCATATGCACGTGCATTTGACAGCTGTAGCCGCACGT
Organism: Pseudonocardiales bacterium; assembly: GCA_003244245.1. Taxonomy (GTDB): domain Bacteria; phylum Actinomycetota; class Actinomycetes; order Mycobacteriales; family Pseudonocardiaceae. Next base: position 12,031 of record QHBY01000479.1, read on the forward strand.
CGGTAGCGTTTTTCCATGCAGTGCAACTTGCACCTCGGCTCGGTTTAGGTTGACCTGGGGATGGTGAGCGCGCCTCGGTGGAGTCA
>QHBY01000480.1 GCA_003244245.1 Pseudonocardiales bacterium
CCGGTGCGCAGCACGTTCGCGGGCCCGCCGTCGTGATCGCCGACGGCCCAGGCGGCTACGTGGTAGCGCACGATTGCGTCAACGTCGCCCTGCGTCCAGCTCGCCGGCGATGCCGGCAGTTGTCCGGCGCCGGGAAGCAGCGGCTGCACGCTGCCGGTCTTGCCGGCGACGCTGGCCACGTGCACGTCGACGGCGGGGATGCCGACAGCGTGATAGACCCGGGCGGCGGCGGACTCGGCGTGGGCCCGAGCGCCGCCGGCCGAGGTGTCGGGCTTGAACATCCAGCTCGAGCCGTCCGGGCCGGTGACGTAGCTCTTGGTGTGCACGCCGCCGAGCGACGCGGCCGAGGCGCTGGATGTGAACGTCCAGGACTCCACGGCGGTGGGGTCGTGGCGGGCTGGCAGCGCCGAGGCCGAGGCTTGGTGGTGTTTGAGCGCGTCGACGAGGCGCTGGTGTTGCGCCATCCAGGTGGCCGCCGACGGCGGTGCCGCCACGGTGGCCGCCGAGACGCCGGCGGCTCCCGCGGTGGACGGCGATGCGGCCGCGGTGTTGTGGCCGCCGAGGGTGGTGGGTCCGGAGTTCAGCATGGCCGTGACGGGGTTGACCGGGGCGGCCTTCTTGCTGACCTGGGCCTGGATCGTGGGCTGGTGAAGGCTGCTGTCCCAGCTGCCGGCGATGTACTTGGTGATCTGGGCGCGGTTGGCCGAGGGGGCCCCGGCCAGGCCGAGCTCGGCGGCGGCGTAGCGCACGTCGGCGAGCTGCTGATGCTTGGACCAGGCGGTGAACTGGGCGGTGAGCGCGGCGGGGCTGCCGAGGTCCTGGCCGGTCAGCTCATTCGGCACGCCACCGCTGGCTGGGTCGAATGCCTGGTGTCTCCAGGGCGTGATCGCCTTCGCCGCGGTGAAGGCGGCGCCGGCGGTGGTGGCGAATCCGGGCAGCGCGGCCGGGTCGATCGGGCTGCCGAGGGTGTCGCTCTGGGCGGGCAGGAACGCGGCGGTGGCTTGTTGCAGCGCGCTTACCTGCTCCTCGCGCGTCGCGGCCTGCGTCTGCAGCTGGGAGCGAGTGGCCGGGTCGAGGTTGGCGCGGGCCAGCGCCAGCTGGTCTCGGGCCGCGAGGTAGTGCGTGTTCGCGGCTAACGCACCGGCGAGCGCGGGGTCGGCCAGCGCCTTGTGCACGGTGGTGATTGGCACCTTGGCCAGGACCGCGTCGACCTGGCCGCGGGCGGCGGCCTGGGCGGCGTTGAGCCCCTCGGGGGCGTCGGGGCAGGTCGCGGTGGCCAGGGCGTTCTCGGCGCTCAGCAGGGCCGTCACTGCGGCTGGGTCGGGCTGGTGGTGCGCGGTCCATCCGGTGGCGCCCAGTTCGGTCGTGGCCGCGGTGATCTGCGCCGACAGGCTCAGCGCCTGCCCGGCGCTGATCGGCTGGCCCGCGCCGGTCGAGGGTTGCTGGTTCGGCAGGTGCGTTTCGAGGGCGGTGACCTCGTCGAGGGTGAGGCCGTGGACGCTCTGCCCGGCGGCGAGCATCGCGTAGCGCTCTTCGGCCTTGGCGGCGATGGCTGCTTTGGAGGTGATGTCGCTGGGGTAGGCCGGGTCGAGATAGTGCACGAGCGGATGCCCGGTGGTGTCGCTGAACCCGACCAGGTGCGGGTGGGCGAACCCGTCTTGGGCGGCGAGGTCGACCAGCGCCTGGGGTGGCAGCGCGGACAGGAATCCGGTGGTGGCTGCCTTGATCTCGGCCGCGGCCGCGGCGGCGGTCTGTTCGTCGACGGCGCCGGCTGCCACAGAGTCGGCCAGTTGCTGCCGCGCCTGGGCGCAGGCGTCCTTGAGTGTGTGGAACCCGACCGTGGGTGCGGTGTCCGGGTCGAGTTCGGCCGCGGCGCCGAGCGCGTCGAGGGCGGCGATGAGCTGTGGCGGTGCCCCCGCGAGATCAGCCGCCGCTTCGTCTGTGGGCAGGTCGGCCGGTGGGGCGAGGGTGGCGCCGGGGGCGACAGCGAACGATTCGTGGGACTTGCTGCCTCCCGAGCCCATCAGCTGACCGTCCCGTGCGCGGCCCCTCGGCGCGGCGGTACCGCGGTGGGGGGTGTGACCGGGCAGGCGAGCAGGGCGTCGATGACCTGCTCGGCGGCGTCGCGTAGGTCATCGGCGTCGGGTGCCTCGACGAGCTCGAGGCCCTGGGTGGTGCTCGAGGTGGTGGCCCACGCGTCCAGCTGGGCAGACCAGTCGACGTCGGCAGAGGCCAGGACTTCGGCGAGGGTGCCGCGCCAGGCTTCGCTGCGCCCGTCGGTGAACGGCATCCAGGACACCGCCAGCCGCTGCCCGTGTGCGGCGATCGCGGCGACGGGGGTGGAGGCGGTGCCGGTGGTGGGGTCGTAGCCGAGCAGGATCGCGCAGCGCGGCGGGGTCATCCGGTCACCTCGCTTGTGGCGGGCTGGTCGAGCAGGCCGTTGAGGTAGCGGACGTTGCGGGCGAACAGGTCCTCGCGGCGGGCGTGGACGTCGACGCGGCCGTCGTTGGTCATCAGTGCTCCGTGCTGGGCGAACTGGGCCGGGTTCTGGGCGATGAGGTGCAGTCGGGCGCCGAAGAGGCGATGCAGCATCTGGACGCGGTCCGGTCGGGACGGGCCGGTGAGCACGATTGGGAGGTCGGCGGGTAGCGCGGTGGCGAGGAAGGCGAGCGCGGGCATCGCCATGCCACTCCAGTCGGCGTCGGTGCGGAAGGTCTGCAGATTCATGGCAAGCGCGACCGGACGGTCGTCGCCGAGGTCGTCGAGCCAGCTGACGTAGCGCTCGTAGTCCTCGACCCGGTAGCCGTAAATGTTGGGTACGGCGGTGACGCC
>QHBY01000481.1 GCA_003244245.1 Pseudonocardiales bacterium
CCGCCGGCGTCAGACCACGACTGACGCAGCGCCGCCCCGGACGCGGTTCCCGGCTCAACGAACGCGAGCAGCCGGAACAGGATCATCGGGCAGCACGCGCCGACAGCGATGATGATGCAGCCGACAACTGCCATCCCTGCGTGCGCGGTGTTGGTCGAGTTGGCGTAGTCGTTGAGCTGCTTGATGTGGTGCAGCGGGTCGCACAGTTTTCCGCCGCACATCGGCGGCTTGGGCGGGTTGATGACCCCGGTCGAGAGCTTCACTCCGATGCCGAGCAGTAGCGCGGCCATCGGTGAGATCAGCAGGCAGGAGAAGAACCAGCGCAGCGTCTTCCAGAACCACACCTTGCCGGTCTCGCTGACCAGGCCCCCGGCTGAGATCGGTGCGGTGGCGACCAGGATGATCAGCGCGGCCTCTCGGACGAACATGATCAGCACGTAGAAGAACGCGGCCGGGATGACGATGAGCAGCCCGAGCACGCCAAGCACGGTCGCCAGAGTGATGTCGCCGATCTTGTCCGGGAACGACGCGCTCAGATCGACGTGGGACAGGTCCTGGGCGTGCAACATGCCCTGCAAGATTCCGCGTTCCAGGCCGGCGGCGGCCGCGACGAATCCAGCGGCGAGGCCGAGGTAGGCAACCCAGACGAAGCCGAACTGCGCGATGCCGATGACCACGCGGCCCATGGATTCGCCGTCTCGGCGGATCAGAGCGACGGTCAGTTGGACGAACATCATGATCACGGCCAGGGTGGCGCCGAGCCACAGCGTGGTCGGCAGTACCGAGCCCATCGGCCCGCTTGCCGACAGGTCTGGGGTGGTGAACGCGTCGATGATCTTGAAGGCCAGTTTCAGTAGCCAGAGGGCGGCCGACCAGAGCCCGGTCATCGCGGCCAGCCAGACGTCGCCGATGGCCTTGGACGCCGCATTGCCGAGCCACTTGAGGGGGTTGAGGTCGCCGATGTTGAAGGCCTCGACCTTCTGGCCCGGGCAGGGCAGTTGGGTGCAGCCGGAGGCGAGCACGGCGGTGGCGGTCATCGGGTTGTCTCCTGTCGAAGGTCGCGGTACCCGACGCTGATCGCGGTGTCGGTGTCGGGCCAGACCGAGGGCACAGGCGCGGGCTCGCCGCCGGGGCCGACCATCCAGCGGGTGCCGTTCCAGACCATCCGCTGGCAGTCGGCGGCCGCCCCGCGTGAGGTCTGCTGCAAGGTGACGTCGACCTCGATGTCGATGCAGGGCACCACGAAGTCGGGGCCGACGCTGCCCTTGACCTGCCCCATCAGTGGGGTGGCCACGATGGCCAGCTGGTTGCTGCCGCCGCCGGACAACCCGGCCGCGTCGAAGAACTCGGCCATGGCTTGCACGCCCGACCAGCTGCTGGTGGTGGGTCCGCCGGGCATGGCCCAGCCCTGGATCACCTCGCGGGCTCCGGCGAGGGTGCCCGACTGCAGCGCGGTCTGGTCGATCGCGGCGAGCTGCGCCATGGCGCCCTGCGGTGTGTGCGGGAAGCCAGCGGGCACCTTCGCTGGCCCGGACGATGTTGCCGCGGGCAGGGTGATCGGGGTCCCCGGGTCGTTGGTGGACACCGGACCGGGGTGTGAGGCACCGTCATCGACGGTGGGCATCGGCTTGTCAGCCAGCGCGTCGCGCGGGTCGACGGCGGTGCCGGAGTGCCCCGAGCTATCCGCAGCGCCGCCGCCCGACGTGATGCTGGTGCCCTTGTTGTGGGCGCCTTGGTCGGCGCCGCGCCGGGCGGGGTGAACGGCGTAGACCACGGCCAGGACGAGCCCGACGACGAGCAGCACCGCGGTCATGCCGGCGCCGATCAGTAGGGCGAGCATCTTCTGGCGGGACCACTCCGGAGCTGGCCGTTCCTTCCCGCCACGGCGGCCGAACATCAGCAGCCGTTTCCGGTGATGCTGCTGATGATCACGAAGCCGACGACGTAGATGATCGCGCCGACGATGCAGATCATCAGGCCGTCGAAGCCGAGCCGGGCGCCCTTGGGGTGGTGGGTGACGCGGCCCCAGATCAGCATTCCGACGGAGACGAAGAAGGAGATTGCCAGGATGGCCAGCACGCCCCACTTCACCCACGACAGGATCTGGTCAGACCATTTCGCCACGCCCGGCGGTGCCTTCGGGCAGACACCGGCCGCGAGCAGGTGGCTGCTGAGCTTTGCTGCGAGCAGAGTGCTCATCGCGTTGTTCCTTTCCTTCGCGGCGCCGACTGCGCCGACGCGGTGGCGCCGCCCGGGTGGACGGCGTCGATCAGCCCCAGCAGTGACCGGCCTGCTGTAGCGACCGGTCTCGGCAGTGGGGAGTTGGTGGGGCCAGTGACAGCGAGTCGCCGATCGACGGGCACGGCCACGGTGGCGTTCTGGGCACGCAGTTCACGCAGCCGCGGGCCGAGGCTGGCGCTGACCTCGCCGGGCCATTTGCCGCCGCCTACGCACGCCACGACCACGGGGCCGGTGATCGAGTTGAGGAGTTGCTCGGCCAGGCGCACACCGGGAACCGTCGGGCGGCAGACGACCACGAGGCGGCAGCCGCTCGCCGCCAGGCGGGTCAGGCTCTCCGGAGTGGGGAGGCCGAGGTCGACGAGGACGAGGTCGTCATCCGATGCAGGGAGCGCGGGCCAGCCGTTCGGGGTGTCGTTGCCAGCTCGGCGGTCGATGGTGACCTGACCGCGGGTGCCGCGTCGCCACGCTCCGCTCGGGTCCAAGCCAAGCTCAGCGTTCGCCGCAGCGACCAGACCCGAGCGTGACGGGTGAGCGGTCTCGACCAGGCTGGTGCCCCTACCCGCAGCGGCGGCCGCGTCGGCGATCGCGAGCGCCACGGTGGACGCACCTGCTCCTGCGTGAGCGGCGACCACGCTGACCCACCGGGCGTCTAGCTCGGCGGCGCGCTGTGGCGGTGACGCGTCCGCAGGCTCGCCGCGTCGCGCGGCGTCGGTGGCCGGGTCACCGGTTCGGCCCGGGACCGCCGCACTCCCGTCGTGCCAGGCGCCCCCGCCCGGCTCGGGCTCCGGTGCGGGCGTCGCCTGCTCGGACGGCTTGCGTGCCCGCAACTCGCGAAACGCCTGCTGGATCTCCGCAACGGACAGCAGCCGCCCGTCCGGGGCGACGTCGCCGCCGTTGAGCACGTCGACGCGCTGGCCGGGTACCCCGACCTCGGACAGGCTCATGCTGACGCCCCGCCGGACCAGCGGGCCGCGGCTCGGCCAGCCGCGGAGTGTGCCGAGCGCTCACGGTTGCGCGCCATCCAGACCTTCGTGCCGGCGAGCACCCGGGCCGGGTCGAGGTCGGAGAGCTCAGCGCGCGCTCGCGCACCCGGCCGCAGTTGGTCGGCGAGGCGAGTGAAGCGGTCGATGGTGCGCTGGCTGACCGCGGCCCGCGAGCCGAGGATGCGGTCCATCTCGTCGGCGAGCAGCCCGTTGGCCGCGAACACCTCGTCGAGCAGGTCGGCGACCTGTTCGACCGTGCAGTCGTCCCCGATCGGCTGCCGACGCTCGTCCATGGTGGTGCTCCTCGTGATCGCGCGGAAGGTGGTCTCACTAGGGGCAGGTGAAATTTCGGGGCAGTTAGTGCAACTTCGGCCGAACTTTTTTTCAGAAGTTTTTGCCGGGCTGAGCAGCGGGCTCATGCGACGGCCGCCACGTAGTCCCGGCTCGCCGCGCGCACGGCCGCCAGGGCCCGCGCGCGGCGCCAAAAGAAGGTCCGCCGGGGCAACCCGAACTCGGCGGCCACGACGTCGTCGGGCGCTTTGAGCCAGGGGTCGTCTCGTGCCTGCTCGGTCCGGACGAGCAGCGCGATATCGACATCATCGACGCCGGCCCGCGCCGCCCACAGCAGCAGGTCGACCACGTCGATGTCCACCTCGTCGTTGGGCGCGGTGGTGGCTACCCGACCCAGCGAAGTGGACTCCCACTCCGGACTCATCGGCTCCAGCACACGCTCGGCCCGGTGCCGGTGCCGGGGAGTGGAGGGGCGGAACTCGGCGAGGACGGCGAAACGGGTACCCCACCGCAAGCTGGCCGCGACCGCCCGCGGCCGGTCCCGCCACGGGTAGGTGCGGATCTGACAGGTCAACTCGCTGACGATGACCCCGACCATGCCGGTGCCCAGGTCGCGAAGCTGCGTGGCCAGCGGCACCACCCAATCGCTGAGCAGGTGCAACATCAGCAGCAGAGCGTCGTCCTCGGCGCCCCCGTCCACCGCCGCCTGGCGCAGGAGGGCACCGAGAATGTCGTCGGCGCGGGCGGCGTCGCCGCCCTTGGCGAGCAGCGGCAGTAGGTCGTGGGTGACGTCGTGCAGGCCGGCGAGCCGGTCGTCGTCAACGGCCCAGCGTGCCAGCGCATCGGTGCACTCGATCCGCTGGACGAGTGCCGCCCAACTCCCAGCAATGCTGTCGTCGTTGAACATCGTGCGGCCTCCGTCATCGGGGTGCTGATGCCGATGACTCTCCGCAGACGTGTTCCACTATCTGTCACCCAAACTGGGGTGACACGGTCGCGACCGGGCGCGCTGGGGCCGTGCGCCACCGATGGCCAACCGCCTTCGTCGCCTCCCTACGGGACCGGGTTAACACGGTGGCCGGGGCTCGCCGCGCGCGCTGCTGCGTAGGGTTAACCCCCCGGATACTGGGGGCTGGAGCGCCCCACCGCGCGCAGGACGTTCTTGCTCGGTGAGATGGCCGAGGCCGGGGTGACACGCCTTGCGGGCAGACGGGTTTACCCGGTTAACACGTCCCCCGGGAAGCCGCGGGAACCGGCCGCGTTCCGCCCTTGCGCGATCCGCTGAACGGCGCGATCGGATAATCGGGACTGTGTCTGGGGTGCTTCCGTTCGCGATGCCGCCGCCGGTCGCGCTGGCGCGCACGGCGACCGCGCTGCCGCCCCGTGGCGTGCCCATGGCGCGTTTCGAGCCGAAGTTCGATGGCTTCCGCGCGGTGTGGGGTGCGGGACGGTTGTGGTCTCGGCGCGGTACCGACCTGAGTATCTACTTCCCTGATTTGCTGCCTGCGCTTCGCCACCTGCCTGAGGACCTGGTCCTCGATGGGGAACTGATCGCATGGAACACCGAGACCGGTCGCCTCGACTTCACCTCTCTGCAGCAGCGTCTGCGGGCGGGGCGCCGACTGTGCGATATCGCCGCCGCGCGGCCGGTGCAGATGGTCTGCTTCGACCTGCTGGCCTGCGCCGGCAGCGACCTGCGGGGTCGCGAGCTGGCCGCGCGGCGGGTCGCGCTCGAGTACGTCTTGGCCGGTGCGCCAGCGCCGGTGGTGCTGTGCGAGCACACCGACCGGCTTGCCGCCGCCCAGGCATGGCTGCGTGACTGGCCGCTTGCCGGTGGGGAGGGTGTGGTGGTGAAGTCCGCGGCCGGGCTGTATCCCATCCGGCCGGGCCAGCGGGTGTGGCACAAGGTCAAGGCGCGCAAGACCCGTGACCTAGTGGCAGTCGGCATCGTCGGCGACCCGGCCGCGCCCAACAGTCTGCTGCTGGCGGCACCCGGCGACCCCGAGAGGGTGGTGGGTGCGACGACTCGGCTGGACCGCGCGGCGGCACGCGCGCTCGCACCGCTGCTCACCTTCATCGGCACGTCCAGCCAACGGCGTGCGGCGTGGGCCTCCCGCGAGCTCGTGGAGGTGTTGCACATAGCCCCGCTCGTCGTCGAGATCAACGCCGACGTTGCCGTCGACCAGGGCGTGCTGCGGCACGGGGCGCGGTTCGTCCGCGCCCGGCCCGACCTGGATGTGAGCGACAGCTCGGCGCTGGAGGACTAGCCGCCGGGGCCAGCGCCGCGGCCCGCCAGCAGGTGGCGCCCTGGGTGCTGATCAGGGTGTCAGAGCCGATCAGGTCCAGCACATGAGCAGGCTGGTCAGCACCAGCGATGGCCCGAGCGGGACCGGCATCTTGCGGCCGCGCAGATCCGGTCGAGCAAGGGCGACGACACCGGCCGTGACGACGATGAGCAGGACCGTGACGAGCTGCGCGCGCATCACCGCCGTCCACCCGAGCCAGCCGAGCAGGCCAGCTGTGAGGGTGGCGACGCGGACGTCACCGAGGCCCACGCCGCCACCCGCGGCGAAGGCGAGAATGAACCAGCCAGCACCGACGACGAAGGCCGCCGACCCGGCGCGCGCCAGCGCCGCGACGTCGTCGGTGCTGAGTGCGGCGACCGCGAGGACGCCTGCCTCGAGCAGCGCGAGCGGGTACACCAGCCGTGCGGGCAGCAGGTTGCATTGCGCGTCGACCACGGCCAGCACGGTCCCGCCAGCGGCCAAGAGCCACCACGCGGGCCACGGTCCCCGACCGCTGCCGGCGAGAGCCCCCAGGCTGAGTGCGGCGAGGGCGACCACGACCAGGCGGGTGGCATCGACCTTGCGAGGCCGCCACCAGGTCGTGGTGTCGCCCTCAGCCAAGCCCACGGTCCACCCGGCCAGCAGCGGACTCACCGCGACCGCAAGAGCAGCGGACACCGTGACCGTGACCCAGGACGTCGACACGCTGCTCGGCTAACGCGAGCCGGGCAGCTGGCCGCGCCAACGACGCAGCGCGGCTTCCAGGCGCGGCTCGCGGATCACCCGCCCGGGCTGCGCGGCCCGCAACCAGACGATGCCAACCCACGCGGCGACCAGCAGGACAAGGCAGCGGTAGAGGATGCCGCCCAGGGTCGTGGTGGACTCCGCCGTCACCATCCAGGCGAGCGCGGTGATACCAACGAAGGTCACCATCGACGAGCGCACCGCGAGGCCGGTCAGAGTGATCCCGGCCGATCCGGCCAGTGCGGCCAGCCACAGCGCCGCGCGGGGCGCATTGGCGATCGCGATAGTCGTCGGGACGATGCCGATCACCGCGACGACGGCCAGGAACAGCAGCAGGGCAACCCGGATGAGACCGTGGCCTCGCTCGCTGATCCGGGGTTCGCGAAACCCGGGCAAACTGCCGAGCGGCAGGTCGGTGAGCATCGCGGCGCGATCTCGGTAGACGAGCAGCGACGGGTAGCGCCGCTGGACCGCGTCGGCCAGGTCATCCGATACCCGCGGGCCAAGCCACACCGCATCGACGCGGGCCTGCTCCGCGCGGGCGCCGCGTGAGCCGGCTTCCATCGCCCCGTGCACGGCGACCACCGCCATGACCTGCCGGGCCGGGGCCTGAGCCTGGGCGTAGGACGGGTGGGCGTAGACGTAGAAGTCGCAACGGCAGGACGGGTCGGGCGGGGTGTGGTTGCGCCCGCGGGCGCAGGTGGCGGTGTTCCAGCCCTCGGTCCACGCGCTCGCGGAGTTCACCGGGTACAGGCCACCATCGGCGCCGACACGGAACGTGCGCACCATCCGAATGTCGCCGACGCCCACAACGTCGCTGGGCTCCTCGCCGTCTGACATCAGCGCCGCACCGCCCTTCGGTCCCCGAGGCTCGCAACGGCCATGGCGAGCAAGACCGCGCACGGCAATGCCACGTACAGCGCTGCAGCCCATTGCAGATCGAGGACCGTTATCCGGGTGCCCACCTTGCGAACAAGTCCCGCAGCCACGGCACCCGCAGTACCCAGAATCCCCCACGCCAAGCACAACCCCTCTGCCTCGCCGCGGGCGCCAACGAGCGCAATCAGGGCCGGCCCCGCCACTATCGCGGCTTCGACTCCGAACAGAATCAGCAGAGGGCCAACGGCCCACAATTGCGACGCGACCCCGAAGCCCAGGCCAGCCGACGCTAGAACAGCCGCGGCCGCGGACCGGCGGCCCGTCGCGGTCATGACCGCGACGGCTCGGGAGTCCGCTCGGGTTCCCGCGTGGGCGGCTGCTGCTCGGGAGCGCGCTGCGGCACCTGCGATGGAGGCTGCGCCGGTTCCTGCGACGGGAGCACCTCGATGCGGCGGCGGCGTCGGCCGATGTTGCCCATGTTGCTCACTCCTTCGTGTGCGTGATCGTGCACGGCTCAGCTGGGCTGTCCCAGCCACTGACGACGGTGCAGGATCTCAGCGGTGCGCGGCGGGAGGTCTTCCTCGACCTCCGCGTCGTGATTGGCCAGGATGCGTTTGATGTAGATGTCGGCCTCGGCGCGGTTGTCTTGCGCGTCGCACGCTGCCACCAGGTCCAGCAGTGGGACGTCCTCGCTGCTGTCCGCCTTCAGCGCCACCTGCGCGGCGCTCACAGCCAACTCCGGTTCCCCGGCCGCAAGGTGATGGGTGGCCACGATGTGCGCGACGTCGACGATCATCCCGGCATACACGTGATCGAGCGGGTTCTCCGCGAGCCACCCGTAGCCCTCCGGCCGGCGGCCAGAAAACGGCACACCCTCAACCAGGTCAAGCGCGGCCCGCAAGTCGGCGATGCCGGCTGCGCCGCGGGCGCTGCCGCGCAGCCGCAGGCGCCGGAACAGTTCGGCGTCGACGAGCGCGTCCTCGAGACGGTACGGGCAGGCCAGGGCGGTCGTCCCCTTCGGGATGTGCTCCTGCCCGGTCCGCTGGCTGACGCCAAGCCACGTACGCACCACCGAGACCGACTGCCGTGGCTTCGTCTTGCGGGCGATGTCCGGGTCATCGGGCCACATGTCGGTGGCGAAGGTCTCAACCGATACCCCGCAGGATCGGGTGGCGAAGTAGGCGACGATCTCGGTGTTCCACAACACCCGGGGGTTGCGTGGCGGCAGCGACCCCTGTGCCCTCACCGACACCGCACCCAACAACCGCACCTTCGGTCGAGTGCAGGCCGGGTCGTACCAGTCGGCCAGGTCCCGGTCGAGCTCGGGGTCGATGCTCTCGACCTGCGCCCGGGTCGCCTCGTCGATGTGCGGGGCCAGCGTCTGCAGGTCCTGCGCGGTGGTCGCGGTCTGGTCGAGGTAGGTCTGCGGCGACAGCGGTAGCAACGAGTTCCTCACCCACGGCGCGGACTCGGCCAGGTGCAGGGCCGGGATGTCGGCGATGCCGTGGCCCGCCGACCGGTGGTTCGACGCCGGCGTCGGCGCCGGCGCGGCGGGCGCGGCGAGTGAGTGCCGCAGGCTGCCGGCGGCGTCGGTGTACTCGTCCCACGGCTTGTCGCCATCGGCGTCGGGGACCGGGCGGTCCTCCACCGTCGCGGCGAGCGCCAGCATTTGTGCGAGCTGCGCTGCTTCCTCGGCCGGGATCTGCTGGGCGATCAGTTCGACGTCCAGTGCCGGGATGCGCAGCGTGCCGTGCTCGTCGATCGTCAGTTGCCACCGGGTGCCCTCGGTGTGGTCCGGATCATCTGCGAGCACCAGAGCGACCGCGGTCCGCGACCGTTGCGCCCGCATCGCGGTGAGCAACTGCTCGAGGCCTTCGGTGTCCTCTGCGGCGCTGGGAGCGATCAGCAGAACATGCGGCGCCCATGCGTCCCCGGCGATGTTGTGCAACCGGCCGGCCAGCACGTCGACGTCAGAGTGGTGCAACGCGTCGCTGGTCGAGGCCAGATCACCGCTTAGTGACGCGATCGCTTTAGCGAAGTCCTCGGTGTAGGTCAGCCGCTCCGGGTTGATCTCGGCCATCTCCTGGCCGAAGCCGACCAGGGTCACCTGCAGCATCTCCGACCAGGCGTTGTGCGCGAGCTCGGCCGCGAGGAACCGGGCCAGATTCAGGCACCGCTCCGGATCGCCGGACAGCGACATCGCCGCGACCCGCTCCAGGTCGAGCAGCCAGTGCTCCCCCGCCGCGGTGTAGCCCACCGACGCCAGCGTCGGGAACGGCGCGAAATGGTAGGCCCGCGAGGCCGGGTCGTAACCCAGATCGTCGCTCCGTTCGATCGACCAGCGGGTGCCGGTCTCATCGACCCTCCACGGCTTGGGGGCCTCGGGCTGCGCAGCGGTGAGCACCAACTCCAGTGCCTCGGTGGTCATCCGGGCCGCCACGACATCGGGCAGCCGGCCGGCCTCAGTCGCAGCCAAGGAATGAACCAGGCTGCGTAGGGCCTCGTTTAGCCATGTCACGTCGGCAATCCCGGCGTTGCCGCTCGACAACAGCGCACGCTCGACCCGCTGCAATCCCGGGGGCGTGGCGCTGATGGTGCGGCCCGGATGCCGCCACCGGCGCTGCCTGCGCCGGTAGCGGATGAGCGCGGCCAGTGACACCCCAGCCAGCAGCACCCCGCCGCCGGCGAAGGCCACCATCGACGCCTCCGACGAGCCGCGCGCGGGCCGGCTCGCTGCTGGGCTGTCGTGCTGCTGTTCGGGGCGGGGTGTGGTGGGCGCCGCCGAGTTACTCGGTGCCGGTGCCTGCTGCCCCGGCGTCTGTTGTCCGGGCGGCGGCTTGAATGGCACCTTCGGAGGCTGCTGGGTGGGTGTCTGGGACGTCGACGGGTGTCTGCTGGGTGTCTGGGGCTTGGACGGGTGCTCCGTTGGCGTCGTGGTCGTGGCGGTGGTCGTCGTGCCGTTGGCGACCGGTATCTTCACGGTCCAGCCGGGGCGGATCAGGTCGGGGTTCGTCAGATGCTGCCCGCCCGGCTCGGCCATACCCTTGCTGGCCTGCCAAGCCTGGTGCCAGTCCGCGACGCTATGGCTGGCGGCGATGCCGGACAAGGTGTCACCTTCGTGCACGGTCACGTCCTTAAGCTGCGTCCCACCGTGGGGCGTAGGAGCGCCCGTCTCCGGGAGCAGCACCGTCCACCCCGGCTTGAGCAGTCCGGGGTTGTTCATGACTTCGCCGTCGGGCTGGCTGCGGCCACGGTTGAGATCCCAAATCTGCTGCCAGTGATCGCCATCGCCGAGGTGTGCTTCGGCGATGTCCCAGTAGGTGTCGGGACCGCTGCCGTCGCTGGGGATGACGTAGGTGACGGTCTGGGGCCGCGTCGCGGTCCGCGTCTGGTGTCGGCTCAATGCTGTGGACTGCTGCGCCGACGCGTTCGGCGGCCGTGTAGATGGTGACGGGCTCTGAGCGTGGACGGAGGCCACTGCCGCGACAGAGTGGGCCGGTGCCGCCGCCAGCGCGTGCACGGGGCTGGCCAGGGCCGCCGTGGCGGTGCCGAGCAGGAGCGCCGCGCCGACGAGGGTGTGGGCCAGATGCTGGGATGCACCGGGCACGAGGGGGATGCGGGTGGGTATCTGCACGTGCCGCGCGGCGGCGCCGACCTCGACGAGTACCGAGACGGCGAATTGTGCCCACGCCAGCCACACGATGACCGCCAGCAGGTCGATGAGGACCGCGTCGGTCAGGTCACCGACCTTCAAGTCAGCCCAGCCATGCAGCGGGTTACCGATCGTGGCCGCCATTCCCAGCGGGATGCCGACCACCAGGATCAGTAGAACCAGCATGGCGCCCAGCGCTTTGAGATGGCGCATCATCAGCCTCCTGTGGTCGTGCCGTGCAGGGCGGTCGCCGTCGCGGTGGCCTTGCCCTTGATCGGGCCGACCCCGAAGGCCGACAGGATCGTGGTGTTCTTGTGCACCACCACCGTGACCGTCACGTTGTTGCCGTTGACGCTCACCGTCCCGGTTACCCCGGCTGTCTCGAGGACCCTGTTCGCTGCCGCCTGCGCTGCCGCCGGCGTCGCTGTCAGACCGTTCGGGTTTCCGCGCAGCGAGTCCGGTGACAGCGCGTCAGCCCCAGCGCGTGATGCCTGCTGGGCCGCGTCGGTGGCCTGCTCCCGCGCGGCGAGGGCGTTGCCGCCGTCGATGACCAGTCCGGCCATGGCCAGCAGCCCCACGGTGATCACGACGACGTAGAGCGAGACGAAACCCGACTCGGCCTGCTCACGCATCCGCGTCCACCGCGCCCGCAGGCCCAGCTGGACGTGTCTGAGAAGATGGCGGCTCACCCTGATCCCCCGAACTGGCGGTACTGCTCAAGGGGCACCGTGGCCGACGCGGTGAGCGTCTTGTGCCCTGGAAAACCGACCACGGTCAGATCCGAGAGATTAGCGACGCAGGTGATCGTCACCCGGACCTGGCCGCCCGCGTAGAACTGCGAGGTGTCCACGGTGGGTTGCATCGACTGGCAGGAGATGCCGGCCTGGGCCAGCGTGTCCGATGCCTCCCGCGTGGCATCCGTGGTGGCCTGGCCCGGGGTGTTGGCCAGCGATGCGGCGCGGGCGGCGGCAGCGGCGGCCTGCTCCACGAGTTGGTGCCCGTGGGTGACCCGGCCGAATCCAACCACGAGCAGCACAAACGCCAGCAGGAACGGCGTGATCACGACCAGCTCCAGCGTGCTGAAGCCGCTGTCGCCCCGCAACTGGCAGGCGCGGGCGCGGATTCGTCTCAGCAGCATGCTGCTCACCCGCCGAACGTCTCGACCGGGCCGGTGGCTTGCTCGGTAACCGAGAAAGAGCCGAACGGTACGACCGAGGCGACCTTGGCGCGGCAGACGATGACCACCGTGGTGGCGCTGCGCTGCACGTTGCAGTTGCGGTTCGCGAGCAGTCTGGGCGCGACGTTGGTCAGGTACTGCTCGGCCGCGGCCTTACCTTGCGCGGCCGATGCCTGGTAGCCGCGCGCCACCCGTAGGCCGTCGCGGGCGGCGGCCTCGGCCACGTTGCGGGCGTGGTAGAGCATCACGTATTGCACGACGATCATCGTCAAGATGACCACGACCGGGATGACGATGACGGCCTCGAGGGTGCCGAAGCCGCGATCGCGATCCCGGACCACGCGGCACCATCGCCGGCGTAGTGCGCGATACGTCCACTGAAACATCATGGGGTGTGGGAACGCCGCCTACTGGACGTTGACCTTGCCGGCGCCCGACTTGGCCTTGTTCATCAGAATCGTGGCCACCACGATCGCGGCGACGACCACGACGCCGGCGATGGCCACCCACTCCAGAGTGGAGAAGCCTGCGTCCTCGCCGGACTCCTCGCGGATCTTGGCGATCCGCGCGTTCGTCCAGGCCCACAGCATCTGTAGCTGAATCATGGTCGGGTTTCCTTCCTTGTTGGTTTGTCGGATGGTGCGGGTGCTTCGGTGGTGACGCTCAGAACTTGATGTTCATGAACGCCGGGTAGCCGACGAAGATCATGAAGCCGACGGCGATGAGCATGTGCGCCAGCCGCATCGATTGGTTGCGTTCCTCGGCGTTGCCTTCCTCATCAGCCAGCCGTGCCCGGCGCATCGAGGCGGCCCGGGCGGTGAGCGTGGTTCGGACCTGGGCGCCGTCGTCGGCGACGAGCTTCACCAGCGCGCCGAGCTCACGCAGATCCGGCACGGCGATGCGTTCGCCCAGCTGGCCCAGGGAATCCCATTCGTCCTGCCCGGAGTTCCGCGCCCGGAACAAGGTGTCGCGGATCAGCATCATCGGCCAGCCCCCGCCGCGCTGCGCGGCCTCCGGCAGCGCGGCCGCGGCCGCTGCATGCCCGGCCATCTTCAGCGACACCAGGTCCAGGAAGATCGACAGCTGCTCGGTGAACTCTGCCCGCCGCTTCTTGGCTTCCTTGCGGACGTCGATGTCCGGTGCCAGGAACAGCGCTACGGCCGCGACTACCGACACCGCCAGCGGTGCGCCTGTCGGCAGGCCGACACCAGCGACGTACTGCAACGTGGCCAACGCCACCAACCCGATCAGGAACCCGCCGACCGCCGCGACGACCTTGCGGCCCATCAGGGTCTCGAAGGACTGCCCGGTGAGCGCCAGGTCGTGTCGCAGACTCGTGTATCGGATACCACGCTTCGCCAGCTCCACGCTCACCCATGCGCCGATGCGGCCCTGCCTGTCCGCCGCGGTCCTTAGCGGCGCGACCACCGAGTCGGAGCCCCGGTAGTGGGCGTAGAACTGGCCAAGTTCAACGAGCGCGTTGCGTTTGGGCGGCACGATCTTGATAACCAGCGCGAACAGCACCGCCCCCAGCGCGGCACCAACGACCGCCATCGCGATCATCGGGCATCAACCTGCGTGTGCCGTGCCACCGTCGCGGGAACCGGTTCAGGACCGGTCGTCAACGCCGAGATGATCCGCTGCTCCATCGGGTCAATCTCCACCCCGGCGCG
>QHBY01000482.1 GCA_003244245.1 Pseudonocardiales bacterium
GATCGTCGGAAACTCGGGCTAGGGGTGAGGTGGGCTTGGTGACGGCGGCGAAGGAACGTGAGGTTGCTCCCGACGCTGGGGTGCGCCGGTGGTCGGTGAGCCAGCGGTTGGCCACGGTGGATGTGGTGGTGCCGTGCACAACGAAGAAAGGGCGCTACCAGGATGTCTGTAGGTCCTGCGTGCCTACCTCCACGATCAGTTCCCGTTCGAGTGGACGATCACGGTAGTGGACAACGCCAGTACCGATGGCGTGCTGCGGGTGGCGACGGAGCTCGCCGCGTGCGACGACCGGGTGCGGGTTCTGCATCTGGACCGCAAGGGACGTGGCCACGCGTTGCGCACCGCCTGGGAATACAGCGATGCCGATGTCGTGGTCTACATGGACGTCGACCTGTCCACTTGTTTGGATGCGCTGTTGCCGTTGGTTGTTCCGTTGGTGAACGGTCATTCCGACATCGCGATCGGCTCCCGGCTGGCGCCTGGGGCGCGGACCGTGCGCAGCACGCACGAGAGATGATCTCCCGGTGCTACAACGCGTTGATCCGGCTGACCCACGGCGCCCGGTTCTCGGACGCACAGTGTGGCTTCAAGGCGGCCCGCACCGAGGTGATCCGACCGTTGCTGGCGCAC
This sequence comes from Pseudonocardiales bacterium, assembly GCA_003244245.1. GTDB lineage: Bacteria > Actinomycetota > Actinomycetes > Mycobacteriales > Pseudonocardiaceae. The sequence continues at coordinate 631 of QHBY01000482.1, forward strand.
GTGGTCGACGACGGATGGTTCTTCGACACCGAGCTATTGCTGCTCGCCGAGCACAACGGACTGCGAGTGCAGGAAGTGCCGGTAGACTGGGTGGAGGACGTCGATAGCCGGGTCCGGATATTGTCCACCACTGTGGGGGACGTTCGCGGACTGGTGAGGGTGGCCCGGGCCAAGGCCACCGGCGCGGCACGGGTGGTGGATCTGCCCCGGCGGCCGGCGCTCCGCTCCGCGCATCCGGACGCGGTGCTCGCTGCGGGTGCGGGCGGGTTGCTGTGGCAGTTGATGGTTTTCGGGTTGATCGGGCTGGCGTCCACCGCGGCAACGGCCGCGCTGTATGCGCTGTTTCGCTCGTGGTCACCGCCGCTGGTGGCGAATCTGGTCGCGCTCGTGGTGGTGAACCTGCTGAACACCGAGGCGAACCGGCGCCTGACCTTCGCCGGTTCTGGTGTGTCACGGCAGCGGGTCCACCTGCAGGGGCTGGTCGTCTTCGCGTTGTATTACGCACTCACCTCGGGGGCGCTGCTGGTGTTGGGAGCGCTGGTGGCCAGCCCGTCGCGATGGCTGGAGGTCGCCGTCATACTGGCGGCCTCCGCGGTAGGAACCGCCGGCCGCTTCGTACTCCTCCGCAACTGGGTCTTCCCCTCATGACCGTGGAGGCACCCCCGCTCCACGCACCCGCATCGCGCGGGTTGGGCGGGGTTATCGGACCGGGTCTTAGCCCGCTGAGCCCGCGCGATGCGGTTCGTGCCCGCGTGGTGCTGGGGGCGATCTGCGTGGTGGCGGCGGTGCTGTACGGCTGGGGGATCGGCACTGCGGGGTGGGGAAATCCGTATTACTCCGCTGCGGTGAAGTCGATGTCGGCGAGCCTGACCAACTTCGTGTTCGGCTCTTTCGACCCGCTCGGCGTGGTGACCGTGGACAAGCCACCGATGGCGTTGTGGCCGATGGTGGCCTCAGCCGCGGTCTTCGGCTACCACGGCTGGTCGTTGCTATTGCCCCAGGTCATCGAAGGGGTGGCGGCGGTATTCCTGCTGCACCGCACGGTGCGGTGCTGGGCAGGCGAGCACGTCGCGTTGCTGGCAGCGTTGGTGTTCGCGCTCACCCCGGTGACGGTGGCGATCAACCGGGACACCAACCCCGACACCCTGATGGTGCTGCTGCTGGTAGCCGCGGCGTACGCGTTGACCCGGTCGGTGCAACGTCCGCTGCATGCAGGTGGGGCGACCCGCTGGTTGATGCTGGCGGCGGTGTTGCTCGGCTTGGGGTTCATCACCAAGATGCTGCAAGCGTGGATCGTGGTCCCGGTATTCGCACTCGCCTACCTGGTCGGCTCACCGGCCCCGGTGCGCCGCCGGGCGCTCGATGTGCTCGGTGCCGGTGTCGCGCTGTTGGCCAGCTCGATGTGGTGGGTGGCGCTGGTCAGCTTCTGGCCCGGAACCAAGCCCTACATCGGCGGCAGCACCGACGGCTCGGTGCTCAACCTGGTCATCGGCTACAACGGCCTCGGCCGCATCCTGGGCCGGCGGCCGGTCGCGGCGGGTCGGCGACCGCTCGGGCATCACCCGTTTGTTCGGGGAGCAGGTGGGCGGTCAGATCAGCTGGCTGCTGCCGTTGTGCCTGCTGGCGCTGGTCGCGGTCGCCATCGCGGGGACCCGGCGGCTGCGGTCGGAGCGGCCAGCGGTGGCGGTGGCGCGATGGCCCAGGCCGGACCGCCCGGCTCCGGATTCGGCTCTGGCCGCGGCAGGCTCGGTCCGGCTGGGGCTGACCTCGTGGCCAAAGGATCGCTGCCGGCCCGCTTCCGGGGGACCATGAGCAGTCTGACCGCCGAGCAGAGCCGGGACAGCCGGGCGGCCCCGCGCTGCCGGCCTTGGACCTGCCTGCCGTGCGACATCGGGGCGCAAAGCCGTTCACCGTCCCAGACCGGGCCGGAGGCAGCGCATGGCAGGTCGAGGCGGTAGAGCTCCCGGACGATCAGATCGTGGCCGTCGCGCTGTCGCTGGGCTCGGTGAACGTCATACTGCGGCAACTTCTGATCATCGAAGCCATTGTGGGCGGGATCGTGCTGTTCCTCGTCGGGGTGGTCGCGACGATCGTGGTCCGGCTCGGGCTGCGACCGTTGACCAGGATCGAGCACACCGCCGAGGCGATCGCCGGTGGTGAGCTGGATCGTCGGGTGCCCGACAGCGATCCTCGCACCGAGACCGGCCGGCTGGGCGCCGCGCTCAACGTCATGCTGGGCAGGCTCGCCGCCGCGCTGCACGAGCGCGAACGCTCCGAGGAGCGGCTACGCCAGTTCGTGGCCGACGCATCACACGAGCTGCGCACGCCACTGACGTCGATCCGCGGGTTCGCGGAGCTCTATCGCCGCGGTGGTGCCCGCACGCCGGCCGAGGTCGAGCTGCTCACCGGCCGGATCGAGGCCGAGGCGACCCGGATGGGCGTCCTGGTGGAAGACCTGCTGCTGCTGGCCCGCGTGCTGGAGGTTCACGACGAGGGTCCCGGCATCCCGCCCGACCAGGCTTCATACGTGTTCGACCGGTTCCACAGCTTCGATCCCCGGGGTACTCACCACCGTGGCGGATCGGGTCTCGGCCTGGCGAATCACCGCGGCCATCCTGGAGGCCCACAACGGCCGCATCGAGCTGCACACCGCCTCCCTGCGCGGCACCACCTTCCGCGTCCTGCTGCCGTTGGCTTGACGGTCCCGCCGTGATTTCTGGACCGACGGACTGCGGCGCGGAGCGAAACGCGAGGGCGACACGGTCGTTACTCCGTGTGGCGTGGCCGTACGTCGGCAATCAAGGGGAGACCGGTATGACGATCCGATCCACAGCGAGGCACCGCAAGAGCAGACCCGCCAGCCGGGTCCCAGTCGGGTCTCGACGGTGGGTAGCGGTGCTCGTGCCGGTGTTGGCGGTCGTCACGGCCGGCACCGTGGCCGGCGGGGTCAGCACCGCCGTCGCGGCGGACAACCCGAATCCGACCGTGATCGTCGGCGGCGACCCGCGAGGGATAGCGATCGACCCGGACGGCAAGCACGCTTACGTGGCCAGCTTCGCCGACAACTCGCTGCGGGTGATCGACACCGCGAGCCGGCAGGTGGTCGGAAGCATCCACGTCGGCGCCAACCCCCGCGGGGTGGCAGTTGACCCGGACAGCCGGCACGCCTTCGTGACCAACTACTCCGAGAACTCGGTGAGCGTGATCGATACCGCCGCCGGGAAAGTGATCAACACTGTCGCTGTCGGTGTGAACCCCACTTCGGTGGCGGTCTTCCCCCGCGACCACTACGCCTTCGTCACCAACTACTACGGCAACAGCCTCAGCGTGATCAATATCGCGAACTCCAAGCTGGTCGGTACCGTGCCGGTCGGGGTCCACCCGGACGGGGTCGCGATCGACCCCAAAGGCCAGTTCGCCTTCGTAACCAACAGCGGCAGCAACTCGGTCAGCGTGATCGACATCCATACCCAGAAGCTGGCCCGCACCATCCTGGTCGGCCGGGCCCCGCAGAAGGTGGCGATCGACCGTGACGGCAAGCACGCCTACGTGACGAACTTCGGGGACAACACCGTCAGTGTGATCAATCTCCCCAACGAGGTCGGCGTGGACCTGGTCGACACCCTCATGAAGGTCAACAACACGATCGCGGTGGGCATCAACCCGCGTGGGTTGGCACTGGACAACGATAGCCAACACGCATTCGTGGTCAACGTCGCCGAGGGCACCGTGACCACGATCGACACCGCCAAGGGGACGATCCTCGGTTCGTCATTCGTCGGTTACGATCCGGATGAGGTGGCGGTCGCCCCCGACCACACCGCTTATGTCACAGCCAGAGGCGACGGCGTCGTCACAGTGATCCGCCCATCCTGAATCCCGTCCCCGGGGCGTGTGCCCAGTCGAAACCTAGATCCAATCGCGGCGACGGAAGAGTATGTACAGCCCGACCGAGAGCACCACGATGGCGATCGTGGAGACGTAGAAGCCCGACTCATGGCTAAAGCCGGGATAGGGCACATTCTGCCCGTAGAACCCGGTGATCGCGGTGGGAACCGCGATGATGGCGGCCCAGCTGGTGACCTGCTTGGTGATCACGTTGAGCCGGTTTCCCTGGATGGTCAGGTTGGTCTCCAAGACCGTGGTCACCAGGTCGCGCAGGCTTTCGGTCCATTCGGTGGCCCGCAGTACGTGGTCGTAGACGTCCTGGTAATAGGGCGTCATCGCCTCGTCGAAGCTGTGCAGGTCTCGGCGCATCAGGGAATTCACGACCTCCCGCATCGGCAACACGACCCGGCGCAGTCGCACCAGGCTCTTGCGCAGTTCGAACGACCGTCGTTGCACGGACAAATCGGAGCTCTGGTCGTCGAACAGAAGGTCCTCCAGCGTCTCGATCTCGTCGTCGAGGGTCTGCACCGCGGCGAAGTGGCCGTCGACTACGTAGTCGAGCAGACCGTGCAGCAGGAACGAGACCCCGTGTTTGGCCAGATCTGGTGAAGCGTCCCAGCGGGCCACCACACCGTCGATGTCGAACCGTTCGGATTTGCGCACCGTGACCACCGCGTTGTGGGTGACGAACACGGCTACCTCAAAGGTATCCAGCTCCCCCGAGGTCATGTCCAGCGCTACGGCGTAGGAAGTGACGAACAGGTGACTGTCGTAGCGGTCGAGCTTGGGGCGTTGACGTTCCTGGCCGGCATCCTCGATAGCCAGACGGTGCAGATCGAGCTCCTCGCTGATCGTGGCAAGGTCGTCCGCGTCGGGCGCGCACATGTCCAGCCACACGGTGACGCCCGGCTGCTTGATGTGCTCGGAGATGTCCTGCACCGGAAAGTCCTCGAGCTCGAGAACACCGCTACGGTACAGCCGCGTACGTGTCATACCGGCAGGCTAGAAGGTGACTGACTGCCCGGACACCGCACACCCGCCGGCGAGAGGAGACTCGTGAGTGCCCTGACCTACCTCGAGGCGATCGTGGTGGGCGCCTTCCAGGGCGTCACCGAACTTTTCCCGGTTTCCAGCCTCGGGCACTCCATCCTGGTACCGGCGCTGGTAGGCGGTCGCTGGGCACGCGACCTGGACGTATCGGCCCCGGAATCGCCTTACCTCGCGTTCATCGTCGGCCTGCATGTGGCCACCGCCGCGGCGCTGCTGGTCTTCTTCTGGCGCGACTGGCTACGCATCGTCGCCGGCTTCGTCAGCTCGCTGCGCTACCGGCGAATCCGCACCTCCGGTGAGCGACTCGCCTGGCTGCTCATCGTCGGCACCATCCCGGTCGGCATCAGTGGCCTGCTGCTGGAGCATCTGTTCCGCACCACATTGGGCCGGCCGATCCCGGCCGCGGCGTTCCTGATCGCCAACGGCGTGGTGCTCTATCTCGGGGAGCGGCTCCGCCGGCGAGCGGACGCCACCGCCCCAGTTCCGGTGACGACCGGAGCGGGCGGACCAGGTTCAGCGCGCGACGTTGAGGCTGCCGCGGATGACCGGCTCGCCCGGATGTCCCTTGGCCGGGCCACGCTGATCGGTTCCGCACAGGTCCTGGCGCTGTTGCCCGGGCTGAGCCGGTCCGGCGTCACGATGGTCGCCGGGCTGCTGCGTGGGCTGTCTCATGAGGACGCCGCCCGCTTCTCCTTCCTGCTGGCCACTCCGGTCATCCTGGCCGCCGGCGCGCTGAAGATCCCCGACCTGCTCGGCCCACTCGGAGCCTCCATCCAAGGACCGATCATCGCCGGCAGCATCGCGTCGTTCATCAGCGCGTATCTGGCGGTCCGCTTCCTGACCCGCTACTTCGAGACCCGCACCCTGACCCCATTCGCGGTCTACTGCGTGCTCTTCGGTACCGCCAGCCTGATCTGGCTGACAGTTGCCTGACGCGAGTTACAGGTAGGTGTGGCGTAGGGCGGCTTGGTCGGGTAGGTCTAGGGGGGGCAGGGTTTGGCCGGTGGCTTGGTGCAGGATGTGGTCGGCCAACGCCGGGTTGCGGGCCAGCACCGGGCCATGCAGATAGGTGCCGATGATTCGCTCGGTCAGGACACCTTCGCCGCGGTACCTCGCGCCGTGGCTATTTCCGGGGCCGTTGCCGGTGCCGCTGAGTACCCGTCCCAGTGCGGTGAGGCCCGGGCCTAGGGTGGTGACGCCGCGGTGGTTCTCGAAGCCTGTCAACGAGCCGACGCCGGGCACCGCGCAGGTGGCGACGACCTCGCCGACGGCACGTCGGCGACCGGGCGCGGTGGTGATATCGAGCAAGCCCAGGCCTGGATAGTGCTGACCCTTGGAGTCACTCATCGACCGGCCCAGGATCTGCAGCCCGGCGCACACCGCCAGCGTCACCGCACGCGTTTCCAGTGTCCGGCGTAGCTGGTCGTGGCGGCGTAGCCAGTCTGCGGCGAATAGCTGCGCAGTGTCCTCGCCACCGCCCAGCAGGTACAGCGCGCAACTGGTCGGGGGGACGTCGCGGGCCGTGATAGTACGAATCTCGGCGGCAATGCCACGCCAGCGCAGCCGTTGGGCCAATATCGTGGCGTTGCCGGCGTCGGAGTAGGTGCCCAGGACGTCGGGTAGCAGGAGGCCGATCGCGACCGTGGACTCCCCGCTCACCCGGCTACTTCCCGTTCCCGGCTCAGCCGGCGGCGGAACTGATGAAAGGCGGTGTAGTTGGCCACCACGTCGATCTGCCCCGGCGGCAGCGCCTCAAGAGCGGCCACCGGGTCGGCGACGGTCCGGTGTTCCAGCCCGGCGTAACTGAGCCGCACGCCAAGATCAGCGGCGCGTTCTCCGCTGGCCACCACCTGGCGAGACCCGAACTGTTCGAAGGGGACATCCCATAACCACGAGGTGTCCCGTCCGTCGGCTTCCCGAGCGTTGATGATCACCAGCAATGGTCGAGGCTCACCCAACATGGATAACATGCCGGCCCAGCCAGCCGGATTCTTGGCCAGCAACATGCGCAGGTCCTGTCCGCCACGGTGGACCACCGCGTACCGGCCGGCCACCACATCGACCTCGCGTAGCGCTGACGCAGCCTGATCGGCGGGGACGCCCACAGCGCAGGCAGCAGCGATCGCCATCGCCGCGTTGCTTCGATTGACCTGGCCGGGCAAACGAATATCCAGTGGCAGCACCGCATCCGCAGTGCATGCCTTGCTGTCCTCGATCCACCAGTCCGGAGTGGGTCGGGCCAGCCCACAGGAACATTGCCATCCGGGCTCGGTGAACGTGAGTGTGCTACCGCAACGGGGGCAGGTAGTCGCGTCACCTAACCAGGTGGCCCCCGCAGCTACCCATACGCTGCGCGTGGCCGCATCTGCCGCTGACACCACCATCGGATCGTCGGCGTTGGCGATCACCACCGTGCGGGGATGCCGGGCCAGCGCCTGCCCGACGGCGGACGCGATGGCGCCGACCTCGGTCGCGCGGTCCAGCTGGTCGCGAGTCAGGTTGAGCAGGACCACCACGGCGGGATCGACTGCCTCGGCGATCGCAGCCAGGTGCAACTCGTCGACTTCGAGCACTGCATACTCGGCGTCTCGCGCCTCGGCCAGCGCCGCCACCGCACCGTCAGCCATATTCGAGCCACCGGCGTTGTGCGCCACCCGTCCAGCGGTCCGTACCGCCGCCGCCACCAGATGACTGGTGGTGGTCTTACCGTTGGTACCGGACACCAGGACAACTCGTCGTCCAGCCGCCAAGTGTCGCAGTGCATGCCGATCCAGGGCCAGCGTCACCCGACCACCTATGATCGACCCGGCGCCCAAGCCCAGCCGCCGCGACAGCCCCGCGGTCACCAGCCCGGCGTGCACGGCAGCGCGCGTCCACCAACCCAAGCAGAGTTGCCCGGGCGGCGCCGTTGCCACCGGGCCCACTCCGGGTGTCTGCACCACCATCGCCCCCACCCTAACCACTATCCCTACCCAGCAATGTGCCGACTCGTGGCGACACTGGCGGAAGTATTCCCTACCCGGGCAGCTTCGGTTGGGAGGCCCGTTCCAAGTTCTGTTGTACCGGTGACTTGGGTGATTCGCGACTGCCGGGTAATTCCCTGCCGGGTAAGTCCCGACTGTGGGCTGATTCGCCGCTTGCGTCGGTAGCGGCGGCTTCTCCGGTGCCCAGCAGCCATACCCCAGCAAGGGTCAGCGTCAGCCCGGCGGCTTGGGCTACGGCCATCGGCCCGGCAGCGAAACTCTCACCGAAGACGATCGCACCGAGGCTGACCCCGATCACGGGGTCGATCACCATCATCGCCGCCAGCGGACCACCGAGCGGACCCGCCTGGAAAGCAGCCTGGCTCAGCAGCGCACCCAACAGGCCGCAACCCAGCGCCGTCCACAGCTCCCAGCTCGTCGCTAACGCCGGGAGACCACCTTCGCCGAGGATCTCTCCCCAGGTCTTGACCAGCGCCGCTGATAGCGCGAATACCGTCCCGGCGGCGGCGCCAAAGCCGAGCGCCCGAGTTCCGTCCCGGCGGACAAATGCGACGCTCAGCGCGGCGACGGCCACGATCGCCACCAGCAGCAGCCCCGGTAGCCAGTCCATGATGCTCTGCGGATCTCGGGATTCCACGGTTGGCTGGACCGCCAGAAAGACCGCTAGACCGCTGATCGTCAGGACTGCGGCCAGCAGCGCCCGCCGGCTTACCGGGTGGCCGAGGACGGCCTGCAGCGGCAGCGCGACGACCAAGCCCACCGTCAGCAGTGGCTGGACGACCGAGAGCGCCCCGAAGTTGACTGCCACCATGTGCAGCGCTACCCCAGCCACTTCAGCCACGATCCCCAGCAGCCACAACCGTTGGCGCGCGACATCGATCAACAGCCCAGGGTTCAGCGGAAACCGTCGGCGTACCTGATTGGCCCCATGGTGCTGTAGCACCGAGGCGGTTCCGAAGCACACCGCGGCCACGAGCGACAACACGACGGCAAATGTCACAGCGCCACCGAGCCTACAGGGTGTAGGTGAACGCAGACTCGCACCGTCCCGGTCTCGTGACCACCAACGGGGCGACTACGCCGTGACTGACCCACTGGTCAGGGCGTCGGGGGAATGGGTGTCGGGGGAATGGGTGTCGGGGGAATGTATGTCGGCAGGTTCGCGGTGACCAGGTGCTGGTGGAAGGTGAATACGTTCGGGTCCTTAGGATCGACGGTGGCGCTCACCCAGTGATTCTGGACCTCGCCGAAGGTCGTCACCCGGGTGAAGTTCTCGATGACCTTCGGGTCCGGGAATCCCGCCGGGGTGGTCGTGGCGTCGGTGAGCGGCTTGTCCATCTCGAAGCTGTGGCTGTCGCCGTTGACGAGGATGACCTTGCCATCGAATGCGATGGACTGGCGGGCAAGCTCGGCCTTGGTGTCGGCGAAATGGGTCACGGTCGCCGTCGGATCCCACATGTCGGCCTGGATCACGATCATGACGCCCTTGGAGTGTGCCGCCTTGGCCGCGTCGAACCCGGCGCGCAGCCATTCCAGGTTGGCGGCGTTGCGGGCCTTGTACTCGGCCTGCCCTTGCGCCTCCGGACCCTCCGCGGTGCCGACGGTGAAGTTGTTGTCGCTGCCCGGGATGTTAAGACCGATGTAGGTCACCGGGCCCCGGCTCCAGCGGACGTTCTCCGGGTAGGCGGCGCTCTGGCGGATCTGTGCGATCGTGCGCTGGCCCAGGCTGCGGTCGGTCGGGTAGTAGAGGGCCCGCTCGTAGGCCAACCGGTCGTTGGAGTCCGAGACCTTGCCGTCCTCGATTCTCGGGCGGTCGCAGTCGGTCCAGTCGTTGTCGCCGGGCAGGTAGACGACGGGATCGTGGAACAGGCCGAACAGGTTGAGGGCGTACTTGTAGATGTCCTGGTAGGTCGCGTCGGCGACGGCCTTGTCGTCAGTGGTCTTGTCCGTTGGGGTGTGGGGATCGGCATAGCAGGGCTCTTTGCCGTTCTTGGTGTCGCCGTCGAACACCGAGAAGGCAAGTTTCGTGCCGTTCATGTCGTCGATCACGTTCGGGTACTGCGCCCGGCCGAACTTGGCGTAGGGCATGTCACCGAACAGGCCGACCTCGTAAGCGTCCTGCCTGCCCGGCTGATCGCCCTCGTGGTCGCCGGGCGCGGTCGACGCGAACCCCGTTGTACTCCCCGCCAGGACGGCGGAGGCCGCCAGCGCGACAGCGGTGGTCAGCAGCGCGGTCTTCTTAGATCTCACGGTGGAATCTCCTTCGGCAGGTGTGCAACGGGTCACCCGGGAGCCTGTGACGATCGTGTGACCGACGCCGGACCGTTGAATGCACAGGGGATGTCGGGAGGGTGTCCATGAATTGACGCCGGGCCCTTGCGCCGGAGGGGAACGCCGGTGGGCGGCAGAACCGAGGCGCTAACCTTCGTCCGATGATCAGACCGGCGACAGCCCTGGATGTGGCGGTCGGCATGGCCGCGGTCGCCGGCTGGGCAGGTCCAGCGGCGCTGCGGGCTCGCGTGCTGCGCGCCGCGGTCTGTCCGGGCGTGGCCGGTGTCGGTCGGTCCGACAGCGTGGCGCTGACCTTCGACGACGGACCCGACCCCGAGGGCACTCCCGCGGTGCTCGACGCCCTGGACCGGCTCGGCTGGACCGCGACGTTCTTCATGCTGGGCGAGCAGGTTGCCCGCTATCCGGAAGTGGCGGCGGCCGTGGTGGCCGCCGGACATGAGGTTGCGGTGCATGGGTTCAGCCACCGCAACCACCTGGTTCGCGGGCTAGCCGACGTGCACCTGGACGTGGCGCGCGGCGCAGCGGTGGTGACCACGGCGACCGGGGTGCGGCCGACCTGGTTTCGGCCACCCTATGGCGTGCTCACGATGGGATCGTTGATCGCCGCTCGCCGCGCCGGATTGCGGCCAGTGTTGTGGACGGCCTGGGGTCGGGATTGGGAAGCGTGCAGCGCAGGCCGGATAGTGGGGACCATCAGACGACAGCTGCGGGCCGGCGGCACGGTGCTGCTGCACGACTCGGACTGCGTCGCACGGGTGGCCGGTAGCTGGCGATCCACCGTGGCGGCACTACCCAGGCTGGCCGAGCTGGCTGACCAGCTGGGCTGCACCGTCGGCCCACTGCGAGATCATTTCATCCGATGAGTCAGGCCGGGAGGGAGTCCTGCCCGGGAACAGCGTGCTGGCCTCGTTCAGCGAGCAAACCCAGGACGACCTCGGCGGTGTCCGGGGTGACCACAACGTGTTTCGGGTCGCCCCGGCGCCCGGCATGCTGGCGTATCGCGGCGACCAGTTCGGTCTCGTCCTTCGGCCAGGGCGCCAGCCCGGCGTCGGCAAGGATCTGGGAGTTGGCGGTGCCATGCCCGGGAATGGGTCGGTAGGTCACCGCAGGCAGTCCCGCGGTCAACGCCTCGGTCAGCGACAGGCCGCCCGCATTGTGCACCAGCACGTCGGCCGCCGCCATCAGCTCCGGGACGTCGTCGCGCCAGCCCAACGCGACCACTCCCGGCTGGGCTGACAGCTGCTTGCGCAGCCGGTCGTTGCGCCCGCAGAGCACCACCACCTCCGCAACGCCGGAAGAGCTGATCGACCGGACGACATTGGGCACATCGCCCATACCGAGTGAGCCGGTCGCCAGCAGTACCACGATACCGTCCGGGGTCAGCCCCAGCTCGGCACGCAACCGAGCTCGAGCGGCGGGATCAGGCTGATCGGCGAATCGGGGTGATACCAGCCCGCCAACGGCCCTCATGGGCGTGCGGTACACCAGGTGTCCCATTCGAGCCGTCGCCTCGGTCACCGTGACATGGTGATCAACGGCGGGGTGTACCCACGTCCGGTGCACCGCTGGGTCGGTGAGGAAGGTGACCAGGGTCGCGTCCACCGCCCCGGCTTCCTTGAGCTGACCCAGTGTCTGGCTGGCCAGCATGTACGTGGACACGACGACGTCGTGCTCGCCAACCCAGCGCAACACTTCACGTTGCGCTTGGCGGCACAGCCACATGGCGACGTTCTGCACCCAGCCGGTGCGCTCCAGGTTGGCGAACAACCAGTCGAAGAACGCGGGCACGTAGCCGACGCTCAACCAGTAGCCATCCCGCAGCGCGTACCGGAACATCAGCGGCAGTGCGTCCAGATAGTCCCGGCGGTCCGCCGCGACGCCCAACTTGGCCAGCCGACTGATCAGCTCGTCGGCGGCACCATCGTGGCCTGCACCGACACTGCCCGAGATGACCAGCACCCGTGTTTGCGTGCTCGCTGCTCGTCCACCCATTGGGTCCCTACCTATCCCAGGCGCTGCCTGGCCGTGTCAGGACTGTCTCCTACAGCGTGTAAGAGACTAGCGGACCTCGCGCGGCGTGACGATGCCCCCCGGGAGTCGCACTGAGAGTTAGCCGAGGATTAACCCGCCAGGGCTGCCAGCCGGCCCGTCAGGTCGGCCACAACCAGTAAACGAGCTGGTAGAACGCAATAGTGGCCTGTACCGCGGCGATCGTGGTAGCCACCCCCAGCGCCAGGACACTGCCGGGTACCAAGGCCTCAGGCCGGGGCGGGTCTGCGCGCAACGCCGCGACCCTAGCCGACACCCCGCATCCGGCGAAGGGCAGCGCGGCCGGCCAGACGCGCACCCCGTCGGCTCCGCCGGCCAATGCCACCGTGGCGAGCGCCCGAGCGACCAGCTCCCGGCTGCCGGTCACCGCTGCGGCGTGCTCATCGGCGCTGCGCTCGACCAGGAAAGCCACCGCCTCCCGCACCGGGATCAGCACCGGATTGACGGCGGCGCACACCTCGGTCGCGGCCCGCAGCCAGTGATGCCTGCTCTGCAGGTGCGCCCGCTCGTGCGCCAGCACGACCCGCCGCTCGTCACCGTCCAACACCGATAGCAGGCCCCGAGTGACCAGGATCCGGCCCGGTCGGCCCGGCACTGCGAACGCGTGGGGAGCGGCCAGAGCCACCACCGCCAGCTCACCGGTGCCGCATGAGCTGCAGACCGCCCGCAGCTCACGGGTCGTGGCCCGGCGGGCCCGTAGTACCCGCACCACCCGGACTGCACCAGAGATCAGCAGGATCACGGCGGTTACCCCGATCAGCTGGGGAACCGGATCCTGAAGCTGTACCCCGCGCTCATTGGCTTCCTCGGTGACCAGCGCGGTATCACCCAGCAAGGTGGCCGCCAGCAGAACCAGACCCCAGGTCGTCGCGGCCGCGCACAGCATCGCGGCGACAACGAACACCACGGCTCGGGTGGGCGCGATCCGACCGACGACGAGGCGACTTATCGCCGCGAGCAGCAGAGACAATACTGCCGGCACGTACACGCTGATGGTCATGGGCGGTGCCGCAGCATCGCCCGCAGCAACCGAGCATCCTCGACCGACAGCGAGGTGGCGAACCGCTGCAGCACGGCCTGACGGTCCCGGCCCCGGCCCAGCAATGCCTGCATCTGCTCGGCGGCGAGCTCCTCTGCGCCCTTGACCGCGAAATACTCGTGCCGACGGCCGTCGGCCACCCGGCTGATCAGCTCCTTCTCATACAGCCGGACCAGGATGGTCTGCACGGTGTTGTAGGCCAGGTCGCCGCCGACCGCCTCGCGCACGCGGGCCGCCGTGAGCGGCCCGTCGGCGGCCCACAATGCGGCCAGGACTTCGGCCTCCAACTCGCCCGCCGCTCGCCGTGCCGGCGCCGGGCTAGACCGGGATACTCGAGTGGCCACTGCGTCTCCTCATAGGGCCTCTCAGGGCCTCTCGCGGAGTCTTCTGTCGCTTGAGCGTAACCAACTCAGCCAGCTGATCCGCGGGGTACCACCCACCGGGTGTCCTGGCCGGTCACCGCGGCGATGTGGTCGAAATCGCTGTCGTAGTGCAGGACGATCGCGTGGTAGTGCTCCGCTGTTGAGGCGGTAAGCAGGTCGACGATCCCAGCGGCCCGGTGCTGACTGCGGCGGCGAGCATTGCCTGCACGGCCCTGGCGCGTGCGCCGATATCCGAGTTCAGTGGAAGATCGACCAACCCAGCGGCGCGGCGGGCGGCCGTCGTCGCATGCTCTGCGGGGGTGCGCGCGGAATACAGCACCTCAAGGTCGACAGTCACGCAGGTTGCCAGCAGGCCCAGCCGACCGAGCCGGGAAAGTTCCTGGTGGACGGCAGGACAAGCCACGCGGGCAATGGCACTGGTATCGGCCAGATACAGGCCGCCCGGGATCACCGCCGGGCCTGGGCCCGAATCTCCGGATCGGCGAGGTCCGGGCTACCCCAGATCAGTGGATCGTCGAAAGCTTCCGCCCGCTGCCGCCGAGCAGCGACATACGCCAAGGCAGCGTTGACCGTCTCTACCTTGGACGTGGTCCCGAGTTCGCGGGCAGCGGCCGCTACCTTCTCGTCGTCGAGGTCGATGGTTGTCCTGGTCACACCGCGATGATAGCAGTGCAGGCATAGATGATGCTGCAAAGTATGCCTGCTGGGGTGCAGACTGTCAGTTCAGGTCGATGATCACTTGCCGGTTCTGTGCCGCTGGGATGGGGTCGAGGACAGCGTCAGCCCGTTTTTCCGACAGCTGGCGACGGTATTCTGGCGTGCCGTCCGACGCGGTGGTTCCGGTGAGCAACGCCCGGCGACCATCCCGGGCCAAACTGTGGGTCTATTGAACCTGACTGTTACCCCGAGACGGAGGCAGGGGAGGAGACTGCTATCCACGATGTGGACAACACGGGGTCGTGATCACTCGTTCGTGTACCGTCATTCTCGTGCCCGCTCTGTCGCTCAAGCTTGTGGCCCGCCGCCACATCGACTACGGACGCACTCGCAGCATGATCTGTATGCCGGCCTGACCCTGCCCGACCCTTCATTACGCCGGGCGTGTGGTCGTGCCGTCGAAGCGCCACAGCTGCTGCGACGCCACTTCGCGCGCCCCAGCACGCCGAGGACGCGCTCGTCATGCCAGTTGGTCGCACAGCACCTGTTGGTCGGAGATCCGCGGTCGTCCGTGGCCTGGTCATCGTCGTCGGCGTGTGGGCTGTCATATTCGTTGCGGGGTGCAGTGGCAATGGCAACAGTGCCGATGGAGCGCCCGGGCCGGCGCCTAGCCTTCGCCTCGGTTACTTCGCCAACGTCACGCACGCCGCCACCATCGTCGGACTCAACCGTGGTTATTTCAGCCACGAGCTCGGCGCGACCAAGTTGGAGACGCAGATCTTCGATGCCGGGCCCGCAGCGGTCGAGGCGTTGTTCGGCGGCGGCCTCGACGCGGCGTACCTCGGACCGAGCCCGGCGATCAACGCTTTCCTGCGCAGCGACGGCAAGGCGATCCGGATCATCGCCGGAGCCACCTCCGGCGGCGCGCAGTTGGTCGTCCGTCAGGGCATCAACACGGCACAGGATCTGCGGGGCAAGACGCTGGCCAGTCCGGAGCTCGGCAACAGCCAGGACGTGGCGCTGCGTGCGTGGCTGATCAAACAAGGCCTACGCAACAGCGTGCAGGGCGGCGGGGACGTCACCATCGTGCCCACCAGGAACGCTGACACGCTAACGCTGATCAAGTCAGGCAAGCTCGACGGTGCCTGGGTGCCCGAGCCGTGGGCATCCCGGTTGGTGCTGGAAGCCGGCGGCAAGGTGCTGGTCAATGAGCGGGACTTGTGGCCGGGCGGCCAGTTCGTCACCACGCACCTGATCGTCCGCACCGACTACCTCCAGCGCCATCCGCAGACGGTTGAGGCATTGCTTCGCGGCCACGTCGACGGAGTGCAGTGGGTGACCCAGAACTCCACCGAGGCCAAGACCGTCGTGAACAACGCCATCAGCGCACTCACCGGCAAGCCCCTGAAGCCCGAAGTGGTCGACCGCGCCTGGCAGAACCTGACAGTGACCGACGACCCGATCGCGGCCTCCCTGCAACGCAGTGCCGACAACGCGGTGGCGACCGGGCTGGCCACCAGGCACGCCGACCTGCACGGCATCTACGACTTGTCGATCCTCAACCGGATTCTGATCCAACGGGGCCTGCCGACCGTGTCGGCCGGCGGGCTCGGGAAAGAGTAGTGAAGATGGCACATCCGACCCTTCGACCGGCCTTGCAGCAACAGGCGACGCCGGTTTCCAGCGTCCGCGTGACACAACTCGCCCAGGTCTTCGAGCGGGATCGGCCGCCGGTGCTCGACCGGATCGACCTTGACGTCGCGCCCGGCGAGTTCGTCTGCCTGCTGGGCGCTTCGGGGTGCGGCAAATCCACTCTGCTGTCGCTCATCGCCGGCCTTGGCACCCCCACTTCCGGCAGCATCGAGGTCACGGTGGGCCGGCCGGCGCTGATGTTCCAGGAGCCGGCTCTGCTGCCGTGGCTGACGGCGGCCGGCAACGTCGAGCTGGCGCTCAAAGCGCGCGGCGTGGGCCGCCGCGAACGCCGCACCGAGGCCGAGCGGCTCCTCACGCTGGTGAACCTGGCAGGGCAGGGCCGCAAGCGGGTACATGAGCTTTCCGGCGGGATGCGCCAGCGGGTGGCATTGGCCCGCGCGCTTGCCCAGGACAGCCGGCTGCTGCTGATGGACGAGCCGTTCGCCGCACTCGACGCCATCACCCGCGATGCACTGCACGAAGAACTCATCCGGCTGTGGTCGGAGCAGGGGCTGTCCGTCGTGTTCGTCACGCACAACGTGCGCGAGGCCGTCCGGCTGGGGCAGCGGGTATTGCTGATGAGCTCCCGGCCTGGTCGGATCGTGCGGGAGTGGCAGGTCGGGATGAGCCAGCCCAGGGCGATCGAGTCCCCCGGCGTCAGCGCCCTGGCTACCGAGATCACTCACCACCTGCGAGCGGAGATCAGCCGCCATGCCCGTTGACGACAAGACGACGCTGGCAGCCGAGGACAGCCGGACCTTCGAGGCTGGGCTGGACGCCTTGGAGGCTCCCGCGCTGCCACCACGACCCGGATCGGGCGCGGTTTTCCTGCGCTCGGTGCTGCCCCCCATCGTGGCGGTGGTCGCGTTTATCGGACTCTGGCAGCTGGCCTACAGCACCGACCTCAAACCGAGCTACGCGCTGCCCAGCCCGCTTGACGTGTTCCGCACCTTCGATCAGACGGTGCTCGACGGCCGGGCCTGGGACGCTGTCTCGATCAGTGTGTCCCGGGGAGCCGTGGGATTCTTGGCGTCGCTGGCCGTAGGCACCGTGCTCGGGCTGACGATGTGGCGAAGCCGGTGGTTGCGGGCGGCTCTCGGGCCGTTCGTCAGCGGGCTGCAGAGCCTGCCGTCAGTCGCGTGGGTCCCAGCGGCGATCATCTGGTTCGGCCTGTCCGGCGCCGCGATCTACGCGGTGGTACTGCTCGGCGCCGTCCCCTCCATCGCCAACGGGCTGCTCGCCGGGTTCGACCAGGTGCCGCCGTTGCTCGACAAGGTGGGCAGGGTACTGGGGCTGAGCACCGTCGGTCGGATCCGGCACGTGCTGCTGCCGGCGGCGCTGCCCGGTTACCTGGCCGGTCTCAAGCAGGGCTGGGCGTTCTCGTGGCGTTCGCTGATGGCCGCCGAGCTCATCGCCTCCTCGCCTGCCTTAGGCATCGGACTCGGTCAGCAACTCAACATCGGCCGGGAACTCAACGCCATGGACATGGTGATCGCCTCGATCTTCCTGATCCTGGTGGTCGGAGTAGCCATCGAGCTGCTCATCTTCGCCCCCCTAGAACGCCGAGTCCTCCGCACCCGAGGCCTAACCACCTCCCACGCCCACTGACCCACCACGGCGGTCTACGTCGTGAACTCGACCGCACCGACGTTTTTCTGCGCGGACGTCCGCGCTGTCGAGTTCACGACCATGGCACGCTGTGGATTCGGCTTCGCCGGCGAGCCAGGTGTCGAAGGTCGTGGGGGCGAGTTGAGCGTCTGGGCCGGGCAGCAGGACTTCCCCGGCCATGTCGACGCTGAACAGGCCGCCCCGCCAGCTGGGGGCCAACCGGACCGATCGGCCGCGAGCGGCCAGGGTGCGCCGGGCCATGTCGACCAGGTCCTGAGTTTCGGGTCCGGCGAGGTCCCGGGCGCGTCCTTGCGGTGGGCCGGTGGCGATCTCCGCGAGGACCTGGCCCACGTCTGATGCGGCAACTGGCTGCACGAGCAGCGGTGGCACGGTCGCGACGTCACCGCGCTGGGTCCAGTCGACGACCATCGCGGCGAACTCGTGGAACTGCGTCGCCCGCAGGATCGTCGCCGGGATCGGGCCACCCGCAACGAGCTCCTCCTGCCGCCGCTTTCCCGCGTAGTGCGCGTTACCCGCGATGCGATCCACGCTGACGATCGACAGCACCACGTGATGGCCGACTCCCGCCCGCTGCTCCGCGGCAAGGAGGTTCCCGGTGGTCGTGCCGAAGAGCTCCCGGGCTGCTTCGGCGTCCGGCACAGCGGTGTTGGTGACGTCGATGACGGCCGTTATCCCGGCCAGCTCAGCATCCAGTCCCGCACCAGTTGCGAGGTCCACCCCGGTTGACCGCGCGACCACGACGACGTCGTGCCCGGCATCTCGCAATGCCTTGGTGGTGTGACGGCCCACGAGCCCGGTGCCACCGATGACGGCTACCCGCATGTCTCCCATTCTTGCGCACGATCTCGTTGGTCGATGCGAGCCGCGGCCGAGATCGGTCGCGCCGGGGCGGTGCGGCTGGTCGTGCCAACGTGCGGCGGGTAAGGGCTCAGTCCGCGCAGCTCCTGGTGAGCTTCTCGATCTCGGCGTCGATGTCGACGGCCAGGCCCTCGCTGCCCAGCGGGACGGCGTCAATAGAGGCCTGGACGAACTGCCGCAGCAGGTCGCGATCCACCTCCAGCACGGCGTGCCCGTCAGGTGACCGGATCTCGACCAGCGTCACCTCCCATTCCCCCATGTTGGCGGGACGCACCCGGACGTCACCGATCCCGGCGGGAGCGCTGAGGCCCGCGACCAGCAGGTCCCGGGCCAGCACCCAGTCCACGAAACGATTGCCGCGGGTCTGGATCTCGACGGTCACCGCGAAGGGATCATCAGAGCAGTAGAGCCAGCGGGTCACCACAGGCGCCGCGGCCTCATGTAGCAGCGCGAACATGTCGTGGGCAACCGCCCCGCCACCGTAGCTCGTCATGCTGGGCCGCCTCTCCGCGCTGGATGAAGACTCGATGCACTCCGAGCAGGGGCTCAGATTCGATCAATCGGAGCTGATCAGTCGGAGGTTGATGTGCTCAGTGAAAACATCGCCGAACTGGGCGCCTACGTACCACTGGATCGCCACATTCACCCCAACTGATGTACCTCAGTGGGGCATACGGGTTAGCGGGATTCGAGCGCCGGTTTTGTGGATCATAGGCCCAGTGACCGGCCGACTACTTCCTTCATGATCTCGGTGGTGCCGCCGTAGATCCGGGTGACGCGGGCGTCGGCGAAGGCCCGGGCGATGGGGTATTCGAGCATGTAGCCGTAGCCGCCGTGCAGCTGCAGGCAGCCGTCGACCACCCGGCCCTGCAGCTCGGTGCACCACCACTTGTCCTTGGCGGCGTCGGCCACGGTCAGCTCGCCGTCATTGAGGGCTTCGATGCAGCGGTCGGTGAAAGTCTGCGCGATGTCGATCTCGGTGGCCATCTCAGCCAACCGGAACCTGGTGTTCTGGAAGGATCCGATCTGCTGGCCGAACGCCCTGCGCTCCTTGACATATGCCACCGTCAGATCCAGGGCGGCTCGTGCCGCAGCCACGGCGGCCACGGCCATCGACAGGCGCTCCTGGGGAAGCCGATCCACCAGGTGGGCGAATCCGCGGCCCTGCGTACCGAGCAGGTTGTCGAGCGGCACCCGGACGTCGCGGAAGAACAACTCGGCGGTGTCCTGGGCGTGCTGACCCAGCTTGACCAGTTTGCCACCGCGCTCGAAGCCCGCCATCCCCCGCTCCACCACGAGCAGGCTCATCCCCTGATGCCGCTGCGCAGGGTCGGTCTTGACCGCGGTGATGACCAGATCAGCGTTGATGCCATTGGTGATGAACGTCTTCGATCCGTTGACCAGGTAATGGTCAGCCTTGCGATGGGCGGTAGTGGTCATGCCTGCCAGGTCTGAACCCATCCCCGGCTCGGTCATCGCGATGGCGGTGATCAACTCGCCGGAGGCGATCCCCGGCAACCACCGCCGCTGCTGTTCCTCGGTGGCGAGGTCCAGGAAGTACGGCAGGCAGATGTCGTTGTGCAGGCTCAGCCCGAGCCCCGCGCCGGCGGCCCCGGCGTGCATGATCTCCTCGTCGAGCACCGCGTTGAACCGGAAATCGGCCACCCCGCCGCCACCGAACTCCGCCGGGATCGCCATGCCGAGAAAGCCGGCGGCACCGGCGGTGGTGAACAGCTCCCGAGGCACGATGCCGTCGGCCTCCCAGTCCGCTAGCCGCGGCGAGATCTCCTTGGTCACGAAGGCGCGGACGCTCTCCCGGAAGGCCTCATGCTCGGCCTCGAACAACCGACGGCGCATGTCTCGATGTTCCTCCTCATCGGGCGCCGCCGCACCGCCAGCGGTCCGCCGTCCGCCGACCGGCCGCACGGTTCACTCCATCGCACCTAGTCACAAGTTGCGCACCATCCGACCCGCAGGTGTTACAGAATTACGAATTTGTGCACATTCGAGTGAAACACAGGTGCGGAACGACCACGAACAGTTGTATTCTCTGCGCGCTGGAGGTGAACGTCGGCACAAGGGGTTGATGCGCGGTGGCTCTGCTCACAGGCGCTGGACGGGGTGGGCTGACAACCGCGCCGCAGCCCAGAATTGCCGGGCTGGTGCACGAGGCGTTGTTCTACCGCGACGCCCAGGACTACGCCATCGGCGTCAGGCGCTTCCTCCATGAGGGCTTCGAGCTGGCTGAACCCGCGCTGGTAGCGGTGCCTGGCTCGCACGTCGATGAGCTGCGATCGATGGTCGGCCTCGAGACCGATCTGGTGCGGTTCGTGGACATGGCACAGGTAGGTCGCAACCCCGGCCGCATCATCCCCGCGGTGCTCTACGCCTTCATCCTGGAGCATCCCCAGCGCCGGGTCCGCATCGTCAGCGAAACGATCTGGCCGGGGCGCTCCGCCGCGGAGTACCGCGTCGCACTACAGCACGAAGCGCTCGTCAATATCGCCCTGGCGGACCACGACGCGACCATCCTGTGCCCGCACGACAGCCATGGGCTGGACAGCACGGTCCTGGCGCAGGCCCGGCAGACCCATCCGGCACTGATCGAGGAGGCGCAACGCAAGGTCAGCGCTGATTACCGGGACCCCCGCGCCGTCGCCGACGCGAGCCTGCGGTCGCTACCCGATCCACCGGAGTGGTGGGGCGACATGCTGGTCTTCCGCTCCGCGAGTGATCTGCGGGCCATCCGGCAGTTCGTCGAGGATCGGGCATTGCGGGCCGGCCTGCGGGTCGATCGAGTCAAAGATCTGTGCCTGGCCGTCCACGAGGTGGCCACCAATACTCTGGTGCACACCAGGGCGGCGGGGGTGCTGTCGCTGTGGCAGGACCCCGAGACCGGCAGCCTGGTCTGCGAGATCAGCGACAGCGGTCAGCTGACCGACCGGTTGGTCGGCCGGATTCCCCCCAGCCCGTGGCAGCCGCACGGGCGCGGGTTGATCCTGGTCAATGAGCTCTGCGACCTGGTCGAGATCCCCACCGGTCAGATCGGCTTTGGGACCACGGTGCGGTTGCACATGCAGCTGCAGTAAGGCAGGCGCGGCGGGGTATGCTCACGCTGCACTGTGCCCACTTGGGTTGTATTCTCTGCGGCCAAGACAACAGACGTCAGCCCAAGAGGTGAGGCGCGGTGCTCGCTGACGACGCTCGACGAGGTCAGTCCCCCGGCGCAGCGCTACCCCAAGATATCGGCCTGGTGCACGAGGCGTTGTTCTATCGCGGCGCGGACGACTACGCCAGCGCCATCACGAGCTTCCTTCGGGAAGGCCTCGAGCTGGCCCAACCAGCGCTGGTAGCGGTCCCACGCTCGCACGCTGACCAGGTGCGATCGGCGCTCGGATCTGACGCCGAGTGCATCGAGTTCGTCGACATGACCGAGGCAGGTCGCAACCCGGGCCGGATCATCCGCACCGTACTGCACGCGTTTGTCCGAGAGAATCCGGCGCGCCGGGTCCGCATCGTCGACGAACCGATCTGGCCGGGCCGGTCCGCCGCGGAGTGTCGCGCCGCGTTGCAACACGAAGCTTTGATCAACATCGCGTTGGCGGATCACGAGGCGACGATCCTGTGCCCCTACGACCGCCACGGGCTGGACGCCGCAACGTTGACGCAGGCCCGGCAGGCCCATCCAGTGCTGATCGAGGGGGCCCGGCGGGAGGCCAGCGCTGATTACCGGGATCCCCGGGCCGTCGCCGACGCAAGCCTGCGTGGGTTGCCCGAGCCTCCGGAGTGGTGGGGGGACATGCGGGTCTTCTCGTCCCTCACCGAGCTGCGCGCCCTCAGGTTGTTCGTGCGGGATCTGGCATTGCGGGCTGGATTGCCGTCGCACCGGGTATCCGATCTGTGTCTGGCAGTCAATGAGGTCGCCACCAACACTCTGGAGCACACCCATGCCTCGGGTGTGCTCTCGGTCTGGCAGGACCCAGAGACCGACAGCCTGATTTGCGAGATCAGTGACAGCGGACAGCTGCACGACCGGCTAGTGGGCCGGATGCCGCCCGACGAGGGCGAGTCGCACGGCCGCGGGTTGATGATGGTCAATTCGCTTTGCGATCTGGTCGAGATGCCGACCGGTCAGATCGGCGCCGGAACCACCGTCCGGCTACACATGCGGCTGCGGTAACTCCAGTGCCCGGGGGGCCTTGGGAACGGTCGGCAGGCGCGCAGCTAGACGGCCGGTCCACGCTGGAGAGCGGTCTGGTTCCGATGACGACGGTGGCATTGAGCTCGTCGGAGCGGGATCAGCCCGTTGTGGGCGACGGCTTCGACGATCTGCGGCGCCTGGCGCTCGCTCGTTTCGACCAGGAGGTGGGCGCCCGGTGCCAGCCATAGTGATGCCGCAGCGGTCACCCGCCGCAGGACGTCAAGCCCGTCCGCGCCACCGTCGAGCGCTACCCGCGGCTCGTGTATGCGGGCCTCGGGGGGCAGCAGCCGGATCGCCTCGGTGGGTACGTAAGGTGCGTTGGCGACCAGGACGTCGACCCGGCCCCGCAGCGTAGCGGGCAGCGGCTCGTAGAGGTCACCTTCGTAGACCTGACCACCGGCGGCGGCGATGTTGCGGCGACCGCACCGCACCGCGGCGGGGTCGATGTCGACGGCGTACAACTCGACCCGGTCCAGAGCCGCGACCAGCGCGGCGCCCACCGCGCCCGAGCCGCAGCACAGGTCAACGACGACAGCTCGTGGCCGGGTGCGGACCTGGCCGGTTGAGCTAGCGGCCTGGCGGGCCACGGCGGCGGCCTGGCGGACGAGGAACTCGGTGCGGCGGCGGGGTATGAAGACGCCGGGATCCGAGGCTATCCGCAGACCGCAGAACTCCGCCCAGCCCAGGACGTGTTCGAGCGGCAGACCAGCGGCTCGCCGGTCCACCATGGCGATGAGGTCGTCCGGCGTCCGTGCCGCGGAGAGGAGCAACCAAGCCTCGTCTTCGGCGAAGACGCAACCAGCGGCTCGAAGCCTGGTGATGATCGCGGATCGAGGGAGAGCTGGCGGGGAAGCTGACATGAGAGCGCCTTTCGGAATGCCGATGGGCGCTCTCTCGACCACCTACCTCAGGTGGACCGCACGGCCGTGAGGTGAGAGCACCCGGCCTGAACTGGCGGTCATGGGTTCTCACCTCCTCGGTCGTCCACTGCTGAAAACACAACACTACCTGAGCCGGATCGCCGCGCAGGCACATCACGATGACCCGGAACGACGGGTGCACTATGGCGAGCGATGACTGAGTTACGCACCGCCCACACCGCTGATCTGGATATCCCGACTCTGGCGGCCGCACGAGCACTACTCGAGGACGTCTTCGATGGAGACATCGACGACCACGACTGGGAGCACTCCCTGGGTGGAGTGCATGCCCTGTTGTGGGAGGGGGCTGAGCTGATCGGGCACGCGGCGGTTGTTCAGCGCCGGCTGCTGCACAGCGGGCGGGCGATGCGGGCAGGCTACGTCGAGGGCGTGGGAGTACGCGCGGACCACCGCCGGCACGGGCACGGTAGCGCCATGATGGAGGCGCTGGAGCGAGTCATCCGCGGCGCGTACGACCTGGGTGCGCTCGGCGCCGCCGACGATGCCGCGGACTTCTACGCGGGGCGCGGCTGGAAGTTGTGGCAGGGGCCGTCCTCGGCACTCACCCCGACCGGCATCCAGCGCACCGCAGCGGAGGACGGCTGTATCTACGTCCTACCGCTGACGGTCCCACTGGATCTGTTCGGTGAGCTGACCTGCGACTGGCGCGACGGCGACCTCTGGTAGGCACCCGTGCCGTCATGCCGGCGTCCGGGCGGTGAGATGCGCGGCGAAGGACTGCCGGTCACCACTCCACTCCACCCGGGGTGCCACCTCCTCCAATTGCTGGAGATCCGCCGGGGACAGTTCGATCTCAGCGGCGGCGGCGTTCTCAACCAGCCGCTCCCGGCGCCGGGTGCCCGGGATCGGGACGACGTCCGGGCCTTGCGCCAGCAGCCACGCCAGCGCCAGCTGCCCGGGTGTGATTCCCCGTTGCGTAGCGAGCCGACCGACCGCGTCCACCAGCGCGAGGTTGCGGGCCAGCTGCTCGCCCTGGAAACGCGGGTCACTTCCGCGGAAGTCACCGTCGCCGAACTCGCCCGATGGCAGCGCGCCGGTCAGCATCCCGCGGCCCAGCGGGCTGTAGGGCACCAACCCAACACCCAGCCGGCGCGCAGCGGGCACCACCTCGTCCTCGACCTCCCGCCAGAACAGCGACCACTCGCACTGCAACGCGCTGATCGGATGCGTCGCCACCGCCCGCTCCAGCTGCTCGACAGTGACTTCGGAGACCCCCAGATGTCGTACCGTGCCGCCGGCGACCAGCTCGGCCATCGCGCCGACGGTCTCCTCGATCGGCACCTGCGGGTCGACCCGGTGCAGGTAGTACAGGTCCAGGTGCGCCACCCCGAGCCGCCGCAGGGACGCCTCGCAGTACCCGCGGACGTGTTCGGGCCGAGCATCGAGCCGCACCCCGTCCTCGCCACGCACGATCCCGAACTTGCTGGCCAGCACCACCTCCTCGCGCCGCCCACGGATCGCGCGACCGATCAACTGCTCGTTGTGCCCGCTGCCGTAGCTCATCGCCGTATCCCACAGGGTCACGCCTAGTTCCAATGCTGCGTGCAGCGTCGCGACAGACTCCTCATCGTCCGCCGGGCCGTAGGCTTGGGAGAACCCCATGCATCCCAGGCCCAGTGCCGACACCGACAACCCCTGAGGTCCCACAGATCGCGATCTCATGGCGCCGACGACAAGCTTCCTCGACACTGGTATCCATACTCGGTCATTGCTAGTAATGGGGCTGCCAGGATGAGCGCCGCCAATGGATCAGCCGGCCGGCCGGACCGCACGGTCGGCTCCGTGGCGGATGCGCCCGTAGCCAACGCCCGGGAGGTCGCGGGACTGCTGCGGACCCGCCGCGCGGGACTGCAGCCCGCCGATGTCGGGCTGTCGGCCGGACTCGACGACGGACACAGGGCCTGCGCCGTGAGGAGGTCGCCCACCTCGCCGGCATCTCGACGACCTATTACACCTTCCTCGAACAGGGCCGGGACCTGCGTCCCTCACGTCAGGTCCTCGACGCGCTGGCCCGCGCCCTGCGCCTGGGCGCCACCGAACGCGTCCACCTGCACGAACTCGTCCACGGCGGCTCGCCAGCCACCACCCGCGGCACAGTGGAGACGTTGGCTCCCGCTGTCACCGACCTCGTCGACCGCCTCGACCCGCACCCGACCTACGTCACCGGACGCAGCTGGGACGTCCTTGCCGCCAACCGGGCGGCAAGAGCACTCTGGACCGACTGGCCGGCTCTGCCACCGGCAGAACGCAACATGCTGTGGTGGACGTTCATGGATCCGGCCGCACGCACCGTTCTCATCGAATGGCAGACCGAAGCCGCAGCCCAGCTCGCCCGGTTCCGCGCCGCCGCCGCTCGACACCCCGACGACCCCGAGTTCGGCTCACTGATCCAACGGCTGCACGCCGGTAGCTCCGAGGTCAGAGCCTGGTGGCCGCGCCACGACGTCGCCCCGCTGCGTTCCGGGACCAAGCGGATCCATCACCCCACCCTCGGCGACGTCACCTTCCACCACGTCGTCCTGCAGTTGGCCGACAACCCCGAGCAGAAGCTCGTCACCTTCACCGCCGAACAACCAGACCAAATCCGGCTCGCGCAGATGCTGGCAATCGGATCCTGACCGGACCCCCTCAACGGCATCGCCCGGGACCTCGCCTTTGAAACTTCATGGTGCCATAATGGCACCATGAAGCGGATGAACCTGCGGGACGTGCCCGATGACGTCTACGCTGCCCTGGCCGAAGCCGCCACCGCGAATCGCCAGTCACTGAGCGCGTTCGTGGTCGACCGGTTGACCGAGGTGGCGCAGGTGACGCGGCTCGCCGACTACGTCGCCTCCTACCCACCGCCGCAGGGCAGCGGAGTCACCCTTGAGGACGCGGCCGCCGCGGTACGCGAGGCGCGGGAAGCGTCGTGAGCCTGGCCGTGATCGACGCCTCGGTGCTGGCTGCCTTCTACGCCGCCGACGATCCCCGCCGTCACCAGGTCATGCAGCGCCTGGCGGCCGGGCATGCCCTATTCGCACCCGCCCACCTCGATGCCGAGATCGTCTCCGCGCTACGCGGGATGGCCCGCCGCAGCCCGATCCTGCAGCGCACCGCGCCAGACGCGCTGCGCCATCTCGCGGGCTTCCCCATCCGGCGCATGCCCCTGGCGCCACTGCTGGAACGCATGTGGCAGCTGCGCGACACCGTCACCCCCTACGACGCTGCCTACGTCGCTCTCGCAGAACGCCTCGACGGCTCCCTGATCACCTGCGACGGCAAACTGGCCACAGCCAGCGGAGCCCGATGCACCTTCGACCTGATCACCTAGGCACGGGAGTAGCGGCCTGCCGTGTTCGCGTCCTGCACTACGGCCACTCGGGAAGCGAAGTCCCGGCTATCTGCGGTCAGCCGACGCCGGCGCGGAGCACCTTCTTCGCTATGGCGCGGGGGTCGGTCGGTGTGGTCGTGTCGACGTGTCCCGCGTTCCGCGTACCTGCTCGTGCGTAGTAGCGGGCACGGGCGACCTCGAGGGGGACAATGCAGCGGACCTCCACGAGACGGCCGGGCAGAGTTGCGACGAGTGGCCTGGTGTAGCTGAACCAGGTGCTTTCCAGGACCGCCGCCGGGCAGCAGTGGGCGACCCTAAGCATAGCCAGGACGGCAGCACGGCCGAGGCGTTGTGACTCGGCCACCGTGTCCGGTCGGCCGAGTCCGTCAGCGAGGGCGTCCTTGATCTCGTCCTTGGCGAGCAGCGGCAAGCGCAACTGCAGCGCGAGCGCACGGGCGAGTGTGCTCTTGCCAGAGCCCGGCCACCCGCCAATGAGTGTGGTCATCTGTTCTGG
>QHBY01000483.1 GCA_003244245.1 Pseudonocardiales bacterium
TGTCTGATATGCGGGTGATCCGGTCGGTAGTCGGCCAGTCTTGGTGACTGGTTGATCGACCTGCGAGGAGGCCCGCTCCATGAACGAGTTTGTGCCCTGTTTGACCCGTCGTTGGGATGGGTCGGAGCTGGCCTTGATCACGCTGGGTGATCCGCTGTTGGATGACTATCTGGTGTTCGTGGCGGCGCGGGCGAGGGTGAACACCTGGTTGGCTATCGCGTCGGATTTGAAGATCTTCTTCGAGGTTGTCGGCAAGGCGCCGGCGGCGGTCAGCGCGGTGGACGTGTTCGGGTTCCTGTCCGCTCAGCGTGCTCCGCGGCGTGGGAATACGGTGGTTCGGCTCGAGGATGGTGAGACGGGGTTGGCGGCACGCACGATCGCGCGGCGGCTGTCGAGTGTGCGCGGCTTGTATGCGTATCTGGCTGCGCGCGGTGATGCGGGCGTGACGAGCAATCCGGTGCCGGGCAGTCTGGCTGCTCGCCGTCCCGGGGCTCGTCGTGGTCGGGGTGGGGTGCCGTTGGTCCGCACGCCGCGCACGTTGCCTCGGGTGCTGTCGCCGGGCGAGGTGGGCGCGCTGGTGGACGCGCTGCGCACGCGCCGGGACCGGGCCATGGTCGAGGCGATGGTGTTGGGTGGGTTGCGTCGCTGCGAGGTGCTCGGGCTGCGGTTGGAGGACGTCAACGCCGGTGAGCGGCGGCTGTTCGTGGCTGAGGGCAAGGGCGGCCGGCAGCGGTTGGTGCCGGTCTCGGCACGGTTCTTCGCCTCGCTTGGCGGCTACCTGGACCTGGAGCGACCTGCGACGGCGTCGACCACGCGGGTGTTCGTTGTGCTCAAGGGGCCGCGTCGCGGGCAGCCGCTGAGCGCGGCTGGGGTGGATGAGATCCTCGACGGCGCCCGCGCGCGTGCGGGGTTGGCGCGGGCGACGTGTCATCAGCTTCGGCACACGTGTTTCACCCGGCTGCGGGAGGCCGGTATGGCGTTGGAAGCGATCCAGGCTCAGGCCGGGCACGCCTCGATCGAGTCGACGCGTCTTTACCTGCATCTGGCCAACGGCTGGCTGGAGCAGGAGTATCTGCGTGCTACCCAGGCGATCGACGCGCAGATCGACGCGCAGATCGACGCGCAGATCGACGCGCAGATCGACGCGCAGATCGCGTCGGCCCAGGACGGTGCGCGATGACCGGCGTGCCGGCACGACGTCGCCGCGATGCTGGTCATGATGCTGTTCGCGGGGACGTCGAGGCGTTGGTCGATGCCTATCGTGGCGATCTCGTCGAAGCGGGCTTGTTCGCGCAGAAACCGGTGACCTCGACGGCTCGCACGTTCTTCCTCGAGACCGGCGTTGAGGGTTGGGCCGGGTTGTCGCTGGCCGAGCAGTGCGCGTTGCCGGCGAAGTTTCGCCGGGTGGTGAGCTGGCTGATCGTGACCGGCCGGGTGCGGCCCAGCCCGGACTACCTGGTGGTCTGCCGTCCGCACATCGGACTGGTCGCTGCGCATCTGCAGGCTGGCTTCCACGAACGATTCCGAACCACCGCCGCCGATCTGGGGTTCCGCCCGATCGTGTCTCGGCTGCAGTGGTCGGCGCTGGTCCGGGTCAGCGCGCTGACCGGGTTGCGGCCCGAGCAGCTGACCACGACGGTGATCCGCGACGGCCATGCCGCCCTGCATGCCGCGATCGGGCGCCACCATCCCGACAGCCACGCCGCGCAGGCGCTGTCGGGTGCGTTGTTCGGTGGGCGCACGACCTTGTTCCATATGGGTGTTCTGGACGAGGCGCCGCGCAAGGTGAACCCCGATCGCTGCGCCGAACGGGCTGCGGCGTGGGCCAGCGTGGCACCGTTGTTGGCCGCGACGCTGAGTGGCTATATCGCCCAGACCCGGCTCTCGCTGCGCGCCTCGACGATGGTGCGGGTCGAGGGCGCGTTGCGCGGGTTCGCTTGTTGGATCACCGAACACGCGCCCGAGGTCGCCTGCGTGGCTGACCTGCGCCGCCGCCACATCGAGGCCTACAAGCTGCATTTGGGCGTCCGCCCGTCAGCCAAAGGCGGCAAGTTGACCAAGTCCGCGCAGGCCGACCAGATCGGCGCGCTGCGCACCTGCTTCGAACGTCTCACCGAGTGGGGAGGCGGCGACCTGCCCAGCGCGGTGCTCGTCTTCGCCGGCGACCTGCCGATCCGCGACGAGCCGCTGCCCCGCTTCCTCGACGACGGCGCGTTCGCGAAACTGCTGCAGGCCACCCGCAACGACCCTGACCCGTTCGTGCGGCTGACGGTGGAGTTTCTGGCCCGCACCGGGCTGCGCAAGGGCGAGTTCCTCGACCTCACCGTCGACTCGGTCGTGCAGATCGGCGCCGCCTATTGGCTGCACGTGCCACTGGGCAAGCTGCGCACCGACCGCTACATCCCGCTGCACCCACAGCTGAAGGACCTGCTCGACGAGTGGCTCGTCACACGCCCGGCCAGCTTGCGCAGCCCTTACCTGTTCATCGAGCACGGCCAGCGCATCCGCCAGGGCCGCGTCGACCGGGCCGTGGCCAAGACCGCCGACGCCGCCGGGATCGGGCACGTCAACCCGCACCGGCTGCGGCACACCCTGGCCACTCAGGCGATCAACCGGGGTATGTCTCTGGAAGCGATCGCCGCGCTGCTCGGACATCGATCGATGCGCATGACGATGGTCTACGCACGCATCGCCAACCGCACCGTCGCCGACGAGTACTTCGCCGTCGCCGAGAAGGTCGAAGCCCTCTACGACGCACCCCGCGAGTTGCCCGCCGACGCCGAGGGCGCCGAGATGCGCAAGCTGCGCGCCGAGATGCACCGCCGCATGCTCGGCAACGGCTACTGCGCCCGCCCTGTCGGGCTGGACTGCCACTTCGAATCGATCTGTGAGAGCTGCACGTTCTTCCAGACCACCATCGAGTTCCGCCCAACCCTGCAAGCCCAGCGCGACGACGCCGCCGACAAAGGCCAACTCGGCCGCCAGAAAGTCTTCGACGGACTGCTCACCCGACTCGAGGACACAGCATCATGACCGAGCGACCCCAGCTGCGCCTGACCGTGCCCGGCGACCTGCCCGCGCCGACCACCGACGCCGACAGCGAGGCTGTCATGGCCGAAGCCGTCGAAGCACTCTCCAAACTCCGCACCGCCTACTGGCTCGGCGACAGCACCGTCACCCTGCACGCCCTCGCCAGCCTCATCGCCCAGGCCGACAACCTGCTGACCGGCGCAGTGGCCGACGCCCGCGACCAAGGACTCACCTGGACCGAAATCGCCCAGCTGCTCGGCACCTCTCAAGCAACCGCAGCACGCCGACACCGAAAACAGTCTCGATCCACTTGACACGGATCACCCGCATAATG
>QHBY01000484.1 GCA_003244245.1 Pseudonocardiales bacterium
GCGCAGGCGGATTCGGGTCAGAGAACCGTGAACTGTACCGAATGCCATCCACTAGCGCCGTCGGGGATGGGCGGCACCTGATCCGCGGTCTGCGTGTACCCGGTCTTGTCAATGGCGCGGACCGCGGCGACATGGGCACCGGGTTCCCACCGGCCCCGCAGTCGGAACATCCGCCAGGTATCCACGTTGACCTCAGTGGACAGCTCAGCAGGTTGCCACTGGCCGTGATCGAGGCGGACCTCGACTTTCTCGATGCCCTTGGTCGGTGCCCAGGCGACACCGGTGATCGGAGTGTTCGCGCTTACCCGTCCAGACGCGGCGGGACTGTCGATCCGGGACATCGTCTTAATCGGCGCTCGTTGCGCCCAACCGCGCTGCAACCAGTAGGCCTGCTTAGCCTCGAATGTGGTGAGCTCCATATCGGTGATCCATTTGGTCCCGGACACGAAACCGTAGAGTCCAGGGACGACCATCCGCACCGGGAAGCCGTGCTCGATCGGCAACGGCTCGCCGTTCATCCTGATCACCAGCATGGCCTGCCGGTTCGGATCAGTGAGGGTCTCGGTCGGGGTGCCGCAGGTCCAGCCGTCAACGCTGGTTGTGAACACCTGATCGGCGCGGTGCTGCACGCCGACCTCCTTGAGGATGTCAGCCAGCAACACACCGGTGAAATACGCGGTGGAGATGAGAGGTCCGCCCACTTCGTTGGACACGCAGGTCATCGTCACGGGACGCTCAATGAGCTTGCGCGAGGTGAGGTCTGCCCAGGTCACAGTGAGCTCCCGATCGACCATCCCATGCACCCGTAACCGCCAATCTTCGGCCCGCAGCTGCGGCAGCATGAGGTTGGTGTCGATCCGGTAGAAATCCCGGTTCGAAGTGACGAAGGTCGGCGACCCGTCGGCAGAGAAGTCAACGAGTGGTGGGATCGGCGGCGTGGGAACCGTGGGCACGATCCGTCCGACGGCCTTGCGAGAGGCCTCGGTGCCACTGCGTCCGGCCAGCAGCTGGCCACAGACCGCCGCGATACAGGCGCCTACGGCGGCTGCCGCTGACTCGGCGAGCAGCGCGCGGCGAGACATATCCGTCGCCCCGTCCACTGTTGGCCGCTGTCTGAGCAGGGCCAGACGGTGCAGGGAGACGAACAGTCCCGCACTGGCAATCAACGCAAGCAGCGGGGCGAACACATCGAGTGGACCGGCGGTGGGGCGGGACACCACTGCGGTGCTGGCGATCACGCCGAGCACCACGATCAGTATCAGCCCGGGTGTGCCGGAGCGTCGGGAGAGCAGCCCTGCGAGCACGCCGAGCAGTCCGATCACCACCGCCATGCCCGACAGCAGGACGGCCTTGTCGTAGGTGCCGAACGTGCGGACCGCGAAGTCCTTGAGCCAGAGTGGGGTGAGGTCTACCGCACTGCTGCCCACCGCGAAGAACGGCGAGGCGCTCGGCGATATGAACCCAGCCACCAGGTGCCCCACCGCCAACCCTGCGGCCATCGACACCAGGCCAACCATGGCCACCACCGGCACGGGCAGTTGGGGCTTAGTTACACCTGTAGCCACCAAGTGATCTCCCGGGCCGACCCCGACACTTACCAGCCACCTGGGTCTAAGGCGGCCCGTTCCAGACCGTATTCCCTTGAGCCGACTGGGCTGCGAGATATGAGCACTGGCAACGAGCTTACCAGGGGCCTCGCACTCGCGTGATCAACTGCGGTGTGGGGCCGCTATTGTCGTGACGCGTGTCTGGCTTTAATCGGACCTACTGCTGTTTCCGTGGGTGGCCTCGATGACCTCACCACACACCTCGTCGAACAACTCGTACCGTCCGACGCAGCGCGCCCCCGGCAAGGGCTGCATACCGGCCAGGATCGCGGACAGCAGTTTGATCGAGCCCTCGGGATCCATGATCCGAAGTGTTCACCAACAGGGTGCCGCGTAACCTGGAGTCACCTCCTCGCCGAGGTTCTTGGCCCCGGGGCGACGGCCCCGGGGGCATCGGTGAGGGGACCGGTGAGGGGCGGTTCCTTATGGACGTTGACGATGAGTCGACGGACGAAGCATCGACGATTGGCGCGCGCGCTGGGATGATTCGTCGCCGGCGCGGGCTGAGCCTGGACGTGGCAGCCGGCCTGGCCGGGATCAGCAAGCCGTACCTGTCGCTGCTGGAGAACGGTAAGCGCGGGTTCAATCGGCGGGGCCTACTGGAGGACCTGGCTACCGCGCTCGGGTGCTCTGCGGCGGACCTGACCGGCCAGCCATATCTACCGCCGGACCGAGCGTCCGCCGACGCGCTGGCGACCCTGCCCGCGGTGAGCATCGCGCTCCATGAGTGCAGCCTA
This sequence comes from Pseudonocardiales bacterium, assembly GCA_003244245.1. Taxonomy (GTDB): domain Bacteria; phylum Actinomycetota; class Actinomycetes; order Mycobacteriales; family Pseudonocardiaceae. Next base: position 2,345 of record QHBY01000484.1, read on the forward strand.
TTCGACGTCCCGGACATCCCCGCCCGACCAGTCGAACAGCTGGCGGCCTTGGTCGCGGCCGCGAACCGGCACGTAGACGAGACGCGCTACCAGGTCGCCGGTCAGGGCCTCGGCGCGGTGCTCAGCGAGCTGCACGTACACGCAGTAGCCGGCGCGCCCGACGCGCGCCGTGCCGCCTTGGCCGCGCTGGCCGAGGCGTGCATCGTCGCCGCGGGTATCGCCCGACCCCTGGGGAACGGTGAGCTGTCCACACTCGCGGCCGGACGCGCCACCGAAGCCGCAGCGTTGACCGATCGCCCAGAACTGGCCAGCCTGACCGGAATGACCCGCGTCGGCGCACTGGTGCGCCTGGGTGCCCGGCGTCGAGCTCGTACCGTGCTCGCCGACGAACTGGCCGCGGCCGAGCGGCACGCGGATCCCTCGGCTCCTAACACCGCTTCCGCAGAGGGCTATGGGATGTTGCATCTCAGTGGCGCGCACCTCGCCGCACGGGAAGGCCGGACGGCCGACGCGGAAAC
>QHBY01000485.1 GCA_003244245.1 Pseudonocardiales bacterium
CTCTGCCAACCGCGATGCCCGTCGATCGTGCGTCGGCTGCGGTACCAAACAGCGATACCGCCGATAAGGGGTATCCCCGCTTATCCGGTTAGGTCAGGTAATCTGGATGAATGCCGCGTCCTGACTTCCCCCGGACGGTCGTCGAATTTCAGCGCTGGTTCCCTGATGGCGAGGCGTGTGCGGGATACCTGTTCGAGTCGCGCTGGCCGGAGGGCTTCCGCTGCCCTCGGTGCGGGCACGGGCATGCCTGGCCAGTGAGCAAGCTCCGCGTGCTGTGGGAATGCGCGGCCTGCCATCGGCAGACGTCGCTGACCGCTGGCACGGTGCTGCACAAGACGCGCACGCCGCTGCACCTGTGGTTCTGGGCGGCCTACTTGATGAGCACACCGACGCCCGGCCTGTCCGCGGTGCAGCTGCAGCGCCAGCTCGGCCTGAGCCGCTATGAGACGGCGTGGATGATGCTGCACAAGCTGCGCCGGGCGATGGTCAACCCCGAACGCGCGCCACTCACTGAGCAGGTCGAGGTCGATGAATGCTTCGTCGGCGGACACGAGACGCCGCCGCGCGCGGTAGACGCTGCGGTGATGCCACGCGGCCTCGACCAGCAGCCGCCGCACGTTCGCGGTGTTCGACCCGCACGAATCCGAACTCTGTCGTACCTGCCCCGCACAATCGGAGCATGGATTTCTGGACCGCCGACGGCGCGAGCTATGAGGGCAGGGACGACGAAGGCAACCTGCGCTTCCAGGTTTCCATGCCTGCCGACGATGACGGCTACCTCGGCCGCCAGTGCCCATCGTGCGGGCAAGGTCCTGGGTCGGGGACTCGCATCATGGGGACACTCGGGCTACCGGCCGGTGATGGCCAGCCCGTCCACCCGTACGGTCTTGCCGTTACTCGAGACGACGAGCCGGAGGATGCCGCTGCGGGTGGTGCTGAAGCGTGGCAGCAGCAGCAGACGCCGGACGGAGCCGGACGACGTCGCGAGTGACAGGGTGCCGACGGCTTTGCCCGCGAGCAGCAGGCTGACTGAGCCGCACGTCGGACAGGTGAGTGCCAGCACGCCCACCTGTCGGGCATAAAGTGTGCCCGTCGTCAGCGACGCGCCTTTGACGGTGGTGGTGGACGAGGTGCCTGCCAGCCACCCCGAGACCTTGCTGCGGGTCCAGCTGCCCGCGGCGCTCAGCGTCGCGTCGTCGTACGGCACGACCTCACAGCGCTCGGCTGTCCAGGCGCTGAGATTGCCAACGGCGTCACGGGCCCGTGCGCTGAAACAGTAGCGGGTGTGCAGCGAGCCGTTGGCGGTCAGCGACAAGATACTCAGGGACTGCCAGGTCGACGGGTAGACGTAGCCGCTCAGACCGGTGGCCGCACCGGCAGGGGCGGTCCGGTAGCGGACCGCGACGGTCACCGTGTTCTGAGTGTCGGCGGCCTTCCACGCGACGGCGAGCCGCTGCAGGGTGCTGAAGGTTGCGGTGGGTGCGGTGAGGGTGATCGTCGGAGGGATTGTCTCGGCGTGGCAGATGGTGCAGGTTGGCGTCGCGGCCACGCCATCCGCGCCGGCGCTGCCGACTCCGCCGGTCGCACCGGTGGCGCCGTTGGTGCCGTCAGGGTGGATCACCGGGGTGTAGTTGGGATCGTTGGCCGCCTTCTGCGGGTCGAATCCGTCGACACCGCCCTGGCCGCCCGCGCCCGCGGCGCCCCCCAAGGCGCCGCATCCTTGGGTGCTGCCGTACGACGGACAACTGCCGCGCAGGATGCCGCCAACTCCGCCCACCGAGGTCGTGGTGGTGTAGGTGACGGACAGGTACCTGTCGGGTGCGACGGTGTCGTAGAGGCCGCCGCCAGAGGCCGCGCCTCCGGCCCCGCCGATGCCGCCCGAGCCGCCNNAGATAATCGGGCTGCTCCGGCCCGCCGACCGCGCCGGTCCCGCCTGGGCCGCCGTCGGCGGGAAACCCGCCCGCGCCGCCCTGGGCCGCGTCCTGCCGGAAGTCGACCTGGTCGAGTACCAGGCGGCCGGTGCTGAGCAGTCCACCGCCGCGGGCCTGACCTCCGGCGCCGCCGACGCCACCGGCCCCACCGTTGCCCGACGCACCGGCTGCCGGTCCAGGCACGCCGCTTCCGCCGTTGCCTCCGCCGCTGCCGTAACCGCCTGACCCTCCGGAGCCGGAACGGCCGCCGTATCCGCCGGTCCGGCCGTAGCCACCGCGAGCGGCGTCGGCGCCTGTGCCGCCCTGTGCCGTGCCGCTGTAGACGCTGACCATACGCAGGGTGAGCGGTGCTGCGGCGGCCAGTTCGCCGCCGGCGGCCGAGCCGCCAGCGCCGCCGGTGGTGCCCGGCGATCCGCCGGCGCCCGGGCCCCCGGGCGCGGCGGGCAGGCCGTTGGAGCCGCCGCCTCCGGCGCCGTCCGGCGAGCCGCCCCCGCCGCCGTTGCTCAAGCCGCCGGCGCTTCCCCCACCACCGCCCTGTCCACCGGAAGTGGACGCACCGGCCGTCCCGCCGGTGCCGCCGCGCGTACTTCCGCCGGCAAACGTCGCGCCGACCACGCTCAGCCCCGCGCCCGCGGGGACGTCGATAGCCGCGCCGCGAGCGCCGCCGCCGCTGCCGCCCTTGCCGCCGCTGCGGGCCGGGGTTCCGGCGGCTCCAGCGCCACCCGGTCCGCCGGGCGCGCCGGATCCACCGTTGCCCCCCGCCGTCAGGCCGGCCGCGCCGCTCTGCGTCGTACCGGCATAGCCGCCGTGGCCGCCGTCGCCGGAGTTGTAGAGCAGCCCCGCCATGCCGCCGGCTCCGCCGGTGCCTCCCTGCGCGATGCAGTAGCTGAAGGTCGTCAAGTCGCGGCCGCTGGAGCCCGAGATGGTGCTGCTTCCTCGGCTGCTGATCCCGCCGCCGTAGCCGTCACCGCCCGCGCCGCCCGCAGCAGCGGCGGGGAGGACACCCGAAAGTGCGCCGGTGCTCCCTGGCCCGCCGCTACCACCGGTGCCGCCGCCGGCTCCGTCTGCTGTCGGATAGCCGCCGGGTCCGCCGTCGCCGCCGGCGCCCCCGGCGCCCCCTTGGCCGGAAAAGCCGCCACGCCCTGCGTCGCCTGCGAAGCCCCCGAGCGCGTAACCGCTCGCGACCGTGCTGTCGGTGAAGGTCAGCGTCCCAGTGGTCGCGATCGTTCCTCCCTCGACGGTGCCGCCGTTCGCGCCCTGGCCGCCGCCACCGGGGCTGCCGCCGGCCGCCCCCTGT
>QHBY01000486.1 GCA_003244245.1 Pseudonocardiales bacterium
TAGGTCACGACCGCAAGCACTTCGTTGCCTGTTCACCGTGTCGGTTGACCGCAGACACATCGTTTCCCGCGGTGAGGTGAGCGCGTGAGCGTCGCGGAGCCGAAGCCCGTAGGGCGAGGCGGAGCGACGCTCACGCGGCGCGCCCGTCGGCGGGGTCAGCGCGTCGGGGTTGGCAGCCGGCTGGTGATGATCAGTTCGCCCTGGTCGTTGCAGACGACCAGGTTGTGCTCGTAGTCGGCGAGGGCGAGGTCGAGTGTGGCGGTGACGTACTGGTAGGCGCTGCCGTCTGGCATCGCGATTGCGCGGCCGAGGACGCGGAGGCGCTGGTCGGAGCGGATGAAGCGGATGAACTCCACCTTGCCGCGTGTCGGCCAGCCGGCGGGGAGCTCCTCGAGCGCGCGCGGTGCGCAGGGTGTCGAGCTGGTCGTCGTTTCGTCGGGGACATGCCCGCCGGTGGCGCTGTAGCGGTGCTGGGCGTTGTGGAAGCGCTCGAACGCACTCGCGCGCTGGCTGAGGTGCTCGAGGCCGCTGAAGCGCTCCTGGCGGAAGAAGCGCTGGTCAAAGGTGTTGTTGAAGCGCTCGATCGTGCCCTGGCGCCATGGTTCGCGCGGCGGGACGAAGACCGGCGTGGCGCCCTGGTGCAGGCAGACGCGGACGATCTCGCCGATCCCGGTCGGCGAGACGAACGGGCCGCCGTTGTCGAACTGGATGCGCCTGGGCACGCCGTGACGGCCCCAGAGCGCGTGCAGCGCACCGAGCACGCGCTCATCAGCGCGATCGGTGACGATCTCGATCCCAGCGTGATGGGAAGCCACGTCGATCTGGTTGAGCGCGTGGAAGCGCACCCCGCCGTCGAGGTGGCGCGGGCCGACGAGGTCCACCTGAACCACGTCCCCCGGTCCTCTGACGGCCGGTGCCGGATAAGGGATGCCCTTGCTTGCCCGTCGACCGGGCCGTTCCCGCCGCGTGGCGCCAGCGCGCTGCAGGATCTCCTCGATGGTGCGTCGTGGCGGCACGAGCGCGCCAAGCTTTGAAAGCTCCCACGCGATCGCTGGCGCGCCGACCTGGGCCCACGGGTTCTCCTCCAAGCGGGCGCGCACCTCAAGCACTTGCGCCTCGATGTCGGCCGCCGTCCGGTTCGCTACTCGCTTGGGCGCCCGAGAGCGACCCTCGGCCCAGGCCGGATCGTGCGGGTCATACCGAGCCGCCCACTTCGCCACCCACTGCCGCGTTCGCCCCAGATCCCTGGCAATCGCCCGCGGCGACTCGCCCGCCAGCCTGCGCCGCGCCGCCTCACGACGCAACTCAATTTCCACCGTCTCCATCCCCGCTCCTCACGATCGCTCAACACGAACGCGAGAGCGTCAAAGCCCACCCGGATGGAAACGATGTGCTTGCGGCTCAACCCCCAGCCACGTCAACGATGTGCTCGCGGCCAGCCGTAAACGATGTGCTTGCGGCCGTCACTTAGGAGGTCAATTAAGTAAGCGTTCAGTCGGTTTGGGGGACATAACCTGGTGGCGGCGAATGTTGTGGTGTGGAGCGTGAGGAGGCCGAGGCGATCTTTGGGCAGGGCCGCGAGGCGGTGGTCGCGGTGTTGGTGCGGATGGATGATCAGATCGAGCGTCTGACGGAGCGGGTGGCGCGGCAGGACGAGCGGATCGCGCAGCTGGAGCGCAAGGTCAAGCGCTCGTCGCGGAACTCGTCGCAGCCGCCCAGTCAGGATCATCCACCCTCGGCGGGCCCTGAGCGGGGGAAGGGTCCCTCCGGTCGCGGGCAGGGCGCCCAGCCCGGTCATCAAGGTCGCGGACGGGGGCTGTTGGCGGCGTCGGCGGTCGATGAACGCGTTGAGCACTGGCCGGTGGAGTGCGACTGCGGCCACGTGTTCTGTGAGGCCGATCGGGTTGCGGCGGGCGACCCGGCGCGCCATCAGGTCGAGGAGCTGCCGGTGATGGCGGTGCGGGTCACTGAGCACCGCGGCCAGCGCGTGCGCTGTCCGGACTGCGGCGAGCGGCGGACTGCCGCGCTGCCCGCCGAGGTCGCCGCAAGCGCGTTCGGGCCGCGGCTGCAGGCGGCGGTCGCGACGCTGTCGGTACGCAACCGCATCTCGCGTCGTGACGTGGTGGAGCTCTGCGAGCAGCTGTTTTGCGCGAGGATCAGCATCGGCAGCGTCGAGGCGATCCTGCAGCGCGCTTCAGACGCGCTGGCCGAGCCCTACGAGGATCTGCTTGAGGAGATCCGCTTGGCCGCGCACCTCAACATGGACGAGACGGGGTGGCGTCTGCGGGGCCGCCAGCGCGCGCTGTGGGGTGCCTTCACCGAGCGCCACGCCGTGCTGCGCATCGCGCCGGACCGCCATGAGGATCACGCCAAGGCGCTGCTGGGTCCCGCCCAGGCGATCGTGACCTGGGATCGCTGGTGGGCCTACGGGCACCTGCCGCTCAAGCGTCGTCAGGTCTGCTGGTCGCATCTACAGCGCGACTTCGCCTCCCACGCCGACGGACTCGCCGCTGAGAAGGAACTCGGCGAGCACGGCCTCAGGATCTGCGAGGAGCTGTTCTGGTCGTGGGAGATCTTCCAGCACACCGGCGACCGCACAGAGCTCAAGCGCCGCATCCGCGCGCTACGCCGCGAGCTAAAGCCCATCCTGCGCCAGCACGCCGGCAAAGCCGCGCGCTACCGCCACAGCCGGCGCTTCGCGCGCAATCTGCTCAAGATCTGGCCTGCCCTGTGGACCTTCACCGACCACCGGGGCGTACAGCCGACCAACAACCACGCAGAACGCGCCCTCAGGGGCGCAGTCATCACCCACAAACTCTCGCTGGGCAGCCAATCGACCGGTGGGGAGCGACGCACCGAACGGCTGCTATCCGCGCACACCACCTGCCGCCTGCAACGCCGCTCACTACACGCCTACCTCGTCGACCTACTCGCCGCCCACGCCCGCGGCGACCCCGCCCCGCTGCTCTCCTGACCAGACCAGCACACCAGGGCACTGAACGCTTACTCAATTAAGCACGCTCACCAGACGGCACTACCCAGCCTTACGGTGGATTGAGGCTTAGCTGTTGGGCGCCGCTTTGTTTC
>QHBY01000487.1 GCA_003244245.1 Pseudonocardiales bacterium
ACGTGACGTTGGCAGAGAGGGGCCGAGCGTTGTTCGAGTTGGATCGCTCACGTCTAGCCAGGCCGGTGAGCGCTGAGTGACCGCGGGGGGTCCATCCATCGGATCGCGAATCGGCGATCGCTACGTCCTTGAGGAGCGTATCGGCACGGGCGGGATGGCTGTGGTCTACAGAGCGCGAGACGAACGCGTTGAGCGCAGCGTCGCGGTCAAGTTCGTTCGCCCCCACGGTTTCGGGCCGGACACCCTCGTCGAGCGCTTCCGCCAAGAGGCCGTCAACCAGGGTGCGCTCCATCACGAGAACATCGCGCCGGTACTGGACGCCGGCGAGGAGCAGGGGATGCCGTACATCGTGCTCCGGCTCGTCGAGGGAGGCACTCTGCACGGGTGGCTCAAGGCTCATCCCAACCCGTCGGTCGCGCAGCGGCTGGACCTGCTCCGCCAGGTCGCGACCGGGCTCGACTACGCTCACTCCGCCGGCATTCTCCACCGCGACGTAAAGCCCAGCAACGTACTTATCGACGTGCGGGGCGACGGGTCGCTGCGGGCAGTCATCAGCGACTTCGGGCTCGCGCGAAGGATCGATGAGGCCACCGGTCAACGGATGACCGCCCCGGGAGCACGGCTGGGCACCGTCTACTACACGGCACCCGAGCTATGGCAGGACGGGAAGGCCACTACGGCGTCGGACATCTATGCCTTCGGCTGCCTTGCATATGAAGCCTTCGCCGGCCGGCCGCCGTTCACCGGCTTGACGGAGCAGGTGATGCACGGGCACCTCAAGGGAACCGTGGTCGCACCGAGCAGCTATCAGCCTGAATGCCATGGCGTGATCGACGAGGCGATTGCCGCGCTTCTCAACAAGGATCCGAGTTTGCGCCCTCAAACCGCCTCCGCGGCGCTCGCGATGATCCCTGGGGATGGGTCGGCCCCAACCAGAGTGAAGGCACGCAGAGCGTCAGGGCGTGCCCAAGGGACCTGCTCTGGCCAACGTTTCGCCGCACACACCCTCTTCTACGCCGTTGTGTTCTCCGGCGCGCGTTCGCCGTGGGTCGCGGCACAGGAATGCCGGCGGTCTGGGGCTTGCTCACGCTCATAGCGATTGTAATGGCGCTTGTCCTCTACTTGCGGGCGCGCAGGGCCCGGAGCGTCTGGTCCGGCACCACCGTCGGGCTTGAGGACCGCTCCGCACTTCACGGTGCCAATGCGCCTCCTACCACTGAGACGATCGCGCCACGGGCGCTCCCGCCGGGCAACCAGGGGCTTCCCCGCGGACCCGAGCACCCATACTGGCAGTGATCTCAGTGCAGTAACTCGAAGCGCAGATCTGTCCTCCCGATTCTCACGATCACCCCGTCGCTCAGCCGGCCCCTCGTTGAAATCTGAGCTCCGGCCACGCGAGTGCCGTTCTTTGAGCCGAGGTCGGTGAGCCACCAGCCACCGTCCTCGAATGAGATTTGGGCGTGTCGCCGTGATGCGCCCAGATCCGTTTCGAGCAGTACATCGCAGTCGACATCACGTCCGACGAAGTACGGGCGCCCACCCGGCTCGAGCAGGACCAGTTCCTCCACCTCCGGCCCAAGACGCCAGGCAAGCTGCGCTGACGCTGGAGGAACGGGCCTCGGCAACAGCTCGTGTGCAGCCTTGCGCGGCGGCTCCGCGGGGTCCATCGGTAAAGCCCGCAGCGACGCTTCCTCCGGCGCGTCGGCCTCTTCACCGACTTGATCCTTAGCCGGGCGGCGAGGCGAAGCCTGCAACAGAGACCCGGCTGAAGCCCGACGAACCTCAGGTTTGGCGGGCTCCTTCTGGGGGGAGGCAGCCGCGGTTTTGTCGCGGGTACTGGTCCCAAGGAGGGCGGACTCAGGAATGCCTACAGCGCGGAGTACATGCACACCGAGTGCATGTGCTCTTTCCGCGGCTTCGGGCCGACGAACTTGCGGTCGCTGATGTGCGGCCAGTGTGGCGAGCCGGTGGAGATTGTCTGCGGCTCTTCGAGCTTCGACCGTCAAGAGGCCACGCCCCACTTCGTCCCATACCAAAGCCTCTAGGACGGCGCGGGCATCGAAGAGGTCGTCCACTGGAATGGCGTGTTTACCCCGCTTTTCCAGGCGCCGTGTCCGTCTCTCGTTCAACGCCGCAAGCCACGCGTCGCCGTCGCGTCGCTTCAGGCGCAGGCTCAGCTGCGGCTCTATCAGCTTGGCGACCTGCTTTGCTACGCTGATGACCTCGAGGTCGTGATGAGTTGATTCC
>QHBY01000488.1 GCA_003244245.1 Pseudonocardiales bacterium
TCGCGGGAGATCCCCGCCTGCCCGGGGGAGGTTACGCGGCCAGGAATTTGTGGATCTGGGTCGCGCGCATCATGACGGGGCGTGGATGCCAGATTGGCTGCGGCTCTGCAAATGCGTTGCTCTGCGTAGCCACGCGGAGGATGTGTCCGTCTGATCAGTGAATCGGCGAAAGATCTGCAACATCGCCGTAGGCCCCAGCGATAAGGACGGTAGAGCCCCGTGATGCTGTTAGACCCCGGCCCAGCAGCTTCACCGGGTTCTTCCCATGGGTGGCTCCTAGCGGGAACTCCCCAAGCGCTCTTGACCGTCGAGCTAAGCATGCCGGCTACCCAACGGCAGACAACGCACCCTCTGCCGATGAGCGGGCGTTGGGATTGATCCTCGTCGAGCCCGTGGTGCCCGTGATGCAGGGATGACCGGCCAGCGTCGAATAGGGCTTGGGAACAAGCATCCGTGACGACGCTTCTTCCAGCCGCTACGCTGCGGCTTGTGTGCACGGACGAGAGCGCGGGCAGTCAACCGCCGCCTGCGTTCCACGATTTCGACCCGGCCGTTGAGATCGACCTAGAGCCTGTCGACTCCGTCCGGATCACCGCGCTGATGGACAACGTCACCGACATCTTCATGCCCGACCAAGGGCCAGCCCATCGCATTCCGCCTGGCGGCGGGCCGCGTCGGGTGGCGGCGGTGATGGACAACGGCGAGGTCCCCGAGGCGCTCATCGCCGAGCATGGCTTCTCCATGCTGGTGACCGTGTCCAAAGGCGACCGCGAACACCGGTTCCTCTACGACGCTGGCACCAGCCCGGATGGCGTCGTCGAGAACATGCGCCGCCTCGACATCGACCCCAGCTCGATCGAGGCAATCGTGTGCAGTCACGGCCATTTCGACCACACCACTGGCATCGACGGGTTGATCCGGACACTCGGCCGGATCAACATGCCGGTGCTGATCCACCCCCACTTCTGGCGGCGCCGCCGCGTCGCGCTGCCCGGTCGGGAACCGCTGGAGATACCAACGACGAGCCGCCGAGCGTTGGAAGAGGCCGGGTTCGACGTCATCGAGGAGCAGCAGCCCAGCTTCCTGTTCGAACGGTCCGTGCTGGTCACCGGGGAAGTACCCCGAACCACCGGGTACGAACCTGGTTTCCCGCCGCAGCAGGCGTGGCTGCACAACAGCTGGCAACCCGACTCCCTCGTTCTTGACGACCAGGCACTCATCCTGAACTTGCGTGGCAAAGGCCTGGTGGTACTCACCGGGTGCGGTCACGCCGGCGTGGTCAACATTGCCCGCTACGCCCGGCGGCTCACGGGCGACCAGCCACTACACGCCCTGTTAGGCGGATTCCATCTCAACGGACCACTATTCGAGCCCCTCATCCCACGCGTGCTGGACGACCTCGCCGCCCTGGACCTCAGCGTCCTCGTCCCCGCACACTGCACAGGTTGGCGGGCTCAGCACGCCATGTCCGCCCGCTTCGGCCCGGCATTCATCCCGAATAGCGTCGGCACCACCTTCCACCTGTGACCGCTCGATCTTCATTCCCTTACGCCACCTTGTCGCCGAAAACACATCCGCTCGATCGCGGTAGGGACCGCCCTTGCGAGCATCCGCTCATGCCGCGTAGCGGTCGTGCTGAAAGGGATGTTACGGATGGGGGTCGGGCCAGTCGGACCAGTCGAGCGCTCATCTTTGTGCGTGTAGATGAGCACGGCGAAATGTAGGCGACTTACCGAAGCCTGCGAAGAACCCGGCCGCCGCTGGTCACTGTGTGGGCTGCCATGCTGTCCGCATGCTGGCCCATCAACTGCTGCTGGTCACCACCGACCACCTCATGGCGGCGGGATTTCTCCAGACTCTGCGCCGGGCTGTGGTGGCTTTCCTTGCCGTGGTCTTTGCGGTCGGCCTGCTGGCCGGCGGGACGTTGGGATTCTTCCTCGGACGGGCGGTGGGCCGGCGGGGATGACCTGATCTTCAAAGATCATCGTTGACCGGGCTGTCTTGGTGCGTTGGCGTCGCCCCAGCGCTGCCGCGGGCGCCGCTGAGTCGCGCGATCCATACGGGGACGAATCGGGCGAGCGTTGATCCCACCTAACTGAGGCATGACGATCAAAGGGAAATAACGGACAAACCGTCATAACGCCGCGTTTATCGGATCACCCGAACCCACCCGCACACAGGTCCTTCACGCGATATCGACGGCGTTGCGGGCCAGGGCGCAATGCCGCTAAGTTAGCCGGTGNNGAGGGCTTAACTTAACGGCATTGGGCCAGGGCGGGTACCCGGGGTAGCGCCGCTCGTCGCTCCGGTCTGGCCCGGGGTGACCGGGTGACGATTCGGAGCCCGTTCGGGCTCGGCGCGGGAGGGGCCGGAGCACAAGGACATCGCAGAGGTCGCAGGGACCAGTTAGGGGGTCGGCTACGCGGTCGACCTTTTAGTGGACGCTCGTCGACGTGAGCTCCGGTCCGCACGGAGTCCGCAAGTTGATCAGGTGCGGCTGATGCAGCCCAACGCATGTCAATGAAAACCCGTCGGTCCTAGACCTGCCTCGACCCATCGCGGCTGGTTGACGCCTTCGCTTCGGTGATGTCCGTGATGACCACACGCAGTCGAGAATCGTCAGACAGCATCGTGCCGCGGCCTCGGGGCAGGCCGTGGCGCTTTGTTAGTGCGTCGCCCCGTAGTGCTCGTGGAACAACTTTGCCGTCATTTCCGGGCGACTTCGGACGCCGAGTTTGCCGTAGATGGCCTTAATGTGGTCGCGGACTGTGTAGGGAGATAGCCACAGCGTTCTTGCCATCTCGGGGACAAACACTCCACGCAGGAGCATTTCCACGATCTGACGCTCTCTGGGGGTGAGTTCGCAAGCCTGCAGAGTCAACGGCGCCATGTCAGTGTGACGGGCCGGTTCGAGGATAACGGCGGTGCTGGCGTGCCCCTGAGATGACGACCGCAGTCGGGTACCGTGGACGACTAGCCACTGCTGCGACGGCAGCCGCAACCGCGCACGCGCCGGCAGGCCGGGTTGGTTGGTCTCGGCTAACAACCGCGCCCGCCGAGCTACCGCATAGATAACAGTAGGAAGCTCCATACCCTCCTCGGGCAGCTCACCTAGCCATTCGAGGGCCTGCTCCGAGATAGAGTCCACCGAGCCGTCGTCCTGCAAGAGCACCAACCCGGGGATACGGCCGGATGGCTTCACCGAGGTAGCGCACTCGAGTAGCACCGTGCTGCGCAGGCCAGCACCGATGGACTGAGCGACCGATGTCAGGAAAAGCACCTCCGGTGCGCTGAATGCGGGCTCACCGTCCCCACGCGCCAGGCAAAACTGACCCCACGTCGCGCCACCAGAGGGTAAAACCGCCCGCAACTCATCGCTCCAGCCACTGTTAGCGTTGGTTCTGCGATAGTGGCGGCTGCGTAGCTGCTCCCCCGCGGTGACTTCCTTTAAAGTAGCGACCAACGTCCCGGAGTTAGCCAGTCCGTTGAACTCGAGGAAGTCGCCTCCGAGGAACTCGTTGTCAAGTAGCTCAAGGTGAGCGGCGGGGGAAACGTTCTCCATAAAGCCACCGGTGGCAAGTTGTGTCTGACGTTCCGCACATCTCG
>QHBY01000489.1 GCA_003244245.1 Pseudonocardiales bacterium
GCGAGATGTGCGGAACGTCAGGCGCATCGTGCTCACCGATGACTTCGGGTCCCACGTGCGGATGAGCGCCGGGCAGTTCAGCGACATTGTCGCGCAAGCCAAGAGCGGAGCCCTGGACACCATCATCTGATCCGCACCGCGCTGACGTTCCCGAACTCCGCAGCAGAGCTCTCCCGCTCCCCGCACACAGCTCTGCTGTGGAGTTCGGGACGTCTGGTGCTGTTACTCAGACCAGCTGGTGGTCGTTGTAACACCAGCGCCAGGCTTCGCCGGGCTCGGCGGAGCGCGCCACCGGGTGGTCGGTGCGGTAGTAGTGCACGGTGGCGTGCCGGTGCGGGCTGGAATCGCAACATGCCACGTGCCCGCAACTCAGACACATCCGCAGGTGCGACCACACCGTGAAGCCCATCTCAACACAATCGGCGCAGGCCGCCTCCGCCGGCGGCTCGGGCATCGGGTCGGGTAGCTGCGCTACGTGTTCGCAGGTCATCTGATAGTCCCCATCATCGGTAACTTGGCCAGGGCATCCTGGCGTCATGGACAGTATGCCGCTGATCCTGCTCGTGCTCAGCGCGCTCGCGGTGACCGCGGTGAGTCGCCGCCTGCGCCTGCGCCTACCCGCCCCGCTTACGCTAGTCGTCGCCGAATTGGCCATCTCGGCGATCCCCGGAGTCCCCGACTACCAGCTCGATCCGGAACTCGTTCTCTTCGGGATCCTGCCGCCGCTGCTGTACTCCGCCGCGTTGGACAGCTCAGCCATCCAGATCAGGGCGAACATCCGGCCGATCGCGCTGCTCGCCGTCGGGTTGGTGCTGTTCAGCACCGCGTGCGTCGGGCTGGTCGCCTGGTGGCTGGTACCCGGGCTGCCGCTGGGCGCCGCGATGGCACTCGCGGCCGTCGTCGCGCCGACCGATGCGGTGGCCGCGGTGTCGATCGGGCGGCGGCTGGGGTTGCCCCGGCGGATGATGACGGTGCTGACCGGGGAGAGCCTGTTCAACGACGCCACCGCGCTCACCGCGTTGCGCGTCGCGGTGGCGGTCCACCGCCGGCACCGGCTTCTCGCTGTGGTCCGGGCTGGGCGGGTTCCTGCTCATCGCGGCCGGCGGCGTGGCGCTGGGTGCGGTACTCGGCCGGGTGGTGCATCAGGTCCGGCTGCGGCTGCACGACGCGAGGCTGGAAAGTGCGCTGGGTCTGGTGATCCCGTTCGCGGCGTACGCGCTGGCTGAGGAGTTGCGACTCTCTGGGTGCTCTCGGTGGTGGTGGCCGCGCCGTACCTGGGCCACCACGCGTTCTGCGTCACCGTAGCGACGCTGCTGCTGCACGGCGTCACGCTGCCCTGGATGATCCGTAGCCTCGGCGTCGAGGGCCGCGAATCCTTTCACGACGCGCTGGCCGAAGCCGACGCCATGCACGCAGTGACGCAGGCCGCCCTGGAGCGGTTGGAGAACGCCTCGGACGGCGCACCGGAATCTGTGACCAACCGATTGCGCAAGGCCGCCGAGCACCGCAACAACAGCATCTGGGAGCGGCTCGGCCGTCCCGAGACCGAGCTCGGCGAGGCTCCCAGCGTCATCTACCGCCGGTTACGGCTGGAGATGCTGGCGGCAGAGCGCGAGGCCCTGGTGTCCCTACGCGACACCGGCCGCATCAACGACGACATCCTCACCCGCACCCTGCACGAGCTAGACCTGGAAGAAGCCATCCTGAGTAGATAATCGTCGGAAGTCTTGGAGGTATCCAGGTGCTTGCAGCCGACCCCTCCGACAGTTCCCGACTGGCAGCGCTGTCCGACGGGCAGGCCGACGGGAACGTCGGCACACTCGTGGGAAAGCCGGTTGCAATCCTGACCTATAGCCTGGTCATCAATAAAGTTGCAAAGGTGGAGAACCTGACCCTCGAGCAGATTCGAGGGATCTATCAAGGACGGTACACCAACTGACAGCAGCTGGGCAGCACGGAAATTCTGCGTCGACAAGAATTGTGATCCAACGGCCGCGATCATTCGATGTGAACGTGATTCTACTATCCGAGTTCTAGATGAGGTCAACCGCATACCGGGAACAATCGGTTACACTGAGGGTTATTCACGAGCCCC
>QHBY01000490.1 GCA_003244245.1 Pseudonocardiales bacterium
CTCGACCTCGGGACCGGCGACGGCCGCCTGCTCGCGCTTCTCCGGATCGATCGCCGCGAGATGCTTGGTGTGGGCCTGGACTTCTCCGAGCCCATGCTCGGCGCGGCACGCGAGCGCTTCGCCGGCGACGAGCGCATCGAGCTGGTGCAGCACGACCTCGCTGAGTCGCTGCCCGCGCTCGGGCGCTTTGACGCTGTCGTCTCGTCAATGGCCATCCACCATCTCGAGCACGAGCGAAAGCGCTCGCTGTATGGCGAGGTCTTCGATCTGCTCGAACCCGGCGGGATGTTCGCGAACTTTGAGCATGTGGCGTCCCCAACGCATCGCCTGCATCTGGCGTTCTTCGCGGCGATCGGCGAGCCGCTCGAGGACGAAGATCCGTCCGACCGTCTGCTCGACGTCGAGACTCAGCTGACATGGCTGCGCAGACTTGGTTTTAACGACGTCGACTGCTACTGGAAGTGGCTCGAGATGGCACTCCTCGTGGGCATCAAGCCGGCCGAGGCGAGCTATTGGGGCTCGGCAGGGCGCCCGTAACGGGCGACAAGGCGGTCGTAGTTGAGCCGCAGCAGCTCGAGTACGTCGCGCACGTCGGCCTCCCCTTCGATCTGCCGTGCCGCGGGGCCGGGCTTGCCGGGAAAGACCGGGTGGTCGACGACCCTGCCCTCCTCCTTCAGAGCCAGCCCGACCTTCGCCGGGAAGGAGAAGTGCGCGGCGTGGTCCCGGTGCAGGTGGCCGATCTCGTGGCCGCCAACCTTGAACGCGCCCTCGCCGCGCCCGCCTGGACCGGCCTCAACGCCCGGCCAGGACGTGACCTCGTCGATGATCTGCTCGCTCGCTGTCTGGGTCCGCGTCATGGCTCGCTCCTCGGTCGGGAGGAAGACGCTACAAGCTCAAGTGCACTTGAAGTCAAGGGCTACGGGCGGTGTTCTGGCGATAGCCGGCGAAGGCCCAGGAAGGACATGCCGGTGATGCGGTCGAGTCGACGTTGCGTGCGGCGGGTGATTTCAAGGTCTCCGAGCCGCCCGCCGAGCGTCGCGTAGCCCAGCGCGGGGAAGGCTTCGATCCCAATGTAGGTAAAGCCGGCGATGAGCAGCTGGGGCGCGGCGGAGCCGTGAGTCGTGATGAACTGCGGGATGAACGCGGCGAACAGCAGCAGCGCCTTTGGGTTGGTGATCGCCACCAGGAACTCTTGCCGCGTCAGCGACCACCGGCTGGCGGGCTTCCCACCTGCCGGGAGCCAGGCAACCATCCGTGACTGACACCGGGCATGCCTTATCCCTACCCGTTTCGGCCAGCCGGTCACGAGACCAACAGATGCCGGCCATTCCTCGCAACCCTGGCCTTGACCCTCACGCGGGGTGAGGGCGTACCGTCGGCGCTGCCGTGTCCGAAATCATCAACGACCACTGGAAAGTCGGCGAGCTCGCCCGGGCGACGGGCCTGACCGTTCGTGCCCTGCATCACTACGACGAGCTTGGCCTGCTCGTCCCGTCCGAGCGCACCTTCGCGGGCTATCGCCTCTACGGCGATCGCGATGTCCGACGGCTCTATCGCATCGTCGCCTTGCGCGGCCTCGGACTGCGCCTTGACGAGATCGCGGAAGTGATTGACGGCGCCGGCCTCGACCTCAACGAGACCGTGTCACGCCAGATGGACGCCGTCGGGCGCCAGCTCGAGGAGCTACGCCGGCTCCACGACCGGCTCAGCGCGATCCGGGATGCGCTCGTCGGCGAGGACGAACCGTCCATCGACCAGCTCACGACAACCATGGAGGCCATGACCATGCACGAGAAGTACTACACGCCCGAACAGCTCGAGCGCCTCCGACGCCGCGGCGACGAGCTCGGCCAGGAAACCATCGAGAGCGCGCAGCGCCAGTGGAGCGAGATCTTCGCCGCACTGCGGATCGGNNGTAGATGCACGCCGGCACCGATCCGACCGACCAGAAGCTCGATCCTTACCGCGCGCAGGCCCGCGAATTGCTGCGCGCCTTCACCGGCGGCGACGCGGACGTCATCGCTTCGTTGGACCGCATGTGGAGCAACGAGGACCCCGAGAAGGTCAGCCGCGGCATGGTCGACCGCGAACTCGCCGACTACGTCAACCGCATTTTCAATGCGCCGAGCCGCAACGCTCCGTAGGCGACGAGCCCGTCGCCGCACGCTTGAGAACATCCATGGTCAAGGGGTCGCGGCCCGCACGCCGCCAGAACGGACACCATGACCGACCAAAGCGAGGTTCAGCCGATGCAGATCAGCGAAGTGACCACCAGCACGAGCCAACCCGGCCCTGAGGACTGGTTCACGGGCCAAACCTGGATGGAGGACCTCGGCACGCTTCAGACCCCCACGCCGACGCGCATTCTCAGGGTCACGTTCGCGCCCGGGGCGCGCACCGCGTGGCACACTCACCCGCTGGGGCAGGTCCTGCACATTCTCGACGGGGTCGCCCGGATCGGCCGTGAGGGCGAGCCGGTCAGCGAGGCTCACGCGGGGGACAGCGTCGTGTTCGCGCCCGGCGAGCGTCACTGGCACGGCGCGGCGCCAAGCCGGCTGATGGCGCACCTCGCCGTCCAGGCCACCGACCCAGAGGTGGGCAGTGAGACGCTCTGGGAGGGGCACGTCCGGGATGAGTCCTACGGCGATGGCGAGTAGCGGCCGTACTCGCCACGCCATACGCCTGGGTCGCGCTGATCTTGGGCGGTTTGCGGCCTGAGCTGTTCGGCCACCGCTTGTTGGCGGTAGTCGAAGATCTGCTCGAGATCGCGCCGCACGAAGGCGTTGTGGGCGATTCGCCCAAGCGGCCCGAACGGTAGTGCGTAGCGGACGCGGTCGCGGATGACCACCGCGCCCGGCCCATCCGGCTCGAAAGTGTGCGTGTGCTCCCAGAGCGTATAGGGGCCGCGCACCTGGACATCGACGAAGCGCCGTGGCGGCTCCCATGCCTCGATCCGCGTGCGCCAGCGGATGGGGACGCCGTGCAGCTGCAGGCGATAGTCGATCCGCGCGCCAGGGCGCATCTCGGGAGGGCCCGGCGTCATCACCTTGAACGACAGCCAGGGCGGAGTGATTGCCGCGAGGTTGAGCGCGTTGGCGTAGAACTCGAACGCCAGGTCGGCCGGCAGCTCGAGCCGTTGGCTGCGCTCGAGCAGGTAGGCGCGCCGGGGGCTCACGTCCGATGTACGGAGGGGCAGATGCCACAGATCAAGGCCGCGATAATGCCGGAGCCCATGATCTTCCGGCAGATCACCCAGGACGATCTCGGCTGCGCCTCGTATCTGGTCGGTGACGAGCACGCCGGGGTGGTCGCCGTCGTCGATCCCAAGCTCGAGATCGACGAGTACCTGAGCCTCGCGCGGTACATGGGCGTCTCGATCGAGCACATCCTCGAGACCCATAACCACGCCGATCACGTGTCGGGCCACGGACGGCTGGCCGCCGCCACCGGCGCAGCCATCCACGTCCATCGCGAGGCGGCGCCGTCCTACGACCACGAGCCCTTTGACGAGCTCCTGCGCGAGACCGATGCGGAGCGTTTCGTGGAGCGCGCGACAGAGTCGCTCGGGCCCCAACCGCCGAACTTCGAGGCGATCGTCGAGCTCAATCGGGGCCCGTTGGTCCGCGACGAGTCCGAGGCGCACCCGCTGACGCCCAGCCAGGTCGAGCAGAAGCGA
>QHBY01000491.1 GCA_003244245.1 Pseudonocardiales bacterium
TTGGCCAGGACCCGGTGCGTGATGGTCGCGCCGACCTGGGACTTGATGTCGTCTCCGATGATCGGTACCCCGGCGCGGGTGAATTTCGCGGCCCACTCTGGATCGGAGGCGATGAACACCGGCAGAGCGTTGACGAAGGCGATGCCGGCATCCAGCGCGCACTGGGCATAGAACCGGTCCGCGTCCTCGGAGCCCACCGGCAGGTACGACACCAGCACATCGGCGCCGGACTCGCGCAGAGTGGCCACCACGTCCACCGGGTTCTCATCGGACTCGGTGATGATGTCCCGGTAGTACTCGCCCAGGCCATCCATCGTGTGCCCGCGCGCCACGGTGACGCCCAGCGGTGGCACGTCGCAGATCGAGATGGTGTTGTTCTCGCTCGCGACGATGGCCTCGGACAGGTCGCGCCCGACCTTCTTGGCGTCGACGTCGAAGGCGGCGACGAACTCCAGGTCACCGACGTGATAATCGCCGAACTGCACATGCATCAGTCCGGGCACTCGCGTTGTTGGATCGGCGTCGCGGTAGTAGTGCACGCCCTGTAGTAGGGAGGCAGCGCAGTTGCCGACGCCCACAATGGCGACCCGGATACCGGGACCGGCGTCGCGGCCTTCAGTCATGGTCCGCCCTTTCGGTGTCATGATGTGATGCGGCTGGATCAGCTTTTTCATGGGCGATCAGTTCATTGAGCCAGCGCACCTCGCGCTCACTGGTTTCCAGCCCCATCCGGTGCAATTCCAGGGTGTAGCGGTCAATCTGGTCGCCGGTCCGGGCCAGCGCGGCGCGCAGCCCCTCGCGACGTTCCTCCACCCGGCGGCGCCTGCCCTCCAGGATGCGCATCCTGACTTCGGCTGGTGTCCGCGAGAAGAACGCCAGGTGCACGCCGAACCCGTTGTCCTCCCACGTCTGCGGGCCGGCGTCGGCGAGCAAGGTGGCGAAGCGCTCCTTCCCGTCGGCGGTGAGCCGGTACACCCGCCGGGCTCGGCTGGCCCAGCCGGTACCCCGGCCGGCCCGCGGGTCGCGCAGGTCCTCCGTGGCCTCGGTGTCCTCCACGATGAAGCCGGAGCGCTGCAACCGGCGTAGCGTGGGGTACAGCGACCCGAACGAGCAGGCGCGGAACGCCCCGAGTAGGCCGGTGAGCCGTTTGCGCAGCTCATAGCCGTGCATCGGAGCTTCGTGTAGGACCCCTAGCACCGCTAGCTCCAGCACGCGGCACCTCCCACCAGAGACCCGATGTATAGCTGCACTATATCGCGTCGATACATCAGCCTACATCTCAAGCGTCGTCTACCGCCCGAACGCCCCAGCGATGATCACGCAACGGTTGCGTACGCTGTGGGCGTGCGGACCCAACGGCAGGTGGTGGACTACGCCTTGCAGCGACGTGCGCTGCTGGCGGAGGTCTACGCCGGCCGGGTCGGGCTCACCGAGGTCTGCGATGCGACTCCGTACCTGCTGCGGGCGGCGAAGTTCCACGGTGAGTCCAGCTCGGTCACTTGCCCGCTATGCCGCAAGGAGTCCCTGACGCTGGTCTCGTGGGTGTACGGTGACGGGCTCAAGCAGGCGGCCGGGTCGGCCCGGACCGCCGAGGAGCTGAGCCGGATGGCGACGCTGCACGAGGAGTTCAGCGTCTACGTCGTCGAAGTCTGCCGGACGTGCAGCTGGAACCACCTCGTGCAGTCATACGTCCTGGGAACCAGCGGTGTGAGTAGGCGGTCCCGCCGGCGGACAGCAGCGGAGTAGCTGTCTGGGCCGGGGTGATCCCCGGAAGGCGGGTCCCTGCTGAACCCGCGGGATCCTAGTACCGGTCTGGGAGGACAAGGCGTGACCGACCAGCGAGATGACAGCGGTCGACCAATCAGGCGGCCCCCGGCTGAGCCGGCAATGCGGCGGACGCCGGCCGAGCCGGCAACTAGACGGACGCCGCTGGCCCCCCAGAACGAGCCTGAGCTGCTGACCCACGCAGCGACGCCGGCTGCGGGACATCCGGTGGGCGGCGGTGGCCGGTACAGCTATCGATATGGCAACGGCGACTTGCCGCCGTCGAATCGTGCGGAGCAGCCGCCGTGGCGCACCCGCTGGCTGCGGGCACGCAAGTTCGTCCTCGCCGGCCTGCTGCTGGCCGTCCTGGCACCGGTGCTGGCCTTCTTCGCCGGTTGGCTGTTTCTCAGCGTGCCGTCCCCCACGGCGCTGGCGGCGCAGCGCAAGCAGGTCACCACGATCATGGCCAGCGACGGGACCACCGAGCTCGGCCGCTACGTTCCTGAACAAGGCAATCGGATACCGGTCAGTCTCGCGCAGGTGCCGATGCGGGTGCAGAACGCGGTACTGGCCGCTGAGGACCGCAGCTTCCGATCCAACCCCGGATTCGACATCACCGGCATCGCCCGGGCGACGTGGAAGCAGCTCACCGGTGGCAGCGGCGGCGGCTCCACGATCACTCAGCAGTACATCAAGGTGGCCACCGGCCACGACGAGTACAGTATCTTCCGGAAGTTCCGCGAGGTGATCGTCGCGGCCAAGCTGACCAAGCAGGAGTCCAAGGACAGCATCCTGGAGGACTATCTCAACACGATCTACTTCGGTCGCGGGGCGTACGGCATCCAGGCTGCCAGCCAGGCGTACTTCGGCAAGAACGTGCAGAATCTGACCCTCTCCGAGGCGGCGGTCCTGGCCGGCGCGATCCGGTCCCCGTCCGCTCTGGACCCGGCCAAGAACCTGCCGCAGGCCCAAGCCCGGTGGAACTTCGTGCTCGACGGCATGGTCGAGCAGGGCTGGCTGTCTCCAACCGATCGAACCGTCGGGCTGTACCCGACTACCGTGCCGCCGAACCAGGCCCCGGGAGCGCCGACCGACGACCGGGCGCACATCGTCGACCAGGTGATGGACGAGCTGGACAAGCAGGGCATCACTCGTGACCAGCTGGCCGTCAACGGTGGTCGGATCACCACGACCATCGATTCCCGGGCCCAGCAGTTGGCCCGCGACGCCGTGTTCACCGAGCTGCGCGGGCAGCCGAACAACCTGCACTCCTCACTGGTCGCGATCGACCCGCGCAGCGGAGGGGTGACTGCTTATTACGGTGGATCGGCTGGGGATGGTTTCGACCTGGCCGGCGGGCCGGCGTGGAACCCAGGATCGGCGTTCAAACCGTTCACCATGGTGGCCGCGCTGGAGCGCGACATCGGCATGTACTCGAACTACTCCGGCGAGTCTCCGGTGGTCATCGACGGTCTGTCCTACGCCAACTCCGAGAGCCGCAACTACCCCCAGCTGAGCCTGCGCGAGGCGATGACCCAGTCGGTCAACACCGCCTTCGTTCGGCTGGCCCAGGACGTGGGACCCACGGCGATCCGGGACGCCGCCATCCAGGCCGGAATCCCCACAGAGATCAACGGTAAGCGGTCCATGGCCGAGGCGGACAGCGGGGCGCCGGCCCTCGGTATCACGCTCGGCCAGTACCCGGTGCACACGATCGACATGGCCAGCGCCTATGCGACCTTCGCCGCTGACGGGATGCGGCGCGAGCCCTTCTTCGTCCGCCAGTACGCCAACGCCCGGGGCACCGTCCAATACCAGCACCTCGACAAGCCACAACCCGCCTTCGACCGGGCCGACCCCGAGCGCAACACGCAACTAGCCCGCAACGTCACCGCGACGATGACCGACGTCGCGCGCAGCTCACAGATCCCGCTGACGGGCGGCCGTGCAGTGGCCACCAAGACCGGCACCCACCAGCTTGGCGACACCGGCCGCAACTCCGCCGCATGGACGGTCGGGTATACCCCGTCGATATCAACCGCCGTCTGGGTGGGTGACCCGGCCAACACGGCGCTGAAGAACGCAGGCGGTGGCGACGTCTTCGGTCGCGGCGTGCCAGGCGCGATCTGGCAGCGGTTCATGAACTCCTACCTGACGGGCGCCCCGATGGAGGTCTTCGCCCCGTACACACTGATCGGTCCGGCTGCTCCACCACCACCGGTCGTGGAGCAGCCGAACCCGCAGCCGACCCGCAAGCCGCGCAACACCACGCCGTCGGCAACGCCCGAACCGAACGTCGGCGACTTCGGGCCGATGCTGAACGAGCCTTCGACCAAACCGACCAGACCGCGGCACGATGGGTGCTTCCCGTTCTGCAATGCACCGGCGCCGGGCGATAACGGCCCCGACAACGGACCCGACAACCAGGGAGGCTGATTGGGTCCGGAGGTGTCCCAGCGAGTGGTTCCCAGCTGGACCGATCCGGTGGCGACGGGGGCCAGCCGGATCGTCGGCGGTCCGCTGGGCCGGCATGCGGTGCTGGGTCGACAGTGGTTCTGGACGCCGCTGCGGGTGATTCTGCTGTTCGCGACGATCACTCTGGCGCTGGGCTGGTTGGTCAAGGTGCCCTGCTTGCAGACCTACCGCGACAGCGTTGGAACCGCGCAGGTGGACTGGCGCGACGGCCGCCAGTACGTGGCGATGTGCTATTCCGACACCGTCCCGCTCTACACCGCGGAACGGCTCAACCAGCCGGGGTTGTCCGGTTTCCCCTACGCCACCTCGTGGATCGAGCACCGCGGCGAGCCTGGCCAGCAGCGGCGCTACATGGAGTATCCGGTGGTCACCGGGCTCTATCAATGGATCGCAGCGAAGTCCGCGCAGGCGTGGGTAGCGGTGGCACATTCCGGTTGGCTGCCCAGCTCGGCACCCGCCATCGTGTATTTCGACATCAGCGCGGTGGGGCTGACCGCGGCATGGTTGCTGACCGTCTGGGCGCTGTCGCGCCTATCCCGGCGACGGCCGTGGGATCCGGCGCTGGCCGCGTTGTCGCCGCTGGTAGTGGTACACGCGTTCACCAACTTCGACGCGCTGGCCACCGCGCTGGCCACGGTCGGGCTGCTGGCCTGGGCCCGGCGCCGACCGGTGCTCGCCGGCGTACTGATCGGTCTCGGCGCGGCCACCAAGTTCTACCCGGTGCTCTTTCTGGTCCCGATCCTGCTGTTGTGCCTGCGGGCCGGGCGGCTGAGGGCCGGGCTGCAGGCGACCGCTGCGGTAGCGGTGGTCTGGGCGCTGGTCAACCTGCCGGTGGCTGCCCTGTTCCCGGCTGGCTGGGCGGAGTTCTTTCGGCTCAACCGCCGGCGCGGCGCCGATCCCGACACGCTGTACACCGTGGTGTCCACCTTCACCGGCTGGACTGGCTTCGACGGGGTACTGCGACCCGGCCAGATTCCCGGAACACTCAACCTGGTCAGCGCCACGCTGTTCTTGCTGGCCTGCGCGGCGATCGGCTGGGTCGCCCTGGCGGCGCCGCGCCGGCCCCGGCTGGCTCAGCTGTGTTTTCTGGTGATGTGTGCGTTTCTCCTGGTCAATAAGGTGTGGAGCCCGCAGTACTCGTTGTGGTTAGTGCCGCTGGCGGTACTGGCGATCCCCCGGTGGAAACCGGTGTTGGCCTGGATGACCGTCGACGCTGTGCTCTGGGCCCCCCGGATGGCCTACTACCTCGGCCCGGACCACAAGGGCTTGCCCATTGAGCCGTTCCTGGGCGCCGTGCTGATCCGTGATGCCGCGGTGCTGCTGCTGGTAGCCCTGGTGCTGCGAAGTATCTGGCGTCCAGATCACGATCCGGTCCGGATTGCCGGCGACGACGATCCCCACGGCGGGGTCCTAGACGGCGCGCCTGACAAGCTGCCGGCTGCCCCTACATGGCGGCGAAATATCGGGGTTGCAGCGACCCGATAGCCCCGATTTGTCTCCGTATCGGGACTGTGGACGGCGAATTGCGGTTGCGCTGTGTAGTTGTGTTCGCTGGAGCTTGGTCGCTGAGAGGGGTCACGATGCACCTCTCTGTAACCTAGAAGGGGTGCTTGAGAGCTACTGACGCATCCGTACAGTGCACGGTGAGTGCATAGCGTAATCACGATCTGTTGAAAGTCCTGCTAAACGTCACGGAGAGGCTCTTTAGTCGTTACTCTGACGTCACAACCAGGTACAGAGAGACACGTGAGCGACACGGAGGCACCTATGGGAGCACGAGCGAGGGTGACCACGGTTGCCGGCGCAGCCACGTTACTGTGCGCAGCCAGCACCTTTGGAGGGGCCTTGTCGGCCCTTGCCGCACCCTCCAACGTTTCCCCCCCTGGGGCGGCGGTTCCTGCCGCGGCACCCGCACCGATGTTGGTGGGTGGCTGCGGCGACACGGTGAGGGGTGCTCCCGGCCAGCCGGTGGGCGTCCGCCTGGCTGGTCTTTCGGTGATCGACGTCGGATCGGTGCCTGCCACCGGGTCGAAGACGTTCGACGCCACGCCTACCCTGCGCCAGCAGATGGGACCGGTTGCTCCGGTGTGCATGATCACCGCGCAGCCACTCGCGGGGATTGCGGACCCCGCCACGAAGATGCTCGCGCCCGCCGCTGCCCCGGTAACCGGCGCGGTCGGAACGCTTCCGTTGCTGGGCACGCCCGCAGCGCCAGGGGCGCCCGCTGCTCGACCGCCGGCAGCACCGGCGGAGCAGCCCCAACCCGGCGCGGCGCCAGCGCCAGCGCTGGCCTCCCCGGCCGCTGGTCCGTTCTTCGGGCCGAACATGCCCCGTGACTTCCCGTTCGCGCTTGGCCAGTACAACAGCGGGCTGCCCCGCTACAACTACGCTGAGCTGTTGCAGATCGGTCGCCCGGGTGCGGGTGCGCTCGGTCGGCTCTCGACTGGAATGTTGACGGCGGACCTGTTCGGCTCGCCACAGGTCAGCAACGGCTCGGGATCGTTCGGCAAGCAGAGTGCCGCAGCCAACGACGTCGCAGCAGCTGGCCGTGCGACTGCGCTTCCCGCCAGCGGAGTGGAGCGGATCGCACTGCCGATCCTGGTCGCGGTCCTGATGCTGGCTGGCGTCACCGCCGCACTGCTGCGGGGCTGGGTTCCCGGGCGACGCTGACTGGGAGTCTCCCCGGACTCGGCGCCTCACGACGAAGTGAGCAAGTGGCCGCCACGCGATTGTGATCGCGTGGCGGCCACTTGCTATCCTGCACAGCGTTGCCGCGCGGGCGTTTCTTCGCGCGGCTGATAGTGCGATTTGGCCGGCTCAGCCGGCCGTAGTTGGATTGCCGGCTTGCCGGCTTCCTCCTGCTGCGGAGAGTCCGCGGCCGACCAGTCCACAGGAGGTGAGTGGTCTTCATGCGTCGTTACGAGATGATGGTCATCCTGGATCCACAACTTGACGAGCGCACCGTGGCACCATCGCTGGATCAGTTCCTCGGCGTGGTGAAGACGCAGGGCGGCAGCATCGACAAGGTCGAGATCTGGGGTAAGCGCCGACTGTCCTACGAGATCGACAAGCGGACCGAGGGGATCTACGCGGTAGTCGACATGTCCTGTACGCCCGCCGCGGTGGCCGAGCTCGACCGGCAACTGTCGCTCAGCGAGTCCATCCTGCGCACGAAGGTGTTGCGGCGGGATCAGGGGAAGGGCTGACATGGCTGGTGACACGATCATCACGGTGATTGGAAACCTGACAGCTGACCCGGAGCTGCGGTTCACTCCATCCGGTGCGGCGGTGGCCAACTTCACCGTTGCCTCCACGCCGCGCACCTTCGACCGCCAAAGCGGTGAGTGGAAAGATGGTGAGGCGCTTTTCCTGCGGTGCAACATCTGGCGGCAAGCCGCGGAGAACACCGCGGAGTCGCTCACCCGAGGCATGCGAGTGATCGTCAGCGGACGGCTGCGTCAGCGGTCGTTCGAAACTCGGGAGGGCGAGAAGCGCACCGTGATGGAGATGGAGGTCGACGAGGTCGGCCCTTCATTGCGCTACGCCACCGCCAAGGTCAACAAGGCGACCCGTCAGGGTGGGGCGTCAGGTAGTGGTGGCTATGGCGCTTCGGGCTCCTCCGGCGGTCCCGCCGATGATCCCTGGAGCTCGGCTCCCCAGGCCGGTGCGCCGGCCGGAGCCGGCAACGGCGCCGGCGGCTTCGACGAAGAGCCCCCGTTCTGACCTGTCCTTTCACTCATAAGACTTCAGGCGCGACCCACTCAGGAGTATCTCAGTCATGGCTAAGCCGCCGGTACGCAAGCCGAAAAAGAAGATCTGCATCTTCTGCAAGGACAAAGACACCGCAATCGACTACAAAGACACCGGACTGCTGCGGAAATACATCTCCGACCGGGGCAAGATCCGGGCCCGCAGGGTGACCGGTAATTGCTGCCAGCATCAGCGAGACGTCGCGGTCGCGGTAAAGAACGCCCGCGAGGTCGCACTGCTGCCCTACACCTCGACCGCACGCTGATACCGGGGAAGAGGCGACCACGTGAAGATCATCCTTACTGCTGAAGTCCCGCAGCTGGGCGGCCCCGGCGATCTCGTCGTAGTCAAAGACGGCTACGCCCGCAACTACTTGCTACCCCAGCGGATGGCCATCGCGGCTACCAAGGGCGCGGAGAAGCAGGTGGCCACGATCCGTCGGGCCCAACAAGCCCGACAGATCCGCGACCTCGACCACGCTCACGAGATCGCAGGCAAGCTCTCGAGCCTGGGCACCGTCTCCGTGACGGCCAAGGCCGCCCGCTCCGGAGGCAAGCTGTTCGGCTCAGTCACCGCGGCCGACGTCGTCGACGCCGTCCGCTCGGCCGGCGGCCCCCCGCTGGATCGGCGGACGGTGGATCTCGGCGGCCATATCAAGTCCGCCGGCAGGTATGAGATGACCGTGCGGCTGCACCCGGAAGTGTCCGTCACCGTCCCCTTCGAGATCACCACCGCCGCCCGCTGATCCGCCGCTGGCAATCACTCCACGCCACTAGCGCGGGGTTTAGAAGATGCTGCGGGTATCGACGTCGAACGCTGCCTGTTCACACGATCCGCGGCGAACGGATCGCCGGTCGCTGTGTGCTGAACGGAGGCCGATGACCGAGAACATCGCAGCGAAGGTTGGACTCCTCCAATGTCGAGCAGTTGCGCGCCTGGGATGGCGATGACGGCGCGTACTGGGCGGCCCACGCCGACCGCTTCGACGAAGGGCTCGCCGGTTACCACGACCAGTTCCTCGGCGCAGCAGCGATCGAGGCGACCGCGACCGTGCTCGACATCGGGTGCGGTAACGGGCGGACGACCCGAGACGCCGCGCGATGTGCCGTGGCCGGGTCGGCACTGGGAGTGGACCTGTCCTCGCGCATGATTGAATTCGCGCGGCAGTGGCGGACAAGGAACACGTCGCAAACGCAACATTCCTCCAGGCCGACGCCCAGGTCCACCCGTTCCCCGACCAGGGCTTCGACATCGCCATCAGCCGGTACGGCGCGATGTTCTTCGGCGATCCCCCAGCCGCGTTCACCAACATCGCCCGTGGCATGCGCCCCGGTGGGCGCCCCATCCTGTTGACCTGGCAGCCGCCTGAGAGCAACGAATGGCAAAGTGCCTTCCGCACGGCCCTGGCCGCCGGTCGTGAGCTGCCCACGCCGCCGCCGGGGGCGCCGGGCCCGGCTTCCCTGAGCGACCCCGACCGAGTGCGACGACTGCTGACCTCGGCCGGGTTCGTGGACGTGCGGCTGCAAGGCCTCAGCCAACCCGTGTACTTCGGCCCTGACCCCGACGACGCTTGCCGGTTCGTCTCTGGTCAACTCGCCTGGATGGTGCGCGATCTCGACGTCGACACCAGTGGCCGCGCGATCGATAGCCTGCAAGCCAGCATGGCCGATCACCAGAGCGATCGAGGCGTGTTGTACGACTCGTCGGCCTGGCTTATCGAGGCGCGGCGA
Organism: Pseudonocardiales bacterium; assembly: GCA_003244245.1. Taxonomy (GTDB): domain Bacteria; phylum Actinomycetota; class Actinomycetes; order Mycobacteriales; family Pseudonocardiaceae. The sequence goes on from QHBY01000491.1 coordinate 9,720, forward strand.
AGCTGAACTGGCCAAGCGGGCGGGGTTCAGTGACATTCGACTTCCTCACTCGGAGGCTTTCGGAACCCGGTTGAACAACCGGCCAGCGAGGTCGACTCCCACGACCGCGCCGCTCTCATCGCGTGTGAAGAAGCCGCGCTGGCCCCGCAAACCGCCGTTGGTGATCGCGCTGCCCGACCTGACCGCGACCGACTGGCGGACGGCTGCCACGTCTATGGCCACCGACCTGCACGCGATGCTCACCCGCCACCCCTGGCTGGTGCAGGCCTTCGGCTTTTTCCTGTTGGTCAGCCCCGGCAAGGCCCGACACGATGACCACACCCTCGCCATCTACGAGGCGGCCGGATTCACCGACGCGCGGGCCGACCAGGCAGCGACAACCGTCTTCACCTTCGTGCTCGGCGACGCCCTCGGCTCAGCCGCGGCGGCCTGGCTCACCAGGAAGCTCAGCCGCGATGGCGGCAACCGAAGCTGATGTGCGACAGCATGGCGAAAGCCCGCGAGATCGCGACGCAGTTCCCACGGCTGCGCGCCTGCCTCGAAACAGCCGCCGCTGACTACGGCGCGGCACCTGACAACACCTTCGAGTTCGGCCTCCAAGCCATCCTCGACCACAACGCGCGCAAGCCCCTTCGCCACGACCAAGAACCCGTGCCCCGTCCCCCACCAAGTCATAGCAGCGGCCAAGACCGGCGCCGGAGCACGCGACGCCCTGCGTAGCCTCCGAGTAAACCGGGAACCGGCCCTCGACCTCGTAGAACTTCAACATCAACGCAAAACCCAGACGAGTCGCTCCCAGCTCACCGCTACGTTGCCCCTGGCCGTTGCTATCGGAGCCCTGGGCGCACATGGCACTGAAGAAACCCAACCATCTATCGCTGAAGCGCCACACCCGCGGCCGAGTGACCACTTTCCTAAAAAGCTCATCGAGCGCGGTCAGCCGGTCCCTGCACGGCGCCATGGCGACACGCACAGGGGTGGGCGCCTGTGGGGACACGCCGTACCGCGGCAAAAAACTTTTGTCCACATCCGTGCACAGGCCACTGAGCAGCTAGATCAGCCAATACTTGGTCAGGTTTCCCCAGGTTGTCCCCAGGCATCCATCGTGATACAAGCGCAGTGGGCGGTTCGTCAGGGCGGTGTCCCCAAGCTGTCCCCAGGCTGTCTTCAGGCAGCCCCTGCGCAGCTTGCTGAACCTCGCCGGTCGCCCCTAACCTCGCCCAGCGCCTGGAGGAACGGGTTGCGGGGCCCGTCCGAACAGACTCTGTCGGTGCCATCAGATAGAACAAACGTTCGGGAACGCTCGGGCAGTCGGGGGACGGGGAGGTATCCACGCGTGGCGCTGGTGGACGACCGTGGCGTGCGGGTGCAGGACAGCGGACCGGCCTTCGATCGGCAGCCGCCGCAGGACATCACCGCCGAGCAGTCAGTGCTCGGCGGGATACTGCTGTCCAAGGACGCCATCGCCAACGTGGTCGAGGTGTTGCGGACCGACGACTTCTACCGGCCGGCTCATCAGGCCGTCTTCAACTGCGTCCTCGACCTCTACGGGCGGGGTGAGCCGGCCGACCCGGTCACCGTCTCCTCGGAGCTGGAACGCCGCGGTGAGCTGCTCCGGGTCGGTGGGGCGCCGTACCTGCACACCCTCATCTCGATCGTCCCGACGGCGGCCAACGCCGGTTACTACGCCGAGATCGTCGCCGCCAAGGCGGTGCTGCGACGTCTGGTCGAGGCCGGCACGCGAATCGTTCAGCTGGGTTATCACGGGGCCGACGGCGCTGACGTCGACGAGGTGGTGGACCGTGCGCAGGCCGCGGTCTACGAGGTCACCGAGCGGCGGATGAGCGAGGACTACATCGCGCTGGAAGAGCTGCTGCAGCCCACCATGGACGAGATCGACGCGATCGCGTCCCGGGGCGGCGTCGCAGCCGGTGTCCCGACCGGATTCGTCGACCTCGACGCGGTGACCAACGGGCTGCACCCCGGCCAGATGGTGATCGTCGCGGCCCGGCCCGGTATTGGTAAATCGACCCTGGGATTGGATCTTGCTCGGTCGTGCTCGGTCGCCCACGGCATGGCCAGCGTGATCTTCTCGCTGGAGATGAGCCGCACCGAGATCGTGATGCGGCTGCTGTCCGCCGAGGCCAAGATCCGGCTGTCCGATATGCGGTCCGGCCGGATGACCGACGACGACTGGACCCGGCTGGCCCGGCGGATGGGCGAGATCAGCGAGGCTCCGCTGTTCATCGACGACTCGCCGAACATGACGATGATGGAGATCCGGGCCAAGGCGCGCCGGCTCAAGCAGCGCCACGACCTGCGCCTGATCATCGTGGACTACCTGCAGCTGATGACCTCGGGCAAGAAGGTCGAATCCCGCCAGCAGGAGGTCAGCGAATTCTCCCGGCACCTGAAGTTGCTGGCCAAGGAGCTCGAAGTCCCGGTGGTCACGATCTCCCAGCTCAACCGCGGTCCCGAGCAGCGCACCGACAAGAAGCCGATGCTGGCCGATCTCCGCGAATCCGGCAGCCTCGAGCAGGACGCGGATATGGTGATGCTGATTCACCGACCCGATGCGTGGGAACGGGATGACCCGCGAGCCGGGGAAGCCGACCTTATTCTGGCCAAGCACCGCAATGGGCCAACCACAACCGTCACGGTCGCCCACCAACTGCACTACAGCCGCTTCAACGACATGGCCCAGGGTTAATGCCCACAACGGCAGGTTTCATAGTGGGGCCACCGTTGCCGCGGATGGTGAGGCAAGATCTGTCGTTTGTGTGCCTCCAGCGACATCCTGTGTCGTTAGGGACACACAAACCGCGATCATGGTGTTTTTCCACGCTCAGCCTGGTTCGCCGCGGAGCTTGCGATGGATGATCCAGCTCAGATCTGCCAGCGCCACCGCGGCGAGCACCGCGAGCACCACGCCCAGCGCCGTCAGGCCCGCCATGATCGTGAATACCGCGCCGGCCGCGCAGACCAGCAAACCGAAACCGGCCAGTACGGCGCGCAGGGTCAGCGCACTGCGCGCTGGCGACGCCCCGCCGAAGCCTGCGGTCGGATCGTGGTAGCCGGGTAGTCCCTGCTGATAATCCTCACGGGTGCGCCGGTTGCGCTGCTGGGACATGACGTTCTCCGAATCGACGGCTGTATTGAGTACCTCGGCGGGATTGCGGGCAAACTGGTTGCATGCGACGCGCGCCCGGAGACCAGCCGGCTCGGGGGTACCCGGTCCTGGCCGATCGGGCGCCCGGCTACTGTCCAGCGCGATGCATTAAGCCCAAGTTTCCCGATCTT
>QHBY01000492.1 GCA_003244245.1 Pseudonocardiales bacterium
TTCGGTTTTGTCACCCAGGACGGCGGTGCCGACGTCTATGTGCGCGCCACTGCCTTGCCTACCGGGGTCACCGATCTCAAGGCCGGCCAGCGAGTCGAGTTCGGAGTAGCAGACGGGCGACGCGGCCCGCAGGCATTGTCGGTGCGATTGCTGGAGCCGCCGCCATCGGTGGCTGAGGCCCGCCGCCGGCCGGCTGAGGAGCTGCACGGCGTGATCGATGACATGATCAGGTTGCTGGAGTCCGCGGTCCAGCCCGACCTGCGCCGCGGCCGGTACCCGGATCGCCGCACGACCAAGCGGATCGGAGAGATGGTGCGGGCGGTGGCCCAGGAGCTGGATCCCTGACCCGCCATTGAAGCCTTATCGCGACGATCGGACCCCCGGCAGCCCCGGTGAGGCACCATGGCGGCGCGACCCGGGAATGAGCGATGCTCCGCGCCGGGTCAGCAGGGTTTGGGCCAGGCCCAGGCTCAGCAGCGCCGAGACCGAGGCGAAGCCGATCCAGTAGGTGGGAGGCAGCAGCACGCCCAGCGCGCCGCCCATTACCCAGGCCGTCTGCAACACGGTTTCCGACCGGCCGAACGCCGAGGCGCGCGACGCCTCCGGCACGCCGCGCTGGATCACCGCGTCCAAGCAGACCTTGGCCACCGCGCTACCCGTCGCCGCCACCAGCGCGGTGACCGCCGCGATGGCGATGCCCGACACCAGCGCGGCGAGCACCGCCATCGTCAGGCCGGCGACCACGCATCCGACGATCGCCTGATCTGGTTTACCGAAATGCGTCCGGGCGCCGACCGCGTTGCCCAGGAAGCTGCCTGCCCCGGCCGCCGCTCCGACGATGCCCAGCAGCACCAACTGCCGTCCTGGTGAGCCCTCCGTCTGGGCCTTCACCGCGAAGGCCACGAACAGCGTGAGGAATCCGGTGAGCACCCGTGCGGTCCCGTTTCCCCACAGCGCGATCACCACCTGCCGGCCCATCGGCTGGCGGCGCCGTGTGGAGCCGAGCGGGTCGGTGGCCTCGGCCCGCAGCGAGGCTGGGACCTCGCCCTCGGTCACCTCCACCCAGGACGGAATGCGTAAGCACAGGGCTGCCCCGGCGAGGCAGATCACTGCTGTGGACAGCAGCGCTCCCGACGATCCGGTCATCGTCGCGATCCCGGCGGCGACCGCACCGGAGACACCCGCGGCGACCAGCCCGAACGCGGTGAGCCGCGAGTTGGTCTTCACCAGAGTGATCTCCGGGGGCAGCACCCGGGGGATCACCGCCGCCTGGAGCACGCCGTAGGACTTGGCCAGCACCATGAAGCCCAGCGCCGCCGGGTACAGCAGCCAGTCGTGGACGTGTGCCGCCATCACGATCAGCAGGAAGCTGCGCCCGGCGAAGGACAGCGCCATCGCCACCCGTCTACCGTGCTGTAGCCGGTCCAGCAGCGGGCCGACGACCGGGGCGACCACCGCGAACGGCGCGACCGTGATCAGCAGGTAAAGCGCCACGTTGGCCCGGCTCTGGGCAGTGGCGACGGCGAAGAACAGCGTGTTGGCCAGTGCGACGGCGATCGCCGCGCTGGCCGCGTAGTCCATCATCGCCGCGTAGGTCAGCGAGGACAGCCCGGACCGGCCGGCGCCGTCGGCCGTGGTGGCCCGGTGGAAGCGCCGCGCGCCGCCGGAGACCAGTTGCCTGCTCCGCCAGGCGGCCACCCGGGTGACGGTGATCTTGCGGGGCGGCGGTGGCTGCCGATCGCTGGCCCGGGGGCTGCCGTGTTCCTGGGCGTCCTGCGGATGGTGGTCTTCAGCGCTGGTCTGCGACCAGTCCCGCTCACCTGCGGCGGCGTCGCCGGTGGAGGCGCGCGGTGCCCAGCGCGCCGGCGGTGGCGTCGCCGGCCGCGGCGGATCGGTCAGGCCCGGACCTGCGCGGCGATCGTCGGGCACCCAGCGTCGCCCGCGACGGGCCCGACGCCGCCCCGGGGAGCCGTCGGGGCCGCCGCCGGATGGGTATGCGGGCCGCTTCACGCGTTCATCCTGCACCACATGCGCCATCTCGGCGCTCATCCCGGCTGCCACCGCGCCTTGATCACAGTTTATGCGCCGTGGGCGACAGATCGTGTCGTTTTCGGCACATAAACCGTGATCAAGCTGCTGGGGTTATGAGGCCGGGACGAAGCGCACCCGGAACAGCGACGGCCAGTGCTTGCCGGTGATGAGGAACTCGTCGGTGCCGGGGATCGCCGCGATACCGTTGAGCACATCCCCCGTGGACGGCGGCTGCGTGCGCAGCAGGCCGGACGCATCGACCACCCCGGTCACCGCACCAGTGCTCGGGTTGATGCGCACGATCTCGTCGGTCTCGAAGATATTGGCCCAGACGACGCCGCCGGCGCATTCCAGTTCGTTGAGCCGGCGCACCGGCTCGCCGTCGAGGCGGACTTTCAGCTGGCCCGACGGTGCGAAGGTCACCGGGTCCCGGAAGGTCAGCCGATCCGAGCCGTCGCTCATCACCAGCCGGTGCCCGTCGTGGCACAGACCCCAACCCTGCCCGCGGTAGGTCACCGCGCGGCGCTGCGCCAGCGTCGCCGGATCCCGCTCGATCGCCATCCCGCTGGTCCAGGTCAGCTGCCACAACCGGTCGCCGGTGACGGTGAGGCCCTCGCCGAACAGGGGAGCGGGCAACGTCGCCTCCCGCAACGTGGCGGAGCTGGCCAGCGCGGAGGCCCGGACCCTGGACTGCCCGGCCAGCCCGCTGCCCTCGTAGAGCACCCCGTCGTGGATCTCCAGACCCTGGGTGTACATCGTGGTGTCATGCGGGAGCACGGCAAGGACCTGTACGTGCAGCTGTTGCGCCGTCGAGGCGGTGCAACCGGTCAGCACAGTGATTACTAGGACCACGGCCGCCAGTACCAGGGTTGTCAGCGCGACAATCGCCGTTGCCGGCATCGGAATTCCGCGCCGGGGCGGCCGGGTTAGCAGTACAGACCGCCGGTGCGGCACAATCGGAGTCGTGATTGCCGACACTACCGCGCCAGGCTCAGCCAACTTTGGGGCCAACCATCGGGACCTCGGTGAGGCCAGCGAGCTGGCTCGGCAGGCGGCGCAGGCTGAAGCCGGCGAGCACCCGGTAGGCGAGCATGTCGAGACCCAGACCGAAGACGGCGGCGCGGTTACTCATCTCTTCGATGCCGATCTGCCCGGCTACCGCGGCTGGCGCTGGTCGGTCACGCTGGCGTCGGCGGGTCCGGGAACCCTGGTGACAGTCAGCGAAGTGGTGCTGTTGCCCGGCCCGGACGCACTGGTCGCGCCGCCCTGGCTGCCCTGGACCCAGCGGCTGCGTGCAGGTGACGTCGGGGTCGGCGACCTGGTGCCGACCGATCCGGGCGACCCGCGGCTGGTGCCCGGCTACCTCATCGACGACGACCCTGCGGTGGAGCCGCTGAGCCCCGAGCTTGGGCTTGGACGGCTCCGGGTGCTCAGTCGCGATGCCCGGCTCGCGCTGGTGCAACGCTGGCACGACAGCGAGCACGGGCCTGACTCGGAGATGGCCCGCAGTGCCCCCGACCGGTGCGTCAGCTGCGGCTTCTACCTTCCCCTGGGTGGCCTACTCGCGGCCGCCCTCGGCGTGTGCGGCAATGACCTGTCCCCAGCGGACGGGCAGGTGGTGCACGCGGAGTTCGGCTGCGGGGCGCATTCCGAGGTGCGGGTGGATACCAGCCCGAACGTGCCGGTGGCCGAGCTGGTCTACGACGACGCTGAGCTGGAGCTGCTGCCCCGGACGCCGGTGGAGTGAGCGTCGCGAGACCTGCTCGCCAAGGTCCACATGAACACCGTCGAGCCGTGAGCGCGGACCCGTTCGATACCGCAGCGCTGCGAGCCGGGGTGCTGGCCGCATGGCGGGGGTCTCCGACGCGGTTCCGGGAGGACGCCAATGCCGAGTCCGACCTTGCCCTGCTCGGTTACGCGGACAGGTTGCTCGTCGAGCTGGCGCAGAACGCCGCCGACGCCGCGCAACGCGCGGGTGTGCCAGGGCACCTGCGGGTCACCGTCGAGGGCCGCGAACTGCGGGCCGCGAACACCGGGGCGTCGCTAGACGCCGCCGGGGTGGCTGCGCTGGCCGCACTGCGCGCGTCGGCCAAGCGGGCCGGTGACAGCGTTGGCCGTTTCGGGGTCGGGTTCGCGGCGGTCCTTGGGGTCACCGACAGGCCGCAGGTGCTTTCCCGCTGCGGCGGCGTCGAGTTCTCCGCCCAGCGCACCGCCGACGCGGTGGCCGATGACCCGGCACTGTCCGCGGAGCTGACCCGGCGCGATGGCCGGCCGCCGGTGCTGCGGTTGGTGTGGCCGGCCGGCGGGGATCCGCCACCGGGCTTCGAGACCGAGGTCCGGTTGCCGCTGCGCGCCGGGATCGACCCGAAGGTGGTGCTCGCGGCCTTCGCAGCGGAGGCCGGTGACCTGCTGCTGGCGTTGCCGTGGTTGCAGCGCATCGACATCGGTGATCGAGTCCTGCGCCGCGAGGGCGAGGACCCGGTGCTGGTGCATGACGGTCCCGAGCTGCGCCGCTGGCGGGTGGTGCGCCAGGCCGGCCTGTTACCGACGGCCGCTCTGGCCGGGCTCGGGCCCGAGACGAGACCGCAGTGGAGCCTGTGTTGGGCATTGCCGGTCGGCCCCGATGGTGCGCCGTCACCGCTGACCGGCGAGGTGCTGCACGCGCCCACGCCGACCGCGGAGCGCCTTAGCCTGCCCGCAAGACTGATCGCCACGGTGCCCGTCGACTCGTCACGACGCCACGTCCATCCCGGTCCGGCCGTCGAGCTGCTGGTCGACGCTGCGGCGCGGGCTTACCCGCAGCTCGCCGCCGCGCTGGCGCCGGATCAGCGCACGGCGCTGGTGCCTGCCCCGGGATTCCCGGCCAGCGAAGTCGACGCGGCGCTGCGCGAGGCGGTTCTGAAGGCGCTGCGCCACGCCAGATGGCTACCCGGTGCCGCGGGCCGGGACATCGCGCCGGCCGACGCCCTGGTGCTCGACGCGCCGCTGCCCGAACTGGCTGGACTGCTAGCCGACGTCACACCCAACCTGCTCGATGCTGATCTGGCCGGTTCTGTGCACACTGCCGCACTCACCGCCCTCGGCGTGACCCGGCTGCGCCCGGCGGCCATCACCGAGCTGCTGGCCGGACTGGACCGGCCGCCGTCGTGGTGGAGGCGTTGCTATTGCGCCCTGATTCCGCTGCTCGACGCTGATCCATCGGCCCGCGAGGAGCTCGGCGCGCTGCCGGTGCCGCTGGCCGACGGGCGCACCGTCACCGGCCCTCGTGGGGTGCTGCTCGGTGATCTGGCTGAAGCTGGCGGTGTGCCGACTGAGCTTCGGCTGGTGCACCCCGATGCCGCGCACCCGCTGCTGGAGCGGCTCGGGGCGCGGCCGGTGGGCTCCGCGGAACTGCTCGACGCGCTGCGTCCGGCGATCGAGCGCAGCGTCGATGACGCCGAGGACGGCCTGGACGTCACCGGACTTGCGCGAGCGGTGCTGTCGCTAGCGGCCACCGCGGTGCGTGATGGCACAACGCGGCCGTGGCTGGGTGCGCTGGCGTTGCCTGATGACACCGGGGCACCGAGACGCGCCGACGAGCTGGTGCTGCCCGGTGGGGCCTTGCGGGAGCTGCTCGCCCCGGACGCGCCGCTGGGCGTGCTGGATCCCGCCGTCGCTGCCGAACGACCAGCGGACGCGCTGCAAGCGGTGGGGGTCCTCGATTCGTTCGCAATGCTCGACGACCCGCACCCGGACGGCCCGGATCATGATCTGGACGGTGAGCAGCAATGGTGGGCCCAGGCCCACGGCGCCGATGGTGCGCCACCGGCGCGCCTGCTCGCTGTCCGGGATCTGGATCTCGTCGACGATCAGTGCTGGCCGGCCGCGTTGCGCCGGATCGCCGCCGACCCCGCTGGTCTGGCCGCGCTGCGCCAGCCGGGCGGCTACACCGGCTGGTGGCTGGCCCGGCACGCCCGGCTTGGCGGCCACCCACCGCCACACTGGCGGCTCGCCGGGGCCGTCGCGTTGGCGGGTCTCTACGACGTGGTCCCGGTCTGCGACACCGAGGAGGCGTTGCTCGTCGCCGCTGGGGTGCGAACCGGGTGCAGCGTCGTCAGCGCCGCTGATGCTGCCGACCTGCTGGCCCGGTTGGCTGACCCCGCGCGCACGGTCACCCCTGCGGTGGTGCACGCCGCGCATACCGTGCTGGCCGGCGCGGACCTCGACCCTGACGACGTAGCACCGCCGGCTCGGGTGCGGGCGGTCACTGGCGAAGTGGTCGAGGCCGACCGCGCGGTAGTGCTTGACTCGCCGTGGCTGGCCGGCGTGCTACCGGCTGGTGAACTGGTCTCCGGTGGCGACCCTGGCGCCCTGGCCGACTTGCTGGATCTGCCGCTGGCTTCCGAGCGGGTGGCGCCCGAGCTGCTCGACGCCGCTGGCGGGGCAACGATGCGGTGGGTCGATCTGGTGGAGGTGGTGGCGGTGTGCGCCGCCGCCGGCCTCGCCGTCCCGGACGGAGAGCTGCGACTGCACGAGCAGTTGCGGGTGCGTCATGACGGAGCCGAGCACCCGGTGCCGTTCTGGGTCACCCCGGAGGGCACCGTGCACGCCGCTGACCCAGTACGCGCCGCGCTACTTCTGCATCCGTGAGGGCGCTGCACCGGGCGATCCATCTTCGATGCCCCGTGCGGTGAGGAATCGATCGAACACGTTACGTAAGTCTGTGCGTAGGCGCTCTATATCTGCCGTCAGCGTTGCTAACTCGCGGCTTAACGCGTGAATGTCTCGAGGCGTTTGTCCCACGTGAATGCCCAACTCCTCTCGGTTAGTTTGGGTGCCGATTCATCGATGGTCGCCGCCTTCTCGTGCTTTTAAGCGGCGGGGGGCTTCCACGTGAGTGAACAGGGGACATACAACGCAAGTGGATGGAAAATAAGTACCGTGGGCGGTAACACCTCGACGCAGCGGCCGATTACCAGGTTGTAAGGGATGACCGCCGTCACCAGCCCCCCTCTCCAGACGTGGGCACCGGAGTTCCCACCCGCGGTGACCTGTACCGCGCGGTCCGGTTCCCCCGCTGCGGCCCGGCCCCCCTTCCCCCCTCGGGGGG
>QHBY01000493.1:0-302 GCA_003244245.1 Pseudonocardiales bacterium
GGCGTAGTCGCAGGTCTGTTGCAGCGGCAGGGTGCAGTAGCCGTTCGGCAGCGCCATCTTCGCTCGGGACAGGCTGTTCTTGAGCCAGACCGCGTCGGCGAGCGGTCCCGTGGTGTCGACGGTGACCTCGTCGCCGGCGACGCCGACTTTCATGGCGGCGTCCCAGTGCCGGCGGATCGTTTCTTGTTTGAGCCGTCCGTAGTGGGCGGTCATGGCGGGCGAGTCGTGATCAAGGAGTTTCTGCACGACGTGCGGGGGCACGTCGAGGTTCATCAGACGGGTGGCGTAGGTGTGGCGGAACT
>QHBY01000493.1:347-2331 GCA_003244245.1 Pseudonocardiales bacterium
CCGTCGGGGTTGGCGTAGATCATCGGGAACAGGACCCGGCCCGCCGGCCAGCGGGACCGGACCGCTGTCTGCTGGGTGGTGATCGCGGCTTCCAGGACGTCGTCGATCGGAATGAACGCGATGCGCCGCATTTTATGGTTGCGGTACTGCAGGTAGGGCGCGCCGTGCTCGTCACGGCGGATACAGTCGATGGGCAGTTGGCGGGCGTCGCCGACTCGCAGGCCCCCTCGTTGCAGCAGTTCGGTGAGCAGCCGAAAGCGCGGCTCGACGAACCGGTACAGGTTTGCTTCGCTTTCCAGTTGCCGCATTACGTGTTCGCTCAACGCCCGCGAGGGTGCCTCTTCACGGCGCGGGTAGTCCTCGGCGTAGATGGTGGCAGTCGCCGGGAGGTCATCGGCCCAGCGGTGCTGCTGCACGGCGCGCAGGAACCCGCCCAGAGCAGCCAGCTCCCCGCCTCGGCCCGCCGCAGCTGGGCGTTTGATCGACAGCCAGGCGAGGTATCGCTCGATCAGCTCGCGGGTCACACCGGCCGGCGAGGCGGGCAGACAATCGATTGCGACCAGGAACTCGGCGAAGCGGCGGACACCGGTGACGTCCTTGCCGGCCTGGGTGACGCTGAGCCCGGTCGACAGCCGCCACCGCAGCCAACGTTTGGTCAGCTCCCGCAACCAGACCGGTTCGATGGTGTCGAAACGCAGGTGGGCCAGCGTGGCGCTGTCATAGCCCAGGCGACGCAGCCGCCACACATCGCGGGGGTATTCCGATTCCCAGCCGACGCCGTGCTGCAGGTCTTCCAGACTGTCCAGGGTGAACGCGAGGAAGGACAGCAGTCCTCGCGTGAGTGTCTTGTCGCGGGTGAGGAGCTCACGCCACTGTTCGATGGTGTGATCCTGCAGCGAGCCTGCTCCGCTACGGGCCAGGCGGGTGAACAGCGGCCGCAGCCGCACGGGGTTGGTCTTGATCCGGCCTTGGTCGACGCGGCATTGCAGCCCGTACTGGATCTCCAGGCGAATCCGCGGGGCAAGCCCTCGCAGATCGAAAGCATGCTCGGGAAGCTGCTGGCAGACCGTCGCGAACTGCGCCACCGCTGGTTTGCCCGCCACGGACCAACGGATCGTGTGCTGCCGGCATAAGGCGCGCCGCCGGTTTTCGGCGAACAGCACGCAACCTGGCATAACGCAGTCCAGGGCGTCATCGCCGGGGAGTTCGTGTGGCCGCATGAGCCATCGGCCGCGTGCAGGGCTGCCGGCGCGCCGGTACGCCTCGGCATGCCGCACACACAACCGCTCCTGGGCTGCGCCGCGTCGACAGGCTGGGACCTCGCATCCGATCAGCGGCCGCGTGCCCGGCCTGTCGAGGGGCGTCTGTGTCGCGGCCCAGACCCGCTTGTCTGGCCGTCCGGCAGCGGTCCAGCGCGCCAAATGATCCCGGCACAGCTCGTGCCCGGTGGTGCCAGCGACGCAGCCTTCGACGACGCAGGGGGCAAGGCCGATGATCGGAGCGCCTACCGCGGGCACGATGACCTCGCTCGCAAACTCCGGGCGCAGCGCAGCGACGATCCGCACATGCAGATCGCCGACCGCAGCCGGTGCCGCGCGCGGGGCGTCACCGTCCGGAGCACGGCGCTGGACCGCCTGCAGCTTCACCACCGCGGCGCCTGACCAACGGCACGACGATCATCACCAAGCGGGGGGAGGACTCCGACGGCGACCAACGCCTCCCGAAGATCGTCCGGGCTAAGATGGCCGTAGATGCCGGTGGTCGTGGCCACCGAAGCATGGCCGAGCAGCTTGGCCACCACCTCGGCCGGGGTACCACGTCGGAGCAGGTTCGTGGCGTAGGTATGCCGAAAGAAGTGCGGCTCGAACACGACGCCGCTGCGAGCCCGCAGCCGGCCGACCAGACTGTGCACCGCCGAATAGGTCAACGGCACGCCGACAGGCTTCGACCATAACGTGAGGAACACGTAGTCGCTGTCCAGATC
>QHBY01000493.1:2359-2630 GCA_003244245.1 Pseudonocardiales bacterium
GTCTTCGCCCGCGCACCATTGGCGTTCTCCCTGAACCGCACGCTCACCTCGCGGCGACGCGCGTTGAGATCACCGTGACGAAGCCCCAACGCCTCTCCGATCCGAAGACCCGTATCGCGCAGCAGCATGAACAGAAACCGATCCCGCAGCCGAACACAGGATCCCAACACCGCGTCGATCTGAGCCGAGGACAGCACCCGCGGGACACCTCCATCGACCTTGAGCGATACCACCCGACGCCGCGTCGACCGAGCTCCCAGATGAGCCAGCA
>QHBY01000494.1 GCA_003244245.1 Pseudonocardiales bacterium
GGCGATGGCCAGCAACGTGCGGAGCTGCTCGGCAAGCAGTACGGGCCGCGGCTGCTCGCGGCGATGCGGGAGTTCAAGGCGATCTGGGACCCGGACTGGAAGATGAACCCGGGCAAGGTCATCGACGCCTACCGCTTCGATGAGAACCTCAAACTGGGCACCGACTACAACCCGGCCCGGCCCGACGTCGCCTTCTCCTATCCGCAGGATGGTGGGGACTTCGCGCACGCCACGCTGCGCTGCGTGGGTGTCGGCAAGTGTCGGGTGCCTGATGCCCAGACCACGATGTGCCCCAGCTACCAGGTCACCCGGGAGGAGAAGCACTCCACCCGTGGGCGGGCCAGGCTGCTGTTCGAGATGCTGCGCGGTGAGGTGATCACCGATGGGTGGCAGTCCCGTGAGGTCGCTGACGCGCTGGATCTGTGCCTGGCGTGTAAGGGCTGCACCAGCGACTGCCCGGTGGACGTGGACATGCCGACCTACAAGTCGGAGTTCCTGCACCACCATTACCGGTCGTGGCGGCGGTGGCGGCCGCGCTACGCCTACGCGTTCGGCTTCATCGACCAGGCTTCCCGGCTGGCCGCGCTGATGCCGGAGGTGGTCAACGCCGTGACCCAGACCCCGGTCCTGTCGCGGGTGGCCAAGTTCGCCGCCGGGATCGACCGGCGCCGCCCGCTGCCGTCATTCGCGCCCCTCACCCTGCAGCAGTGGTTCGCCGAGCGCGGCGGTTCGGTGAACCCGCACGGGCGCCGGGTGGTGCTGTTCCCGGACACGTTCAACAACCACCTGCACACCGACGTCGGGGTGGCCTGCGTGGAGGCCATCGAAGCTGCCGGCTGGCAGGTCGTCATGCCGTCGGTGCACGTGTGTTGCGGCCGCCCGCTCTATGACTACGGCTTCCTCGACGCCGCCCGGCACTACCTGCACCGGGTGCTCGACGTGCTGCGCGACGACATCCGGGCCGGCACTCCGGTGGTCGGGATGGAGCCGAGTTGCCTGGCGGTCTTCAAAGACGAGCTGGGCAAACTGCTGCCGCACGACGACGACGCCCGGCGGCTGGCCGGCAACGCCTATCACTTCGCGGAGTTCTTCACCGCCTTCGACATCGAGGTACCGCCGCTGCACCGCGACGCCCTGGTGTGGGGGCACTGCCACCACCGCGCCACCGGCGGCATGACGCCCGAGCACGAGGTATTGAAGCGGATGGGCGTGAGCGTGCAACCGCTCCAAGGCGGCTGCTGCGGGCTGGCCGGATCGTGGGGCTTCGAGAACGGCAAGTACGACATCTCCCTACAGTGCGGGGAGCAGGCGCTGCTGCCCGCGGTGCGCTCCGCCGAGCGGGACACCGTGATCGTCGCCGACGGGTTCTCCTGCAAGACGCAGATCGAGCAGGCCGGAACCGGCCGCGGCGCGCTGCACGTGGCGCAGGTGATGAAAATGGCTCGCGAACACGGCCCGGACGGCTACCGCGGCAAGTTCCCGGAACAGCTGTACAACCACGTCCGGCCGGAACCGGCCACCGGGCGCCGCGCCCGCCGGCTCGCCACCGTCGGCGTCTCCCTCACCGCCCTCACCGCCCTCGCCGCCGTCGCCGTCCGGCTCCTCACCGCCCGCCACTGAGTCCGGGAAAGCAACGACGACAGTCGCCACCGCCACCAGCAGCCGCAAATGCCGACGGTGCAGGGACGTGGCTGATGGCGGGGTCGCTTCCGGGTTTCGATCTCGCGAGCGGGGGCGCCGAGTCTGCAGCGCGGGTGGCGCTGTCCACCTCAGCGGCCAGGCGCCCTCACCCGAGAAAGCGCCCCGCCGCTGATGTCGAGCGGATCGCATGAATCAGCGCGATCGGTGGTAACCCCCTTCCGTGAGCACCAGAGCAGCGGACGCGGTCCCGATCGAGCGCCTCGACGTCTCGGCCTACGAGATCCCCACCGATGCCCCGGAATCCGACGGCACACTGGACTGGGACTCCACAACGCTCGTGCTGGTGGCCGCACACGCCGCCGGACACACGGGTACCGGCTACACCTACGGCTACACCTACGGCTACACCTACGGCGGCGCCTCGACGGCCACCGTGGTCAGCGGCAAGCTCGCCGGGGTGGTGACGGGTAAGGATGCGCTCACCCCGACCGCGTCGTGGGCTCAGATGCAGCGCGCGGTGCGCAACCTCGGCAAGCCGGGGGTGACCGCGGAGGCGATCTCGGCGGTCGACATCGCGCTGTGGGACCTGCAGGCGCGGCTGCTGGATGTGCCGCTGGTAATCGCGATCGGGGCCGTGCACGAAGCCACGCCGATCTATGGCAGCGGCGGGTTCACCTCCTACGACAATGAGACCCTCGCCGCTCAGCTCGCCGGATGGGCCGAGGCCGGTATCCCGCGGGTGAAGATGAAGGTCGGCCGCGACCCCGATGCGGATCCGCAGCGCTTGAAGGCAGCGCGCAAGGCGATCGGCGATGACACAGCGCTGTTCGTGGACGCGAACGGCGCCTACACCCGCAAGGACGCGTTGCTGTGGGCGCAGCGGTTCAGCGAGCACGGGGTGCGCTGGTTCGAGGAGCCGGTGAGCTCTGATGACCTGGCAGGTCTGCGGTTGCTACGCGATCGCGGCCCGGGCGGGATGGACATCGCCGCCGGTGAGTACGGCTATCACCTGCCCTACTTCCAGCACATGCTCGACGCTGGCGCCGTGGACTGCCTGCAGGCCGACGTCACCCGGGCGCTGGGCATCTCCGGCGTGCTGCGGGTCGCCGCGCTGTGCGATGCGCGCAGCATCGAGCTCTCGCTGCACTGCGCGCCGCAGGTCAGCGCGCAGGTCG
Organism: Pseudonocardiales bacterium; assembly: GCA_003244245.1. GTDB lineage: Bacteria > Actinomycetota > Actinomycetes > Mycobacteriales > Pseudonocardiaceae. The sequence continues at coordinate 2,817 of QHBY01000494.1, forward strand.
GTACCGCCATCTGGCACCTGCGCCACCTGGAGTACTTCCACGACCACGTCCGCATCGAGCGGATCGCCTTCGACGGAGTCCTCGAACCGCAACCCGGTGGCGTGCTGCGCCCGGACCGATCCCGCCCAGGGCTAGGCCTGGACGTCAAGCAGGCCGACCTGGACCAGTACCGCATCGGGTGACCCGCTACGAGTCCAGCACGGGGCCACCTGATCTCGCGGAAGCAACACAGAGCGAGATCAGGTGGCCCCACCCTGCGGGTCTGCTGGGGGGATTTTCCTAGGATGCACTCGGCCCGCAGCGACGCATCCTTTGGTCTACAGAAGAGGGACTCGTCACGCGTGCGACTGCCTGCCGGTGGGAACCCGGTATGGGCGAAGCGTTGGTTGACGTTTCGCGGAACTGACGCCGGTGTGCTGTAGTCGGCAGGAAGCTGAGGCAGGGATGACTCATCGTCAGGTTGTGGTGATCACCGGGGCGAGCGCGGGGATCGCGCGGGCTACCGCGCAGCAGTTCGGCGCCCGGGGGGCGCAGGTGGCACTGTTGGCGCGCGGGCAGGCCGGCCTCGACGGCGCGGCCAAGGATGTGGAGAACGTCGGCGGTACCGCATTGGCCATTCCCACCGACACCGCCGACTACGACCAGGTCGACGCCGCCGCCAAGCAGGTCGAGGATAACTTCGGGCCGATCGATGTATGGATCAACGTGGCTTTCACGTCGGTGTTCGCCCCGTTCCACGCGATCAAGCCGGAGGAGTTCCGCCGGGTCACCGAGGTCAGCTACCTCGGTTACGTCTATGGCACCATGGTCGCGCTGGCGCGGATGCGGCCCCGAGACCGGGGCACCATCGTGCAGGTGGGCTCTGCTCTGGGCGGGCGCAGCATCCCGTTGCAGTCGGCTTATTGCGGCGCGAAGCACGCCATCAACGGGTTCACCGAATCCCTGCGCACCGAGTTGCTGCACGAGGGCAGCAACATCCACGTCACAGTCGTCCAGATGCCGGCGGTGAACACCCCGCAGTTCTCCTGGGTGCTGTCCCGGCTGCCCAATCACCCCCAGCCGGTACCACCGATATACCAACCCGAGGTCGCCGCGCGGGGCGTCGTGTTCGCCGCCGATCACCCGCGGCGCAAGCAGTATTGGGTGGGCGCGAGCACCGTCGGCACCCTGGTCGGGCAGAAGATCGCCCCGGCGCTGCTGGACCGCTATCTGGCCAAGACCGGCTACCAGTCACAGCAGACCGGCGATAAGGCAGGCCCGGACCGACCGCACAACCTGTGGAAGCCCGTCGACGGCAAGGACGGCCACGACCACGGTGCCCACGGGATATTCGACGACAAGGCTCACAACCGCGCCCCGCAGCTGTGGTTCTCCCACCACGCCCGGCTGCTCTCGACCACCGCTGCGGCCGCCACCGCAACTGGGCTGGCCACGGCGGCGGTGACGTGGCTGCGCCGCCGGTGAACTGGTTTTCCGCCCTGCGTACCGGCTACGGTGCCCTGCTTGTGCTCGCACCTGACCCGGTGATCCGGCTCTACACCGGTCACCGCCCGGATCGGCCGACCCGGGCGGTGACCCGGGTACTCGGTGCCCGGCAGGTCGTGCAAGGACTGCTGTGCGCTGGCGCGCCCGGCCCGGTCGTGCTGGTGTTGGGGGTGGAGGCCGACGTCGCGCATGCCGCCTCGATGGTGGGGCTGGCGGCGTTGGATCGTTCGCATAGGCGCGGCGGGTTGGTGGACGCGCTGTGCGCGGGGTCGTTCGCCGTCGCGGGCTTGGTCTTGGCGTGCCGCCGGCTCCCGCGTAGTGGCACTCCGGCGGTGGATGCGAGCGCGGCAGCTCAGTTGGCGGCGCTGCGGGAGGCCGCGGCGTTGGTGCTGGCCCGCTGGGCACTGCCCGCACCGTTGCGTCGGTGGATGAGCCGCCGGGATGGTCGGGACGGCATCGCGATCTTCGAGGAGCCCATCCGGCCTTCCCCATGACCATCCGGTTATGCAGGTGAGTGACCGACGTCAGGAATCACCCTGAGGCGCGCCAGCCCGCTCTACTCGCGGTGGGCGCCGGGCGTGAGGGGCCCGGGCTCGGGGGGGCTCAGTGTGCTGGTGGGGGTGGGCTCGGTGTCGCGGTGAGCGGTTCGCTGTCGGTTTCGTCGATCACGGCGGCGGCCAGCGGCCAGCTCGGTCCGGCGGGACGGCGAGCGTTTACCCGCC
>QHBY01000495.1:0-1243 GCA_003244245.1 Pseudonocardiales bacterium
TGCGCTCGGTGACCGCGGCGGCCGCCGCGTGGGTGATCAGCGACTCATAGCTTGGGTAGACCATCCGGTCGATCGTGCCCAGCGACGAGAAGCCCGCCTCTTCCGCTTGGCGCGCCCAATCCACGATGGTGCGCGGCGCGACGCCCCGTACCGCGTTGGGAAGCCCGATTCCCACGTCCATGCTGCCTCCTCCGTGTCAGGTTGATCGCTCTAATGTCAGCCGAGTGAGCAAGCGGACTCTAGAGCAGCTTCCCTCGTGGGCCGTCGAGCTGTTGCAGGCGGCACCGGTGGCGCGTCTCGGCCTGCTCGACGCGGAAGGGCGCCCGCGCGTTCTGCCGGTCACATTCGCCGTGGTCGATGGTGCGTTGTGGAGCGCCGTGGACGACAAGCCCAAGCGCCGTCACGGCGAGCACGTCGCCCGCGTGCGCTGGCTGCGATCGCGACCCGAGTCCGCGCTGACGGTGGACCACTACGAAGACGACTGGACGCGACTCGCATGGGTGCAGATCCTGGGACGCACGACGGTCCTTGATCCGGCCGGCAAGGAGCAGGTGATGGAGGCCCTCGCGGCGCGCTATCCGGCCTACCGGGCCCAACCTCCCCGCGGGCCGCTCCTGCGTCTCGCCCCCGAGCGGGCCATCTGCTGGCGTGCTGCGGACGCGGAATTCCCGCCTTGACCGCGAGGTGCTCGACGGTAGATACTCGCCTTGACCCCCACATGCGGGGCGTTGTAGCCCCCTATTGGATGGGAGGCGGTGCAGGTGCTCTCGGTCCCTTCGTTACCGCTGCAACGGCGTGACAAGGCGCGCGCGCTGCTCGGGCTGATCAGGTTCGTCAACGGATCGCTCGGCTTGTTCGTCCCGGCTTTTCTCGCCAAGCGCCTCGGAGTGGACCCGCCGGCGAGTAACCCCACCTACTATCCGTTCCGTCTCTTCGGCGTGCGAACGGCGATCATCGGCGCGCAGCTCTGGACAGCGCCGGAGGACGAGCTGCGGCGCGCTTTGAAGCTGGCGGTAGTGATCCATGCTTCGGACACGGCCGCGGCGCTCACGGCCGCCGTCCGCGAGGAGCTGCCGCGCGACAAGGCGCTCACGGCAGCGGGGCTCTCGGCGTTCAACACTGCCCTTGCGGCGTTGGCCCAGCGCTGATGGCAGAGCCGGCCTCCGACGAGACGTTCGACTACGTCGTCGTCGGATCCGGCGCCGGGGGCGGCCCGCTCGCCGCGAACCTCGCACGCGCAGGC
>QHBY01000495.1:1286-1490 GCA_003244245.1 Pseudonocardiales bacterium
GGCAAGCGCGTGCTGCTGCTGGAGGCGGGCGGCGACGACGGCGGGGCCAACTACGAGGTCCCGCTGTTCCACGCGCTGGCCACCGAGGACCCTTTGCTGCGCTGGGACTACTTCGTCCACCACTACTCCGATCGGAAGCGGGAGCGGCGCGACGCGAAATACGTCAGCGAGCGCGCCGGCATCCTCTACCCGCGCGCGGGCACG
>QHBY01000495.1:1512-2748 GCA_003244245.1 Pseudonocardiales bacterium
CTACCCCCACAACGCCGATTGGGACGCGATCGCCGACGCCACCGGTGACCCGAGCTGGCGCAGCGACCGGATGCGTCACTTCTTCCAGCGGCTCGAGCACTGCGATCACAGGCACCGGCCGCGAGCGTACCCGCGCAGCAGGCTCCTGACCGCGATCATCCACCGCCTGGGGTTCATCGACTCCTTGTTCTTTCGCAACGGCGCCCGTCACGGGTTCGACGGCTGGCTTCACACCGACTTCCCGTCGCCGGCGCTGGCGTTCAAGGACGAGGAGCTGCTCGCGACCGTCGCCGGCGCCGCCAAGCGCGCGCTCGAGGCGGACCTCGGCCGTGCCCTGGAGCCCGATGAGGAGCTGAGTCACCTGTTCGATCCGAACGCGTGGCGCAAGGACGACAGGAAGCTGCTCGGGCTCTGGCGCGCGCCGCTGGCGACCAACCTGGGGCGCCGCAACGGGACACGCGAATTAATTCTGGACACCGTCCGGGAGCATCCCGACCGGCTCGTGGTGCGAACCGGCGCGCTGGCGACGCGCGTCGTGCTCAACGGCGAGCGCCGCGCGGTCGCGGTCGAGTACGTCGAGGGGCGCCACCTCTACCGCGCCGACCCAAGCGCGGACGGCGGTGGGCAGCTGCCGCCGGCGCGGCGCGCAGCCGCGTCGGCAGAGGTGATCGTCAGCGCCGGCGCCTTCAACACTCCACAGCTGCTCAAGCTCTCGGGGATCGGTCCGGCAGACGAGCTGGCGCAGCACGGCATCGAGGTGAAGCTCGATCTGCCGGGAGTCGGGGAGAACCTCCAGGACCGCTACGAGGTGGGCGTCGTGAGCAGGATGACCCAGGACTTCACGCTGCTGCGGGGCGCCAGCTGGCGGGCCCCGGCCGAGGGCGAGAAGCCCGACAACTTCTACTCCGAGTGGCTCGGGGGCGAGGGCCCGTACACCACCAACGGGGTCGCTCTCGCGGTCATCCGCAACTCCGGCGAGACCGAGCTGCCCGATGTCTTCGTGTTCGCGCTCCCCTCCTACTTCAAGGGGTACTTCCCCCACTACTCGAGTGCGATCACCGACCAGCACGACAAGTTCACGTGGGCGGTGCTCAAAGCGCACACCGACAACCGCGCCGGGTCCGTGCGCCTGCGCTCGGCCGACCCACGCGACACGCCGCTCGTCGACTTCCGCTACTTCGACGAGGGCGACGGCGGACCCGGCGATCTCGACGCGGTGGTGGACGGGGTGAAGTT
>QHBY01000496.1 GCA_003244245.1 Pseudonocardiales bacterium
ACATTGGCTACGCCCCCCCGCGTCGCGCCAATAGCTGACCCACTACCCCTTGAGGTCAGCATATGCTAACGGTGACGAAATCGCTATGGGCGACCACGTCAAGTAATGTGGATATTAGCGCGAGTCAGGATCGCGAGATCCGTGCTCGGTAACCGTGTGTGCACATTCGGTGACATTGCGTTCAAGGCGTTTTCAGGCCTGCGTGAAGTGTGCTAGATCACGCAGCAATGCTGTCACCTACGGTGAATCCCGCACGATAGACGACATGCCCGACGTCTGGGAGCGGGTGACGCTCGGGTTGCCCCGGTAACGCAGCCCCGAGGCCCCCGCGGCCTGTACGGCTAGCGTGTCGGTGACCGTCACAGTGGCATGGCTGGCCCCGGACAGCGTCGCGTCAAGGTAACGGACAGTGAGCTCTGCTAACGGTAGCTGGCTGGCTCCCGCCGCACTGAAACGTAGCTCCTGGACATCCCCGGACAGCGCCAGGGTGCCGGCACCCGAGACGGTGGCCTGCATCCGCCCGACTGCGATGGGGCCGGTGATTGCGCTGGCCCCGGCGATGGCCAGTTGGAGCGCGGGGCTGGTCAGTGCCCGGTCCAGCAGCACCCTGCTGGCGCCCGCGGTGGCCAGCCGATCGAGCTGGCCCACCGTGACGTCAGCGGACAACGTCGCATTCCGGACGCCCATACCCGGCTTGATCCCCAGGCGTAGCTGGCCACCGGTGACGGTGGCCTCGACGCGATCAGTCAGGTTGTCATCCATCGTGACCTTCGCCTGCGCCGGGCGGCCCACCCGCAGGTGCACCACAAAATCGGCCTCCGCAACCACCGAGGTGACCCCGGACAGATCTATCGTCCGAGTGGTCAGCCGGCCAGAACCGGCCACCGCACCGGCATCGGAGAAACCTCCGCCGGAACCACCTACCCCATCGACACCGTCTGCACCATCACGGCCGCCAACGCCATTGCCGCCATTGCCGCCATAGCCATTGCCTCCCCAACCGCCATAGCCGTTGCCGCCGTTACCTCCGGTACCGCCGCCATTGGCGTCACCGCCATTGCCGCCGTAACCATTTCCACCGCTATTACTGGTACCGGTGCCACCCGTGCCGGGGGTCGCGCCGCCCGATGTGCCGAGGCAGCCCGCCAGCGACCCCACCGCGGCCAGCATCGCCACCGCCGTGCCAAGCCGTACGGTCGGCCATCCCGTGCCAGGATCCCGGCCACGTTCTGTGCCACCGTTCGGGGACACCAGCACTTACAACCCCCCTGCGCGGACCGCCGCTGGCATCATCCGCCGTCGTAGCCACCGGACCGGCCGCCGCGCCATCATTCCCAGCATCAGCGCAGACCCCACCCACGGTAGCAACAGCAAGACGATCTGCACGACACCCAACGCAACCTCGGCCCCGTGGCTGGCCGATGCCTCTTCTCCCACTGCGTGGATCAAAAAGACCAGGCGGTGCCACACCACTGGCAGCACCTTGGGGATCACGATCAAAAATCCGATCAACCAGTACCCCAGATAGGGCACCACGATGAGCACCCACAGGGTGATCATTCGACGGACCCACGGCTTGAGTTCCTGCACCCGCGGATGGGTCGGCCGCCCGGGAATGACGCTCGCCAGCACCGGCCCCATTCGGCTGAACAGATCGGGAACCCCGATCAGGTCACTGAGGATGTAGTAGCCATCCAGGCGGATCATCGGCAGGAACTGAGTCGCGGTCTCGACGTGCAGGGCCACGATGGCCACCAGCAGCCACGGTGCCCCGGTATACAGGTAGGCCACGCTCATCCCGGCGATGAACACCGCGTTGAAATACACCCCTCCCAGGTCGGTCCGTAGCCGCCCCGCCCTGCCCAGCCGGTAGGAGTCGGTGACCGTGCTGTACAGCGCCGGCCACACCAGATACAGACCAAACCCCATCACCCCGGGCCGGGCGCCCCCGTAGCGGCAGGCGGTGACATGCCCGCACTCGTGAAACGCCGCTGAAGCCAAGATCAAACCCAACACCAGCAGGGTCAACGCCGGCTGGTAGATCAACGCGATCGCGCTGGGCACGATCCGTCCCAGACCGCCTTGGGCGATGATCAGCACGTCCAGGCCGATGAAGCTGGCCAACGTGGCGAGGATCACCGGCGGCCAGAACATCGGGCCGAAGAACCCAGCGATGCGCCACACCGTCCGCTCCGGGACGACCCCGACCCGGAACTTCAACGCCAGCAACGGATCGGACTTCACGGCCATCTTCGGCGCCGCGCCGGCGGATCCGGAGTCCGGGTCTCCTCCAGCACCCGGGTCAGCCGCGATGATCCCCGCCGGGCGTAACCGGTTGTCCACCAGAAAAGCCACCTGCTCAGCCTGCACCACCTTGCCGAACTCGGCGCTGAGCACACCAGCGACCTGCGCCTGGTCACGCTGACCATCCATGCTGGCCGCGAGCAGGTACAGCAACCGGGGCAGCTGGATGACCTGCCCATCGGCCCGTCGAACTATGAAGCGAGGCTCTTGAAAACCCGATCCCTGGTACTCCCCGATCAGCTCGACCCCGTCAGCCAACCGCGGCACGGTGCCTACAGCCGATCCGAAATCAACCTCCACACGCTCAGTATCGATGACGCCCTCCCCCGACTCGAAGTCCCACTCCGCCGAATCGAATCCCTCCGCCGAATCGAACCTGGCCGAATCGAAACCTGCTCGAATCCAAAGACCGCCGCCGACGAAACACGCCATGAGTGGCATTACTTAATACCACCCAGCCTACCGACGCCTAACGTCGCAGGCACGGCTCGTCGCTACCTAGTTTCGCCGGTGCCACTGCGTAATAAACGCGCTCACCTCGTGTTGGGGAGGGGGCGGCCGTGGCCTGGCCACCCCCACGCCCCCACACGAAATAGCCTGACTACCGATGGCACCAGCGGCAATCAGCTGTAAGCAGCTCCACCGGCACCGCCGGTTGCGCCGCCACCCTCGCCACCGACACCGCTACCGGCGAGGTTGGTCTGGTCGCCGAACACGTTGGCGTTGATGAGGTTGGCGCCGAGGCCACCCCTGCCTACCCCACCGGGAGCACCCAGACCGCCGTTGCCACCACGTCCGGGGCCCCCGGCGCTGAACAGCGACAACACGGTACGAGACGGCAGCAGCTCCACGCGCTGCCCGACGAGTTCGGTCAAGCTCAGTGCGTCAGACATAGATCCTCCTAGGAAAGGTGGGTCCTGTGGTCTCCAGATGGCCCAGGACTTCAAACGCCGCATCGGTGGCAGTGCCGATCGGCGCTACATACCTTGCCCACGGTGAGATCGATGTGGCAATCAGTAGCGGTACTTAAGTCTTACGAGTGTTCTACTTAGGCCATTCGAGTTAACCGGATACCTAGTCGCTCCGGGACGCTACGGAAGTCGAGCGCCGAAGTACCTATGGCACGGCCCCGAAGAACAACATTTCCGCAGGTAGAAGGCCCATGATGAGCTGGAAGGGGCGGGAGCGATTCGACCACCCCTTCCAGCCTACGGCGCCGCCACGAATAGGTGATCGCGGGAGCAGCGCCGGCTCGATTCAGCTACGCACGGCACCACCAGTACCGCCATCGCCGTTGCCGCCAGCGCCGCCGAAGCCGTCGCCTGCGTCGTTGGTCTGGTCGCCGAACAAGTTGAGGTTGATGAGGTTGAGCCCGAGGCCACCTCGGCCGGTGCCGCCGTGGCCGCCCCCGCCGCCGTTGCCGCCACGGCCGCCGCCGTCATTGCCGCCGCCACCAGCGTAGAACATCGACATCACGGTACGAGCTGGCAGCAGCTCCACGTGCTGACCGTCGATCTCAGCGAAGCTCAATGCGTCAGACATCTAAATCCTCCTAGGAAAGGTGATCCCGGCGAGCCGGGCATAAGTACCTGGTCGGTGGCAGTACCGATTTGGTAACTCATACCCTGCCGCGCGGTAACGTTCGTGGCAATCAGTAGTCACACGTAACTCAACTAAGGGCACTACGTAGAACCGGGCCACTATTGCCAATACGTAGCCGGCCGCGCGGACTACGGAACATTGCCAACCGGGAGTACCTACCCCAACGGTCCCACCCTCGTCACCGGCTCTCGCCGATCAGATGACCACCCGATGGCATCACCTCGGCTCAGCTGTGGCTGGCGCCCCCAGCACCGCCGTCGGCGCCGCCGCCCGAGCCCCCGGAATTTTCACCGGCACGATTAGCCTGGTCACCGAACCTGTCAACAATTCACATGCTGACTGGCGATCTCCACAAAACTCAATCCTTACCGGTCCAATCTTGACGTCACGCAAGCGGGAGGGATGGCCACGATCTGGCCACCCCTCCCCATAAACGGCGCGCCGCGCGATCAGCTGATCGCTAGTGGCCCCGGCTGAACTCAGCCGCTGATGGATCCACCGGTACCGCCATTAGCGGTGCCGCCCGCGCCACCGACGCCGTCACCGGCACTGTTGGTCTGGTCGCCGAACAGGTTGAGGTTCAACAGGTTGATACCGAGGCCGCCCCGGCCGACGCCACCGGCGCCACCGGTGCCGGCATTGCCGCCGCGCCCACCGCCGCCGCCAGCGCTGAACATCGACATCACGGTGCGGGCCGGCAGCAGCTCCGCGTGCTGACCGTCAATCTCGGCAAAGCTCAATGCATCAGACATGAAATCCTCCTAGGAAAGGTGGTCCCAGTGATCCGGGACGATAATTGCTTCATCGGCGGCATTACCGATTCGGCAACACATACTTTGCCTGCAGTGAGATCACGGGGCAATCAGTAGTAACACGTAACTCGTCCCAGTGGACTACCTATGCAACGGGCCGCAGGCAGTGAACTGCCTTTTGAATGCGTAGTCGGCACCGATTTGTGCCGTATATTTCGCCGGTGCCTGTACGTACTGCCGACACAGCAAACAGGGAGGGGCAGCTGTGCGGGCCGCCCCTCCCCTGAACGCTCACGCCGAGCGATGACGCTGATCCGCTGGAGCAATGTTGTCGGCTCAGGACTCGGACTCGCCAGCACCGCCGGTGGCGGGACCACCGTCAGCAGCGCCGCTGGCGCCGCCGGCCCCGCCGGTGAGGTTGTTGTACACGTCGCCCTCGGTGTAGAACCAGCCGCCGGTCAGCTCCGCCTTGCCACTGCCAGCTCCGCCCGTGCCACTGGTGCCACCCGCTCCGCCGTTGCCGGCGTCGCCGCCGGTGGAACCCCCGCCGGCGTGGAACAAGGACAGCACGGTGCGGGCCGGCAGCAGCTCCACGTGCTGACCGTCGATCTCCGCAAAGCTCAAAGCATCTGACATCAAGTCCTCCTAGGAAAGGTAAGTCCCGGTAGCCCGGGCACAGGAAACCACCTCATCGGCGACAATTACCGATTCAGTACCACATACCCTGCCGAGAAGTAACGTCATGCGGCAATCGGTAGTTGCACGTAAATCCTTCGGTCGACTACCTAGCAGCGAAGTCTCTTTTCGAACACGTAGTCAGTGGCAACATTTTACGGAGATCGCGGGCATCGTTACCAACGCATCGCCGCGCTACGACCCCAGACCAGCTCCCGGTCAGCCGGCCGGGATCGTGCGCAGCAGATCGCGCAATCCGTCGGCGTCGAGCAGGTCGGTGGGCTGCAATGTTCGGTCGTCACGGACATAGTGAAATGCCGCCCGCACCCGCCCTAGCGGCGCGCCAGACAGCGCCGACCAGGCCAGCCGGTAGGCGGCGAGCTGCACGCTCACCGCGCGCAACGTGACCGCATCGGGCACCTTGCCCGTCTTCCAGTCGACCACTGTCCAGCCCCCGTCGGCGTCGGCGAACACCGCATCCATCCGGCCACGCACGCCCACTCCGTCGATCACGGTCTCGAAGGGAACCTCGACGTCGTGCGGGCTACGCGCCGCCCACTCGCTGGCGAGGAACGCTGTCTGTAGCAATCCGAGTTCGGCGTTCGGGGCGGCACCCTCATCGGCGGCGCCGGGCAACTCATCGTGATCGATCAGCCGGGTGCAGCCGAACCGGCGTTCCAGCCACGCGTGAAAGGCGGTACCGCGGCGGGCCATCGGGTTCGGTGCGAACGGCAGCGGCCTGCGCAGCCGCGCGGCCAGCGCCGATGGGTCCTCGGCGAGCTCCACGAGCTGGCTCACCGACAGGTGCGCGGGCAGTACGACCCGTTGTGCAGCACGGCGGGCAGCCCGCTCCGCGAGCAACACGTTGATCTCGTGCTGCCAACCCGCCGCGCTGCACACTGATGCGCTGCACTTGAAAGAGTGGCGATCGGAGCTCGCGAGCGCCAGCGCGTCGCGCACCAGCTTGGCGCCCTCGGCGACTGTGTCGCGCCGCGAGCCCAGCGGGTCGGCCGGCGTGGGCATGTGCCGCGGTTCAGTGTCCAGCGGGTTGGGTTCGCCCTCGGCGGGGGCCGGGGCCCATTGATCGATCACACAGTGTTCGACGTCGCGAATCTCCAGCAGGAAATCCGAAGGTGACCGGGGTGTGCTGCCGCCCTCACCCCAACGGTGGCCGCTCACCAGCAGGGTGTGCTCCGCACGGGTAAGCGCGACGTACATCAGCCGGCGTTCCTCAGTCAGCCTGCGAGTGTCGAAGGCCGCTTCGTGGTCCGCGACGGCCACGGCGACCTCCTTCTGGTCAGCTCCGGCGGCCAGCTTGAGGTCGGGCAGGTCGGCCCAGTCACCACGCAGCGTTACCGGCAGCTCGGTGACCGTCCGCAGCCACGACGAGCTCTTCTTGGCTGCCGGGAACACCCCAGCCACCAGGTGCGGGACCGCCACCAGCTGCCATTCCAGACCTTTGGCCGCGTGCACGGTGAGGATCTGCACGCGGTCGTGGGCGACCTCGACCTCGCCCGACTCGAGACCGTTTTCGGCTTCCTCGGCCGTAGCCAGGTAGTCCAGCAGGGCGGGCAGGCCGGCCAGCGGGCTGGCCGCGGCGAAATCCGCGACCACGCCAGCGAAGGTGTCCAGTTGGGCCCGGCCGGCGGGGCCGGGGCGGGCCAGCGACTCGACGTCGAGGAGGAGGGTCCGTTCGGCGTCGGCGACCAGATCGGTCAACGGCTGGGTGACGCGGCGCCGCAGCGCCCGCAGCTCGGTAGCCAGGGTATGCAGCCGCTGGTAGCCCAGCTCGGAGTACCGGGCCGGGCTGCCGGGGGAATCCAGCGCGTCGACCAGCCCTGCCTGGTCGACGGGCTCCCCAGGTAGCTCGCCGGGCAACGCCGCCAGCACGTCGTCCAGCGCGCTGCCCACACCCCCAGCGTCGGCGCCCGATGGTGTCCGGTGATCCAGCGCCAGCTCCCGGGCACGACGCCACAGCGCAGCCAGATCCGCCGCACCGAGCCGCCACCTCGCACCGGTCAGCAGCCGCGCCGCGGCGGTGCCGGCCAGCGGATCGACGAGCAGCCGCAGCACGCTCACCAGGTCGCGGACCTCTGGCGCATCCAACAACCCGCCCAGGCCCACCACCTCGACGGGGACATCGCGGGCTCGTAACGCGGCGGCCAGCGCCGCCATGTCCGCCCGGCGCCGCACCAACACCGCTGCGGTCAGCGGAACGTCCTGGTCCGCCACCGCCGAGTGCCAGCGGTCGGCGATGGCGCCGGCAACCCAGCTCACCTCGGCACGGACGTCGGGCAGCAGCGCGCAGCGGACCTCGCCGGATTCGGCACCGTGCCGGCTGCGCAACTCGCCGACGCGCACCGGCCCGCCGCGAAGCTCGCCGGAGACCGCGTTAGCCACCGCGAGTACCTCTGGGGGGTTGCGGAAGCTGGTGAGTAGCCCGCGGGTGACGGCGGGGGTCCCGTCGCCGCGGCGGAAGTCGGTGGTGAACCGCGGCAGGTTGGCCGCTGAGGCACCGCGCCAACCGTAGATCGACTGGCACGGGTCGCCGACCGCGGTGACCGGAATCGGGCGCTCGGGTGTAGCGATGCTGCCGAACAACGACCGCAGCAGCACCCGCTGGGCATGCCCGGTGTCCTGGTATTCGTCGAGCAGCACGGCGCCGAAACGACCCCGCTCGGTCGCGCCGACCTCCGGATGGTCACGCGCCAGCTTGGCCGCGATGCCCATCTGATCACCGAAGTCGAGCACGGCCTCGCGCCGCTTGAGTTCGGTGTAGCGCTCCACCAGCGGCAGTATCGCCAGCCGGGAGCGCTGGCTCTGCACCATCGGCTTGAGATCTGCGCGTAGCGAGCTCCGCTGGCGGGGGGTCGGCGAGGCCGTAACCAACGCCGTGATCATCGCCTCGGTGGATTCCCGCAGCTGCTCCGGCTCGCACAAGTGCTCGGCAAGCTGCCCAGCCAGCCCGAGCACCCAACCGGTGACCGTATGCGGCACCTTCCCGTCGAGCTCCAGATCCGGTTCCCAACCGGCGGTGACCCGGTGCGCGAGCTGCCATGCGCCAGTCTCAGTGAGTAGCCGGGCCCCCGGGTCGGTAGGTAGCCGTAGCGCGTGCTCAGCTACCAGGCGGCCGGCGTAGGCGTGGTAGGTCAGCACGGTGGTCTCACCGGCCAGCACCGCGGCCCTGCGCTGCCCGGTGGCGTCGAGTCGATCCAGTACCGGCGAGCCGGCGAGCCGGCGCAGCCGGGCCCGGACCCGCTCGGCGAGCTGCTGGGCCGCCTTGCGGGTGAACGTCAGGCCGAGCACGGCGTCGGGGGTGACGAAACCGTTGGCGACCAACCAGACCACCCGGGCGGCCATCGTCTCGGTCTTACCCGATCCGGCACCGGCGACCACGAGCGTGGGGCCCTCCGGATCGGCGGCGATGACGGCGGCCTGCTCCGCAGTAGGGGGCACGATACCGAGTTCCGCAGCGAGCTCAGCGGGCTCGATGCAGCTGGCGTGCACCGTCGTCATTGCGTGACCTGCCGGCCGGAGTCGTGCAGCGGGCAGGCGATCTTCGAGGGGCACCGCGCGCAGTCGCCGCTGTCGATGGCGACGAACTCCGGCCCCGCGGTGCGCCGAGCAGCCTCGCGCACGACGTCGTGCCAGCGCCCCAACGCGGCCGGATCCAACGGCAGCTGATCGCGCTGCACCGATGCGGGGTTTCGCGCGGAGACCGCAACGATGCAGGCCCCACCAGGTTCGGTGGGCAGGCCATGTTCCGCGAAGCCACCATACGCAGCGGCCAGCTGGTAGACAGCCAGCTGCGAGTGGCCCTGCGCGGCCTCTTTGCTGACCGGGACCTTGCTGGTTTTCACGTCGACGATCACTGGACGGCCGTGACGGTCCCGCTCCAGCCGGTCCACCCTGCCGTGAAGCTGCACAACGGGATCGTCGGCAGTGTCAGTGGGAGGAAGCTGTACTTCGAACGCCTGCTCGCAACCGACTTCGGTGAGCTCACCGCGGCTGGCACTCCACCAGCTGCGAAAGAGAGCGACCATCTGGCGAACCCGCTGCTGTTCTGCACGGGAGTACCACGGGGCACCCGCATCGACGCCGGCCCAGGCCTGAGCCAGCGCCAGTTCCAGCTGCTGATCGCTGGCACCGGCCGCCGCCGCCTGGACCAACCTGTGCACCAGCGACCCGGTGACCGCGGGCAGCGCCCGGACGTCCTCGCCGCCGTGACGGGTGAGTAACCAGCGAAGTGGGCAGTTGGACACGAGTTCCACCAGCGACGGTGACACCCGGACCGGCTCACCCGGTACCCGCAGCGAAGCGTCACTTGACGGCGCCCCCAACCCATACCAGGCATCGGGGTGCGAGCCGGGTACCCCGGCGTGCGCGAGCTGTGCCAAACCGGCCGCGGCGCTGCCCCGCCGCACGCTGTCCTCGGCAGGATCACAGCACACTCGGCGCAGCTCCGCGACGAGCTCGGCAAGGATCAGCCCCCGTTGCCGAGGCTGCACCGGTCGCTCGTGCGTCGATGCGTCGGTGCCCTCGAGCTCGTCGAGAAACCGAGACGGTTGTTCGTCTTCCCCGCGCACCGCGGTGACCAGTAACCGGTGCCGGGCGCGGCTCGCGGCCACCAGCAGCAGGCGCCGTTCCTCGGCCAGCAGCGGCGCGGTACGCGAGACCGTGGTGGATTCGATGCCCGCGGTGGTGTCAACCAGATGTTCCACGCCGAGCAGGGAACCGCGCAGCCGCAGGTCCGGCCAGCTGCCCTCCTGCACCCCGGGGACCGCGACGAGTGACCATTCCCGACCGGCTGCGGCATGCACGGTCGCCACGGTGACCGATTCGCCCTGTGGTGAACGCGCAGCTAGCGAGTCGCCGGGTATCTGCTGATCAGTGAGGTAGTCGCAGAAGCCGAGCACGCCGGCCGGACCGCCATCGGCGCCGGGTAGCCGGTCGGCGTAACGGGCGGCGGCGTCGAACAGCGCGACCACCGCGTCAAGATCCCGGTCGGCCTGCGCACCCGCCGTGCCGCCGCGCGCCGCGATGACAGCCCAACGCTGCGCGAGCCCACTGGCCTGCCACATCTGCCACAGCACTTCCTCAGCGCTGTCCCCTCGCCGGGCCGCACGAGCGGTGGCGGTGAGCAGGCCTGCCAGCCTTCTAGCCGGCACCGCGGTGCGCTCGTCGAGCCCGTCCGACCCACGCATGTCTGGCTCGCGGTCCGTGCGCAGCAGGTCGACCAGCAGCGCGCCGCTGGCCCGCGCATCCCCTGCGCGGAGCTCGCGGCGGCGCAGCTCCCGGCGCAGCCGGCGCAATGCCAGCGGGTCGGCTCCACCCAGTGGGGAGGTCAGCAGCGCAGCCGCGGTTTCCTCGTCAAGGGCGGCGGGTTGTGCCGCGCAGCGCAATACCGCCAGCATCGGCAGCACCGCGCCTTGACGGGCCACCGGCAGCTCCTCGCGCTGCGCCGCCACCGGCACACCCGCCGCGAGCAACGCCCGGCGCAGCACCGGCAGCGCCCGGGCGGTGGAACGCACCAGTACCGCCATGTCCGACCAGGCCACATCGTCGAGCAGATGGGCGCGGCGGAGCTGATTGGCCACCCACGACGCCTCGGTCGCGGCGGAGCCGAAGACGCGAACCGCGACCTCCCCGCCGGGCTGCTGCCCTACCGGACCGTGCAGGGCACCACGTGGGCCCGGCAACCGGCTAGCGAGCCGGGATACCGCGGCCCGCACCGCCGGAGCCATCCGGTGATCGATGCACAGCCGGATGGCTGGGTGACCGCCGGTAGTGAGCAAGCCGGGGTCCGCACCTCGGAAAGAGAAGACCGTCTGGTCAGGGTCGCCGAACAGCAGCAGCTCGTGGGCGCCCGCGCCTAGGCGGGTCACCAGGGCGGCCTGCAACGGGTCTAGGTGCTGGGCGTCGTCGACTATCAGGTGGCGCACCCGATCGGATTCCCGGCGCATCACCTCGGCGTCGGTGTCGAGCACCAGCAGCGCCGCGGACACCAGTTCGGCGGCGTCCAGCGCGGGCGCGGTGGCTTGCGGGGCAGCGGTGCCTACCGACCCGCGCAGCAGCATCACCTGCTCGTAGGTGCGGAAGAAGCGCCCGGCGGCGACCCACTCCTCGCGCCCCTTTGCGCGGCCCAGCGCGATGAGATCCTCCGGCGCGAACCCGCGTTCCGCTGCGCGCATCAGCAGATCCCGCAGTTCAGCGGCGAAGGCCGGCAGGCCCAGCGCCGGTCTCAGCCGCGGCGGCCAGCCGCGGCCTCCGTCAGCGCGCTGGCCCGCGAGCAACTCCCGGATCACCACGTCCTGATCGGGACCGGACAGCAACCGGGGTGGCGGCAGATCCTGCAGCTGCGCCTGCAGGCGCAGCACGCCGAAGGCGTAGGAGTGCACGGTGCGCACCAGCAGTTCCCGCACGGTCGGCGTCACCCCGTGGGCCACGAGCCGCTCCACGATGCGGTCGCGCAGGTCGGCGGCAGCCCGGCGGCTGGAGGTGAGAACCAGCACCCGCTCGGGGTCCACCCCGCGGAGCACCCGGTCGGCAACGGTGTGCGCCACGAGCGTGGTCTTGCCAGTACCTGGGCCACCCAACACCCGCAGCGGACCTCCAGGGTGTTCCAGCACTTGGCGGGCGTCGGAACCCCAGGCGACGGCACGGGGTACCACGGTTACGGAGCGGACCAGGATGGGCACGCTGCGCATGCAACCACGACGGCCCGACAGACCGGGGCGCGGGAGGATGGCGAGCGATGGAAGCCGACGATTTCGAGCGCGTGCGTGGTGTGATAGCTGCCATCCCGGCAGGTTCGGTGCTCGCCTACGGCGAAGTCGCGGCCCGCGCCGGGCTACCCGGTAGGGCTCGGCTGGTGGGGCGAATCCTGGCCGAGGACGGCGACGACCTGCCGTGGCACAGGGTTCTTCGCGCCGATGGCTCACCGGCGCCGCACCTCGCCACCGAACAACTGGCCCGGCTGCGCACCGAAGGCGTGCTGGCCGAGGGCGGTCGTGTCCGCATGCGCCCTCACGGCCGCGCGACCCATGATCGTGGTTTGTGTGCATATGACGACAGAGATTGTCGCTGAGTGCACACAAACCACGATCAAAGCGTCTCGGGCGCCGAGAAAGATAGGCCTACCAACGTTTCGCCAGGTTTTTTTTGCGGTGACCTAGATCACCGGCGTCACGTAACTGACGTGTTACGGCTTGTAAATCACTGACGCGCAGCCGTTACCTACATCCCTTGACGCGTCATCGAGTGCGCATGATCGATCTAACGCGCAGGCTCGTTGCCGCTGCTCACTGGCGTGATCTCGCCCTGGTCAGCGGATATCGAATGTGAACGGCGTGTTACATACTCCGCACCGCCATCTCGGTGGTGACGTGAGTAATGGCGCTCCTTGTTGAAGGCCAAGAAACCACCGTCTAGGGTAAGTGGGCTAGGCCCCCTGAATGATTACCCTCAGAAGAGGTGGCGTCCGTGCCCGATACCCGCGATGGAGCCTCGAGTGTTGGAATGGACACCGATTTCACCGATTCGCTGCTGCGCATCGGCAGGCATTTCCAGCGCGGGGAAGCTTCGGAAGATCTGCGCACAGTACACCAGATCGGGGGCCGGTCGGCTGACGTTTTCTACCGGGACCGTTGGGCCTACGACAAAGTAGTTCGCTCGACCCACGGGGTGAATTGCACCGGTTCCTGCTCGTGGAAGATCTACGTCAAGGACGGGATCATCACCTGGGAAGCACAGCAGACCGACTACCCGTCGATCGGTCCGGACAAGCCCGAGTATGAACCCCGCGGTTGCCCGCGGGGTGCGTCGTTCTCCTGGTACACCTATTCGCCCGCCAGGGTGCGTTACCCCTATGTCCGCGGCACCCTGCTGGAGCTCTATCGGGAGGCGAAGCAGCGGCTCAAGGACCCGGTGCTGGCCTGGGCCGATGTGGTCGACGACCCGGAGAAGGCCCGCCGGTACAAGGCGGCTCGCGGCATGGGTGGCTTCGTTCGCGCCGAGTGGTGGGAGGCCACCGAGATTGCCGCGGCCGCGCACGTGCACACGATCAAACGCTACGGACCCGACCGAGTCGCCGGGTTCTCACCGATCCCGGCGATGTCGATGGTCAGTCACGCCGCCGGCGCCCGATTCATCTCGCTGATCGGCGGCGCGATGCTGTCGTTCTACGACTGGTACGCCGACCTTCCGGTGGCTTCCCCGCAGGTATTCGGCGACCAGACCGACGTGCCCGAGTCCGCCGACTGGTTCGACGCCGGCTACCTGATCATGTGGGGATCGAACGTCCCGGTCACCCGCACCCCGGACGCGCATTACATGACCGAGGCTCGTTATCGGGGCCAGAAGGTGGTGGTCGTCTCGCCGGACTACGGCGACCATACGAAGTTCGCCGACGAGTGGTTGCCGGCGCGGCCAGGGACCGACGCTGCGCTGGCGATGTCGATGGGTCATGTGATCCTGAAAGAATTCTTCGTCGATCGCCAGACGCCCCGTTTCACCGACTACGTCAAGCGCTTCACCGACTTACCATTCCTGGTTACCCTTGACAAACGAGGCGACGCGTTCGTTCCCGGCAAGTTCCTCACCGCAACTGATCTGGGCGACACCGGCGAGGGCGCCGAATCCAAAACCGTGCTGCTGGACGCGGCTACTGGTCAACCGGTAGTCCCGAACGGTTCGCTGGGTCACCGGTTCACCCGCTCCGGGGAAGGCAGCTGGAACCTCGACCTGCACAACGTGGACCCGCTGCTGACCGCATACGGCAGCGAGCACCCAGTCGCAGTTGACTTCCCCCGCTTCGACACCGCCGAACCCGGGGTGCTGCGCCGCGGAGTGCCGACCCGGACCGTCGCCGGCAAGCTGGTCACCACGGTGTTCGATCTGCTGCTGGCCCAGTACGGGGTGCACCGGCCTGGCCTGCCGGGCAGCTGGCCCACCGGCTACGACGACGCCGAGCAACCGTATACGCCGGCCTGGCAAGAGCCGATCACCGGAGTGCCGGCGGCCGCGGCGCAGCGCATCGGCCGGGAGTTCGCCGACAACGCCGAGCGCTCCGGCGGCCGGTCGATGATCCTGATGGGTGCGGGCACCAACCACTGGTTTCACTCCGACCAGACCTATCGGTCCTTCCTGGCGCTGGTGATGCTCACCGGCTGCCAGGGCGTCAACGGCGGCGGCTGGGCGCACTACGTCGGTCA
>QHBY01000497.1 GCA_003244245.1 Pseudonocardiales bacterium
AAGATCAGGAAACTTCGGATTAACCACGGGGCTTCCACAGTGAGGTGGTGGCCCGGCGCAACGTCGTCGAGGACGGCTGGAACGTCGGCTACTTCACTTTCCGCCTGACAGTGTGATCAGAGACCAATCCTCGGCCGTCTCGGAGCAGCCTGCAGTGCCCCAACGCACCTCAGGAGGGCGGCGGCTGGTGGGGATCCGACGGTGTAGCGGGGAGTGGCGGGTCTGGCTGGGGTGGTGGCCGTTCCAGGATGGGGCCGTCGTTGGGCCTGGCCAACAACCCGGGGTCGGCATGATCGGGCCTGGGTCGAGGGTCGGGTAAGTCGTTAATGATCGGTCGGGGCTCCATACGGTATGCCCGACCCAGCGGGCTGATCCAGCTGAAATGACCAGGTGCGGATTGGTGCAGCCGCCACCGGCCGAGGTGTTTGAGCCGGTGATCGTGCCGGCATAGCGGTCCGGAGTTCGCGCCGGTGGTGGCTCCGCCGTGGTCGTGGTTACGGGTGTGGTCAAGGTCGGCGCTGCGGGCCGTGGCGCGACATCCCGGGTAGACACACGACCGATCCCGGATCTGGACGTGGCGGCGCAGCACCGCCCCAGCGAACCGGGCGGTGGGGTCCTGAGCGGCCTGTGTACTCCAGCCACCGCGGAGGTATTGGGTGTATTGGGCGGCGACGTCGGCCACCACCGCGGCCCATTCACCACAGCCACCCGGGTCCGCGGCGAGCTCGGTGAGCAGGGTGGCGGATAGGTGTAGCTCGACGATCCCGCCCCGACACGGCGGCAACTCGCCAGCGGTGTCCTCGAGTGTGGTGCTGTGCGGCCGGCGGCGGGTGATACCCGCCAGGAGCAGCTGCCCAGCCGCGTCGGTGAGGGCGTAGCGCCATTCGGCGGCGAGCTGTGCGAGCGCCACGGTGCGGACGACCTCCGCGGTGACCGGACCCCACCCGGCGACCTCACCAGGGTGCCGGTCACGCCCGAGCAGCGTCGACAGCGCTACCCGTAGCTCCACCCCGACCCGCCGAGCGGGCTGCGCCGCGGCGGGACTGCCCGCTGCGGGCGCTCCATCCATGGACGTTTCAGCGCCGTCCCCACGTGCGGCAACATCCTCGTCTGAAGAATCGCAATCCGAGGCGCTGCCCGTGGGCTCACCACCAGCCGAGTCATCGCCACCAGCTGGCGGCCCCATCGGATCGTCGGGATGGGCGGGGTTGACCGGATCAACGTCGTGGTCGGTGTCACGTGTGGCGCGAGACAGTAGATCGGCGATGATCTGGTCACGGGTGCACTGCTGCCAGCGACCGTCGAGCAGACCGAGATAGATGTCGGCTCGCAGTGGACCGATCCGGCCGGGATGCCCCGCGCGTTTCGTCGCCCGGGCGAGTTCCTCGACATGCGCGCACGCGACGGCGGCCTCATCGATAGGTAACGCCGACCCAGTGACGGTGGCGGTGCCGTCCTCGTTGAGATACCCGATCACGTTGCGCTCTCGCACTGCGGTCGCGTACCGGCGGGCGGCCCACTCCGGGTCCAGCGCGATGGCCAGCTTCTTGATCCGCGCCGCAAGCTCGCCCGTCGTCAACCGAGTGGCTTTGGGTAGCAGCCGCGAGCACACCACCGCGGTCTGCTCGGGGGTCAGGTCAGAGCACAGATCCGCGAACACCCATGCCTTGCTCCGGCAGATCCGACCGGTGTCCAGCGCGGTGAAGACGGCAGGCATCCGAAGCACCAGGGTTTCGGCGAAGTCATGTTCACGGTCGGCGGCGCGTCGGGTCCAGGCCAACGCGGCACGGATCTCATCTGCCGCATAAGGCGGCGACTCCGGTAGCCGGGCTACCTCACCGGCAAGGGCGTCCGGGTCGCACAACCCGACCTCCACCATGGTGGCCAGCAATCGGGCCTGCTCGTGGGACAATTGCCGAGCTCGGGCCCGCAATATCTCTACCGCGTCCGCACCGGTCACTGCATGAATATCGATTCCAGCTAGTAGCGCACCCAATTCCGGGCCCGGCACCATCTCGGCCAGGCCCTCGGGAATCAACTGCCGCACCATCACAACCCGAATGCTATAAGACAGGTCTGACAGTCTCAGCCGCTCGGCTCAGTAGCCCAGTAACCTGATAAGGCATTCGGCGTACAAGGAGGGTTATTCACGAGCCCCGATAAATGATAGATGAGTCCGCGGCGCGCCTACTTGGACGACGGTCCGCTTCTCGAAAGAA
>QHBY01000498.1:0-164 GCA_003244245.1 Pseudonocardiales bacterium
CATGCGGGTCACCGTGAGCATGGAGGATGGTTGGGTCGGGAACTGGCGCGGTGGCAGTGGCTGACTGGTAGGTCCCGGGGCCTGTGTTCCGCCGGTTTCCCGAACGGGTGTGCCACCCCGGTGGCCATGGTCAGTGTGCTCCGTTTCCAGCTCCCGCCCGTCGA
>QHBY01000498.1:176-2156 GCA_003244245.1 Pseudonocardiales bacterium
GCGGTTCTCCCGCACACGGCTCACCGACGTTCTTCACCGGCGGTGTTCGGCTTGACCCGCCAGGCCTTGTAGGGCCTGGGTGCGACGACGATGCCATTGAGGGAGACCAGGCCGAGCGTGTTGGGCGATCGGTAGAGCTGGTTGAAGCCCCACGCCCGGCCACACTGATGCCGCATGGCCACAAACAGCGCCAGCCGCATCACCGCGTAGCTTCTGATCTTGTCGAAGGTGCGGGCGGAGTTTCCGTAGCGGAAATAGCCCGCCCAGCCGCGTAGGAACAAGTTGATGTCCCCCACGACTTCCTCGACCGGTGCGGCCAGCCGAGCCCGCAAGGTCATAAACCGGATGCGGTCTCGGGCATGCTGCATCGCCTTGCGCGAGGGCCATCGGGCCAGGAAGGTGAACTCGCCGCGTCCTCGCCTGGCCCGAGACCGCACAAGCCGGTGGTGGAAACCGAGGAAGTCCACTCCCTCACCGCCCACCTCCAGCTTCACGATCCGGGTCTTGGCCGGCTTCGGCTTCAGACCGAGATCGGCGAGCAACACGGTCAGCCGCGCGAGCGCGGCCACCGCCTGCCCCTTGGACCGGCACATCACCAGCGCGTCATCGGCGTAGCGGGCCAGCGTTCCGTAGGTGCCACGCCATGCCCGGTCCAGCCGGTGCAGATAGACGTTGGCGAGTAACGGGGATACCACCCCGCCCTGCGGAGAGCCGGTGACCGACCGCCGGACCGAACCGTGTTCCATCACTCCCGCGCGTAGAAACGCGCGCAGCAGCGCGAGCAGTCGCCGGTCACTGACACGTTCCTCGACCGCGGACATCAACCCGGAATGCGGAATCGAACCAAAACAATCGGCTACGTCCGTCTCCACCACCCAACGGGCACCCGCGAAACACTCGTCCACGAGTACCTGCAGACCGTCGTGCGCCGAACGTTTGGGCCGGAACCCAAACGAGCACGGCAGAAAGTCCGCTTCAAAGACCGGCTCAAGCACGATCTTCACCGCGGCTTGCACGACCCGGTCGCGAACAGAAGGAATCGATAACGGCCTCTGCTCGTCCGTACCCGGCTTCGGGATAAGAACCCGCCGGGCCGGTAACGGGCGGTAGACCCCCGCCTTCAGCTCTGCTTCCAGCTCGCCGAGCAGCCGGGACACCCCGTACTCCTCGACGTCGCCCAGGGTGATTCGGTCAACGCCCGGAGCGCCGTTGTTGCGGCGCACCTGGCCCCACGCCCGCCACATGACGTCCCTGCGGTGGACCTTGTCATACAGAGCGTGGAATCGTCGTCCGGGATCNNGCCTTGGCCGCCCGGTAAAGCGCATGCTGCAAAGCACGGACCGCGCCGGGACTCCCGACGCCGGGGGTGGGACTAGCCACAAGGGCACTCACCGGCCACTCCTTGATCAACCTGCGCGTGAACGAAGTAGCGGCCCTTCCCTCACCGGCGGTTATGTTGTCCGTCCGGCTCGATCAGTACTATGACCGCCTCCGACGCCGTTCCGGCTGATCGTCCACTTCCCGGCTCACCACCGGTTATAGGACGTCGCGCTCCGGTGAGTTTTGCGCAGTCACCGGGCCGGGGACGGCCTCCCCAGTTCCCGCCATCACCTTCTGAACGTTCCACGCCCTCTACGCCGGGGAGTTCCTCAACGCCTGCGATTCCAGGTCTTCAGCGCCTTCCATGGCCTTCGCCCTGAGGGACGGGGCTCGGCTCTCCCTGATCCCGCCATCGGCGGGCACATTCACGGCGCGGCAGACTTCGCTTGATGCTGCGGACCGCTCAGTTGCTCCCCCTTGAAGGGCTCTTGACGCTGCACTTCGACATCGGGCGTTTCCCCCCGACACCGGCAGCCTGCTACCGGGCCCCCTGGCGGCTACCCGGACCGGACTCTCACCGGCTAGCGACGACGAGCTTCAGACCGAATCAGATCACGTCACCATCGGCGCGACCCCCTTCGTTCGCTGGGCATACTCCCG
>QHBY01000499.1 GCA_003244245.1 Pseudonocardiales bacterium
CCGAACGTCGACTCGGTGCTGGTGGGACTCGAGCGCCGGGGGCTCGCGGCGCCGGCTGAGCTGCGTAGGCTGGTGCACGCCGCCTTCGCCCACCGGCGCAAGACGCTGGCCGGCTCGCTGTCCCTGGCGCCCGACACCGGTCCTGACCGACGGGCCCGTGCTCGCCGCGCGCTCGAATCCATGGGGCTGGCTGCCGACAGCCGCGCCGAGCGCCTGGCGCCCGAGCAGTTCCGCGAGCTGGCGAACCGCATGTCTCGATGACCCGCCTTCAGGCGCTGGCTCCGGGCAAGGTCAACCTCTGCCTCTACCTCGGCGAGCGCCGCGACGATGGCCTGCACGAGCTCGTGTCGCTCGTGCAGGCCGTCGAGCTCGCCGACGAGATCGTGCTCGAGCCCGCCCCGCCGGGAGCGCGCAGCGACGAGGCGATCTGTGCGGGGGTCGAGGGTCCGAACCTCGCCGTGACCGCCCTAGCCGCCTACCGCGCGGCGACCGGGTGGGATCCTCCCCCGCAGCGGCTGAGCATCGACAAGCGCATTCCGGTGGCCGCGGGGATGGGCGGGGGCTCCAGTGACGCCGCCGCGGCGCTGCGCCTCGCCGCGCAGGCTGCCGGGACGCCCGACGATCCGCGACTCGATGGCATCGCCCCCGAATTGGGCGCCGACGTCGTCAGCCTGCTGCGCCCCGGACTCGTGCTCATGACCGGAGCCGGCGAACAGGTCTCGCCGGTGACCGCGATGGAGCCCTTCGCCGTGCTCGTGATCATCGTCCCCGAGCGCCTCTCCACTGCCGAGGTCTACCGGGAGGCCGACCGCCTCGGCCTGTCACGCACGCACGTGGAGCTGCACGCGATGCGACGGGAGATCGAGTCGGCCCTTCGGGGCGACGCGAAGCTGCCGCTCGAGCTGCTTCACAACGACCTGGAGCCCGCGGCGCGGTCGTTGTGCCCGGACATCGATGCCGCGCTGCAGGCAGCCGGGGCGGCGGGGGCGCAGCGGGCGCTGGTGAGCGGGTCCGGGCCCACCGTGTTCGGCGTCTTCCCGGGACTCGATCCCGCCGTGGACTTCGGGGCGCTCGAGGGCTATCCGGGCGCACGCCTCCTGGCACCGCTGACGTCGTGAAGCTCGGCCCGCTCATCTTCGCCGCCCTGGTGGCGCTCGTCGTCGGCGAGCTTCGGCACAATGGCACCCAGTCATGAGTAACACGTCGATCACCTACCTCGTGGGGGCGTGCACAGGGATCTTCTCGTTGGCGGCGTTCGCCGTCTACGTGGTGGTGCCGGCCTGGAACGCCTACAGCCGAGGATGGCAGCGCGCGGCCGCCATGTTCCTCGCCCTCTACGTGCTATTGGCCATGATCGGCACGGGGGCGGGCGCGGGCTTCCTCGTGGTCTACTTCTGGGACCGCATCGGCTAGTGGGGCCCGCGAGCGGGACGTCAGGCGCTCCCCGCCTACACTTGCTGGATGTCATCGCCCGTGCGGCGCCTCCATGTCACGCCTGCGCCCGCGGACGCGTCGGTTGCCCACGAGCTGAGCGCGATCGAGGCCGTCGCCGCCGCCGTCGAGTCCGGCGCCGGGCTGCCCGAGGTCGTGCGCGCGGCTGGACGGGCACTCGACGCGAGCCTCGCCCTGCTCAACGCCAGCGGCACGCCGCTTGCCGTCGACCCCACGTCGCCAGCCGAAGAGCGCTTGCTGCTCAACGGCGGCACGGGGGTGGAAGACCTGGAGCTCCGAGTGGCTGGTGATCCGGTCGGCCGGCTGCGCTTGCGGCCCCGGGCCGCCCCGCCCCCTGCAGCGCTCGTCACGCTGGTGCGGACGCTGCTGGCCTCCGAGGCGGAGCGGGTTCGAGCCCCCGAGCGCGCGTCCGAGCAGGCGGTGTCCGACTTCGTGCAGGCGCCGCTCGAGCGGCGCTACGGCACCCGAGACGAGCTGCTCGCCGCGGGCGCGAAGCTAGGGCTCGCGCTGGAGTCGGGGGGCAGCATCGTGGTCGCGCACGTCCAGCCGCTGGCCCCGACCGACGGCGACTGGCGGCGTCGGGTGCTGGCAGTGGTCGAGCGCGGTGCGCGAGCCGCGCTGCCGGAAGCCCTGGCCGCGCTCGCCGAGCGCACGGACGCGCGCCAAAACGGGACGAACAAAAAGCGATGCGCGTACAACGTTGCGGTCGGATCGATCCCGGCAGGAATATGCATGACGAGCACCTCATGCGATCCAGGGTGCGTCGAACCAAGCGCAAGATTGAGCCACGCGGCCTGCGCGGCGGGAAC
>QHBY01000500.1 GCA_003244245.1 Pseudonocardiales bacterium
ACCCACACGGGGACCCCTCAAGGGTCATTATGCGCAGCTGCGCATAACCCGCCTTATGAGTAGCGCTGGGTTATGCGCAGTGTCTGGCGGTTGGCGCTGGTAGGGGTGGTGGGAGCGGTCAGACGCTGCGCATAACGTGGGCGCGGTCAGAGGTTGGCGAGCCAGCTGAGCAGTTCGGGGTCTTGGTTCCATTCGGCCAGGTCGGCGGTGACGACGTCGTCGTAGACGGCTTCGAGTGCCTTGCGTTTGGCCTCGGTGGAGGCTCGCGCGTAGATCTCGGTGGTGGATAGGTCGACGTGGCCGAGGATGTCACGGATG
Organism: Pseudonocardiales bacterium; assembly: GCA_003244245.1. Lineage (GTDB taxonomy): Bacteria > Actinomycetota > Actinomycetes > Mycobacteriales > Pseudonocardiaceae. The sequence goes on from QHBY01000500.1 coordinate 319, forward strand.
TAGGGCAGCGGAACACCGCTGTCGTAGAGGTGCATGGCGCGGCTGTGTCGCAGGATGTGTGGGCTGAGGCGGGCGTTGGTGAGCGACGGATCGGCTGCCTGGGCTTGGTATTTGCGAAGGATCCAGGCGATGCCGCCGCGGCTGAGTTTGGCCCGGTGTTGGTTGAAGAACAGCGGATGGTCATCGTGGCCGGGGCTGTTCAGGTGCTGGTCGGTGAGGTAGGCGGTCAGCAGCGTGGTGGTGTTGGCGCCGATCGGGACGTGACGGGTCTTGCGGCCCTTGCCGGTGAGAGCGGCCATCGCGGGGCCGTCCGCACGGATGTCACGCACGGTCAGATCGGCGAGTTCTCCGACCCTGGCCGCGGTGTCGTAGAGGGTGGCCAGCAGGGTCACGTCTCGTCTGCCTGTGCGGGTGGATCGGTCGGGTAAGGCGAGTAGCTGGCGGGTCTGGGCGACGCTGAGGTGAGCCACGCCCGGGTGGTCGTGTTTCTTGGCGGGAATCGCCAGGATGTCTTGGCAGCACGCCATGCGGGCCGGGTCTTGGGTTTGCATCCAGGAGAAGAACGAGTCGATCGCGGCCAGTCGCTGGTTGCTGGTCGAGGCGCTGTTGTGTCGGCTGGTATGCAGCCAGTCGAGGAACCCGGTGATGGCGGCGGCGTCGATCAGCTCGAGGGTGAGCTTCTCCGGCGGGATGGACCGCTCGTCACGGAAGTAGCAGATCAACAGTTTGAACGCGTCACGGTAGGAGAGGATCGTGTTGGGCGAGTAGCCGCGCAGCCCGGCCAGGTGAGCGGTCAGGAACCGGCGCAGCAACAGCGCGAAGTCAGTGGCCATCACACGGGGCCTGTCATGACGGGTGGGACGACATCGCCGATCGCCTGTTGGACCCGGGTGGTGATGTCGGGGTAGGACTCGGCGGTCAGGTGCAGGTAGTAGGCGGTGTCGGCCAGCGATGAGTGGCCCATGTAGGTCTGCAGCACCGGCAGTAGCGCCCCGACGTCGTGTCCCTGGGCGAAGCAGCGACGCAGGTTGTTGACCGCGAACGTATGGCGAAGATCATGAGTCCTGGGGCCGTGCCCGCGTCCGCCGTGGGAGATGCGGGCCTGCCACAAAAACCGGCGGAAGTTGTGTCCAACGTTGCCGAGGGTGAGCGGGCTGCCGGCGGGGCCGGGGAAGAACCACTCCCGCCGGTCTGGCTGCCCGCCGGTCTGGGCGTGGTAGCGGGCGAGCCTGGCACGCAGGGCCTCGCAGACGGGGACCTGTCGGTCCTTGCCGCCCTTCGCGTCGCGGATCCGCAGCACCCCGGCGTCGATGTCGACGTCGCCGACGCGCAGCAGGCGGGCTTCAGAGCAGCGCAGGCCACAGGCGTAGATCGTGCGGAATAGCACCGGCATGACCAGGTGGCGCAGCGGAACCTGGCTGCAGTAGTGGCAGCGGTCGGTCTGGGTGAACAGCGCCGCCAGTTCCCGGTCGGTGTAGATGTGCGGGACATATCGGGAGGGTCTGGGCAACGCCGACCGGGGCAGCAGGTAGGCCGCGACGCCTTGCCGGCCCAGCCAGCGGGCCAGTTCCCTGACCGGCGCGATCAGGGTCTGCAGGGTCGCGGGTGTGACTTCCCGACGCCGCGCCGCGATGATCCACGCCTGCACCGAGGCCTCGGTGAGCGTGTCCAGCCCGGGGAACTGGCCGCGGTTGAACGCTTCGAACCGGGCCAGCACCTGCTGCTCGGCAAGGTATTTGTAGCCGACCGCGCGTTTCTCGGCCACTAGGGCCGTGATCGCCTCGGACAGCGTGATGGCGGCGCTCACCGTGTCACCCCCGACCCCGACCCCGACCCCGATGCGTCCGGGTCCAGGGCGCACTGGGCCAACAGACTCAGCGACGATTTCAGGTACGCGCCTGTGGCCGTGACTCTCTGGTGGCCGAGGATGTCGGCGATCTGCTCGACCGGTGTGCCCTCTTCCATCAGCCTGGTCGCGAGCGTGTGTCGCAGTGAGTGCATGCCGTGGCGGCGTTTCTGCCCCACCGCCACGTGCGCGGCCCGGGCGTGCTTGGTCAGGATCTGATGCAGGTGATCCTGCTCGGAGAACGGGCCGATCGGGGCGGTGTGGCGCAGGAACACCCGCGGGCAGTCGCTTCGTGGCCGGCCGTGGCGGATGTAGTCGATGATCGCCCAGCCGACGTCCTTGAGTAGCGGCAGAGCCACCCGGTGGCCGGTCTTGGCCTGCACCACCGACAGCCGATTACCGGGCCAGTCGAGATCGGCGAACCGCAGCTGTTTGAGGTCAATGCCACGCAGCCCGAGCCTGGTGATCAACAAGATGATCGCGTAGTCCCGTTTGCCGCCCGGGTTGCCGCGGTCGATCGCCGCCAGGATCTTGGCCACATCGCCCGGGTCCCACACCGATGGGATTCTGGCCTGCTTGCTCGACTTCGCCGCCGGGACCGCCACCAGCACCGTGGCCTCGATCAGCCCGTCGCCGGCGGCGAACCGCAGCAACGACCGTAGGGCGCACAGTTTGTGCTCCACGGTCTTGGCCTGGTAACCGGCCATCGTGGCCACGAACGCGCCGATGCCCCGGGCATCCAGGCCGGCCAGACCACCACGCCCGCGGGTGAACGCGAGGAACTCCCCGGCCACCGTGCCATAGGCCCGCACCGTTGATACCGCACAGCCACTGGCCCGCAGCGACGCCCGGAACCGGGCCACCGTGTCGGCCTGGTCGGCGGTCAGCTTGCCCACGGTGCGGGAATAACGGCGCAGCACCGCGCCATGGACCGCGAACCCGTCGAGCATCTGCGCGACCCGGAACAAGTACACATCGGTCGCCTTGAGCGTCCCAGCCTGCTCCTTATCGAAGAAGCCACCGCAGGCCTGATCGACCCAGGTCATCGCCACATCCAGCGAAAACTCCTCCACCCCACGGAATGCGAAGAACCTCTCCAGGCGCCGCCAGCAACCCCGATACCAGACCATCGTCGAGGCCTTATAGCCCAGACCCACCAACTCGGCATCCAACCCAGACACCAGTTCAGAAACAGCCACCATGACCGCCGACCTCCAACCACGAAGACCCGGCACCATGCCGAGCCGCGCGATCAGAGTCCGCCCGGATTATGCGCAGCGTCCAGCCGCTCCCACCACCCCTACCAGCAACAACCGCCAGACGCTGCGCATAACCCAGCGCTGCTCATTAGGCGGATTATGCGCAGCTGCGCATAACCCGCCTTGAGGGGTCCCCGTGTGGGT
>QHBY01000501.1 GCA_003244245.1 Pseudonocardiales bacterium
CCGAGGCGCAGCCTCTTTAGGTACTCGGTTTCGGGAATCCCGTAGCTATTCGCCTGAATTTCGTGGCCGTGCACTCCTGACTAAGTAGCAACCGAAAATTGGCAGTAAGTAACGGTGTGCAAAAGTTAGGGGGCGACGCATGTTGTCATACAATTGGTTCCAGGCCAGGGTGGGGATAAGCCGAAGCGACACTGCCGTCGATGAGGTGCTCTGTTCCCGGCCCGCTGGGCCCCCTAGAGGAGGATCTTATGTCTGACGCACTGAGCTTTGTCGAGATTGCCGGCCAGCGCGTGGAGCTGCTCCCCGCCCGTACCATCCTGTCCCTGCTCAGCACTGGCGGGTTTGGCTGCGAGGGCGGTGGCGAGGGTGCCAGTGGCCACGGCTACGGCGGCTACGGCGACGAGAGCGAAGGTGGCTTCCCTGGCCTCGGTGGTGTTGGCGGCACCGGTGGCGCCGGCGGCGCCGGTATCGGCGGCCTCGGTGGCAACATCTGAACATCAGCCTGTTCAGATCAGACCACAGCGCTGGTGACGGTTTCGGCGGCGCTACTTGCCTTCGATCCGGGTGACCGGGAGCCTGGCGTCGGTGGGGCTCACGCTGACCGCGGTCCACCGGTATCCGATCAAGTCCTGCCGAGGCCATGCAGTCGCCGACGTCGTGGTTGAGCCGTGGGGGTTGGCCGGTGATCGTCGGTGGATGCTCGTCGACGACGAAGGCTGCGTGGTGACGGCCCGGGAGTCCCCGCAGCTGGTGCTGGCCACCCCTGAGTTCGACACGGACGGTCTTCTGGTGCGGGCGCCGGACGTCGGCCCGCTGCGCGTCGGCACACCGGAGGGGTCGGTGGTCACCGATGTCCGAGTTTTCTCCAGCGAGCTGGCGGCCGCGCCTGCATCGGAGGAGGCGCACGCCTGGTTCAGCAAGGTGGTCGGCAAGCCGGTCCGGCTGGTGTATCTCAAGGACCCCACACAGCGCCGGCCGAACTTCGCTCACAGCCGCGAGCTGGATCGGGTGTCCTTCGCCGACGGGTACCCGATGTTGCTCGCCACCGAGGAATCCCTTGCCGCGCTGAACGATCTCATCGCCGCAGGACCGCGGCCCGAGGAGGGGCCGGTGCCGATGACCCGGTTTCGCCCCAATCTGGTGGTAGCCGGCGCGCCTGCCTGGGACGAGGACGGCTGGCGGATGCTGCGCATCGGAGCCGTGAGCTTCCGCGCGGTGAAAGCCTGCAACCGCTGCGTGCTCACCACGATCGATCCCGACACCGCGAGCAAGGGCAAGGAGCCGCTCACGACGCTGGCCCGTCATCGGCGGTGGGATGGCAAGACCTGGTTCGCGATCAACCTCATCCCAGATTCACCCGGCGCGACTCTGCACGTCGGCGACCGGGTCGAGGTCCTGGAGCAGGTTGAGGCCAACGGCCCGCTGCGCGGGCCTGAGATCCAGCGACGCCGTGCGAAGATGCAACGATGATCGCCGGACTGCTGCTGGCGGCCGGGGCCGGACGGCGCTACGGCATGCCCAAGGCCCTGGTCGACGGTGGCGCGTGGTTGCACCGGGCGGTAGCCACCCTGACCGACGGCGGATGCGACTCGGTGCTCGTCGTGGTCGGTGCGCAGGCCGACCGGGTCCTCCCGCTGGTGCCGGCGACCGCCGCCACGGTGCTGGCCGCGGACTGGGCGCAGGGCATGGGGGCGTCGCTGCGCGCTGGCCTGGCCGAGCTGGTCCGCAGCGCGCCGCCGCAGGTGCAGGCGGCGCTGGTGCACCTGGTCGACTTGCCCGATGTGGACGCCGCAGGGGTCCGCAGGCTCGTCGCACTGGCCGGTCCCGCAGTGGTGGTCCGGGTGGGATTCGAGACCCAACCAGGCCATCCGGTCCTGTTCGGCAGGCAGCACTGGGCCGACATCGTCGCGTCGGCGCACGGTGACCGGGGAGCCCGAGATTGGCTGGCGCAACGGTCCGACCTGATCGTGGTGGACTGCTCCGACCTGGCCAGCGGGATCGACGTGGATACCCCTAGCTCCGCCGCGCAGCAGCCGTGAGGGAATAGCTGGCGGCGCTGCCGCGTCGTGGGACAACAGTCATTGTGGGTGACCGGCACGCCGGTCGGCCCGAATTCCCTCTAACTAATTGGGATACACCTGTGGTCATCCGGGAACTTCAGCGCGAGGAGGGTTTGCGGTGCGTGAGGTGCTCGACGAACTGGGGGCGGAGTGGCGCCAGGGCAAATCGACCGCAGTGGGCACAGTGGTGTCCACCTACCGCTCGGCGCCGCGCCCCGCCGGAGCGTCGATGCTGGTGACGTCGGACGAGCGCGCGGTCGGCAGCGTCTCCGGTGGCTGCGTGGAGGGCGCGGTCTTCGAACTGGGCCAGCAGGTTCTCGCTGAGGACACCCCCGTTCTGCAGCGCTACGGCGTCTCCGACGACGACGCCTTCACCGTCGGCATCACCTGCGGCGGCATCATCGACGTGTTCGTCGAGAAGGTCGACCCGGTCCACTTTCCTGAGCTGGACGACGTGGCTGCCTCGGTGGAAAAGAAGGAGGCGGTCGCGGTAGCCACCGTGGTCGCGCATCCTGATTCCGAGCGCGTCGGCCTGCGCATGGTGGTCTGGCCCGACCGGCACACCGGCACGGTGGGCTCGTCCCAGGCCGACGAGGCGATTCTCGACGACGTCCGCGGTGCCCTTGCCGCCGGCCGGGTGATCACCCTGCACTACGGTCCCGAGGGCGAGCGCCGCGGCGAAGGCATGGACGTGTTCGTCAACTCCATGCAGCCGCCGCCCCGGATGCTGGTGTTCGGCGCGATCGACTTCGCTGCCGCGATGGCCCGGGTGGGAGTGCTCCTGGGTTACCACACGACGGTGTGCGATGCTCGACCGGTCTTCGCCACCAAGAGCCGCTTCCCCGACGCGCACGAGGTCGTCGTCAACTGGCCGCACCGGTACCTCAAGGAAGAGGCCGAGGCCGGGCGGATCGACCAGCGGACCGTCATCACCGTGCTCACCCACGACCCGAAGTTCGACGTTCCGGTGCTGGTCGAAGCACTGAAATTGGACCTCGCCTACCTCGGCGCGATGGGATCGCGCAAGACCCACAGCAACCGGGAGGAACGGCTGCGCGAGGCGGGCGTCACCGATGAGCAGCTCAAGAAGATCGCCTCGCCGATCGGGCTTGACCTGGGCGCTCGCACTCCCGAGGAGACCGCGGTGTCCATCGCCGCCGAGGTGATCTCGCTGCGTTGGGGTGGTGGCGCCACCGGCGGCGGCGCCACTCGGCTAGCCAATGCCGAGGGCCCGATCCACGGCACAAACCCCATCGCCGAACCTGAGCCGGTCAAGGCGTAGCCCCACCGCATGGGTGCGGCGCCAGCGTGCGCATGACCACGGTTTGTGGTGTGCCTCAGGCGACAATCCTTGTCGCGTAACGCACCCAAACCGTGATCATGCTTTGATGGGGAAGTGGTGTCGCGACAGCTGGTGGCGTCGGGGTCGTCGTTCGAGAAGACCATCGGGTTCTCTCGGGCGGTTCGCGTCGGCGGCCGGGTACTGGTATCGGGCACTGCGCCGGTATGGCCCGACGGCTCGTGCCCGACGATGCGGCTGTCCAGGCCCGGCGCTGCTTCGAAATCATCGCGCAAGCGCTGGCCGAGGCCGGCGCGAGCCTGACCGACGTGGTGCGCACCCGAATGTTCCTCGTCCACTCGTCAGCTGCGGACGCAGTCGGTGCCGTACACGGGGAGCTGTTCGCCGAGATCCGCCCGGCGGCCACCATGGTGATCGTCGCCGGGCTCCTCGACCCCCGCTGGAAGGTCGAGATCGAGGCAGAGGCCGTGATCGCCAGCTGATCACCACCCCATTCCTTGCCCCCGCAAACGAGGCTGAGGAGCGGAGCTTCTGTAACAGTGTTACGATAGGCGCATCTAGAGCCAGTTGGAGGTACCGATGGATCCGGCAAGCGACACGATGGGGATCGTGGACGGCCAGTCGTCACGGCACCGGATGCGCGCGGCGGACGCCGATCGGGAACGGGTCGCGGAGCAGTTGCGATCGGCGCACGCCGACGGTCGCCTGGACCTCGCCGAGTACGACGAGCGCGTCCAGCAGGCCTGGGCCGCCCGGACCTATGGTGACCTAGATGCGCTCACCGTCGATCTGCCCCAGGCTCGGCGGCCGACCTCGAAGGTCGGTTCCGAGATGCGACAACCCCACCCGCAGTGCAGGAATGGGCGCGGCGGACGGGTCACGGTCAGCGCCTGGGCCGGCGCGAGTCTGATCAACCTGATGATCTGGGCGGTGGTGTGCCTGTCCACTGTGAGCTGGATCTATCCTTGGTGGATGTGGGTCGCGGGTCCGTGGGGAGCAGTGCTCTGCGCCCGTTGGGTAGGCGAACGGGCCACCGCCGCCAGCGCCTCGTGGTGAGCCATCCGGGGCCGGTTTGTACCCGCTGCTGACCTGGACGTAAACTGTGCTGTCGGCGCGAGCAGCGCGCCGGTTCTAGCGTGTCTGCAGGTATCTGCGCAGGCTTCCTGCTCAGCAGTGCGTCCCCGCACTTCTTGTGATGCCTCCCCACGTCGTGGAACTGGCGGGCGCCTGCGTCGCGGCAAGGCCGCCACCCGGCGGCACGGCGAAGTGAGCAGGAACGCGGAGGACATGGCCAAGAAGGACGGGGCGATTGAGGTCGAGGGTCGGGTGGTCGAACCACTCCCCAACGCGATGTTTCGAGTCGAGTTGGAGAACGGTCACCGGGTTCTCGCGCACATCAGCGGCAAGATGCGCCAGCATTATATCCGCATCCTGCCCGAAGATCGGGTGGTTGTGGAGCTGTCGCCCTACGATCTGTCCCGGGGCCGCATCGTCTACCGCTACAAGTAGCGCACCAACTACACAACTGAGAGATGACGTGAAGGTAAAGCCGAGCGTCAAGCGGATCTGCGACAAGTGCAAGGTGATCCGCCGCCACGGCGTGGTCATGGTGATCTGCGAGAACCTGCGTCACAAGCAGCGCCAGGGTTGAGCAGGGCACGACACCGCTGGTCCACACGGCGCGAGAAGACCTCCCCGCGCCAGCCGATTCATGAGGGATCGGTCCACCCCCGGACGCCAGGCCGGGGCCCGGGGACGACCACCACGGTCGTCATACGGGACGGACGGGGAGCAGACCTGGGACGACGAGACAGGAGACACGCCTCGGATGGCTCGACTCGCCGGCGTTGACCTACCCCGCGACAAGCGGATGGAGATCGCGCTGACCTATATCTACGGCGTTGGCCGTACCCGCTCGCACGAGATCCTCAGCGCCACCGGGGTGAGCCCGGAACTGCGCACCAAGGACCTGACTGACGAGGACCTCGTACGGCTGCGGGACTACATCGAAGAGAACTACAAGGTCGAGGGTGACCTCCGTCGCGAGGTCCAGGCCGACATTCGCCGGAAGATCGAGATCGGCTGCTACGAGGGCCTGCGGTGGCGCCGCGGGCTGCCGGTGCGCGGTCAGCGAACCAAGACCAACGCCCGCACCCGCAAGGGTCCGAAGAAGACGGTCGCCGGCAAGAAGAAGGCCGGGAAGAAGTAGCGACCGGCTACATAAAACGGCGGATCAGCCTACCCAAGACCCTTTGTAGGAGCGCAATCGAATGCCACCCAGAGCACGTACAGGTGCCGGTACCAAGAAGGTTCGGCGCAAGGAGAAGAAGAACGTCGCGCATGGCCATGCGCACATCAAGTCGACGTTCAACAACACGATCGTCTCGATCACCGACCCCACCGGTGCGGTGATCGCGTGGGCGTCCGCGGGCCACGTTGGCTTCAAGGGCTCGCGTAAGTCCACCCCCTTCGCCGCGCAGATGGCCGCCGAGAGCGCCGCCCGCAAGGCCGCCGAGCACGGCATGAAGAAGGTCGATGTCTTCGTGAAGGGCCCGGGTTCAGGTCGCGAGACGGCGATCCGGTCGCTACAGGCCGCCGGCCTTGAGGTCGGCACCATCCAGGACGTGACCCCGCAGCCGCACAATGGCTGCCGGCCACCGAAGCGGCGCCGGGTCTAGGGCGCGGGGAGGAACAGCAGAGATGGCTCGATACACCGGACCTGTAACCCGCAAGTCCCGCCGACTCAAGACCGACCTGGTCGGCGGCGACCAGGCGTTCGAACGTCGGCCGTATCCGCCCGGCCAGCACGGCCGTGCGCGGATCAAGGAGAGCGAGTATCTCCTGCAGCAGCAGGAGAAGCAGAAGGCCCGCTTCACCTACGGCATCATGGAAAAGCAGTTCCGCGGATACTACGAGGAGGCCAACCGCCGCCCCGGCAAGACCGGTGACACGCTGCTGCAGATCCTGGAAACCCGATTGGACAACGTCGTGTACCGCGCCGGCCTGGCCCGCACCCGGCGCCAGGCGCGCCAGTTGGTGACCCACGGGCATTTCCTGGTCAACGGGGGCAAGGTCAACGTCCCCAGCCTCCGGGTGTCGAAGTTCGATATCATCGACGTCAAGCCCAAGTCGGTGCCGACGCTGCCCTTCGTGGTGGCCAAGGAGAGCTTGGGGGACCGCCCGGTGCCGGGATGGTTGCAGGTGGTTCCCGCAACGATGCGGATACTGGTTCACCGGTTGCCCGAAAGGGCCCAGATCGACGTACCACTTCAAGAGCAACTCATTGTCGAGCTCTACTCCAAGTAGACTCAGCCAACGGCGTCAAATAGCGGGCGCCAGAGGAGGAACACACCATGCTGATCACTCAGCGACCGAACCTCAGTGAGGACCCGGTCGACTACACCCGCTCTCGGTTCGTCATCGAGCCGCTGGAGCCGGGATTCGGATACACGCTGGGAAACTCGCTGCGCCGGACCTTGCTCTCCTCCATCCCCGGGGCAGCAGTCACCAGCATCCGGATCGACGGTGTGCTGCACGAGTTCACCACCGTGCCGGGCGTCAAGGAGGACGTCACCGACATCATCCTCAACCTCAAGGAGCTGGTGGTCGGCTCCGAGGAGGATGAGCCGGTGACGATGTACCTGCGCAAGCAGGGCCCGGGTGACGTCACCGCGGGCGACATTGTGCCACCGGCCGGTGTCACCGTGCACAACCCCGATCTGCACATCGCCACCCTCAACGGCAAGGGCAAGCTCGAGATCGAGCTGATCGTGGAGCGGGGCCGCGGCTACGTGCCCGCGGTACAGAACAAGGCGTCCGGGGCAGAGATCGGCCGGATCCCGGTGGACTCCATCTACTCGCCGGTGCTGAAGGTGACCTACAAGGTCGAGGCCACCCGGGTCGAGCAGCGGACCGACTTCGACAAGCTAGTCTTGGACGTGGAAACCAAGCCGTCGCTCACTCCACGGGACGCGCTGGCCTCGGCCGGTCGCACCCTGGTGGAGTTGTTCGGCCTGGCCCGCGAGCTCAACGTGGAGGCGGAGGGCATCGAAATCGGTCCCTCACCGGCCGAAGCGGACACGATCGCCGCGTTCGCCATGCCGATCGAGGACCTGGACCTCACCGTTCGGTCCTACAACTGCCTCAAGCGCGAGGGCATCCACACCGTCGGTGAGCTGGTCAGCCGTAGCGAGGCCGATCTGCTGGATATTCGCAATTTCGGCGCCAAGTCGATTGACGAAGTGAAGCTGAAACTGGCCGGTCTGGGTTTGCAGCTCAAGGACAGCCCGCCCGGATTCGATCCATCAGCGGTGGCAGCAGAGTATTCGATCGACGGATGGGGCGAGGGCAGCGACAACGGGGTCGACAACGGCCCCGATTACGGCCCCGACGACGGCCACGACTACGCCGAAACCGAACAGCTCTAGCCCTCGTGAGTGCGTAACAGTGTTCTAACACTGTTACGCACTCACGAGGCAACCGAAGGGAACCATCATGCCAACGCCGACCAAGGGCGCCAGGCTCGGCGGGTCGCCGGCCCATCAACGGTTGATGCTGGCCAACCTGGCGACATCGCTGTTCGCTCACGGCCGGATCACCACCACCGAGGCCAAGGCGAAACGGCTGCGTCCGTTCGCCGAGCGGTTGATCAGCAAGGCCCGGGTAGGGGACTTGCACAACCGCCGCGAGATCATGCGGGTGATCCGGGACAAGGACGTGGTGCACAAGCTGGTCGCGGAGATCGGTCCGCAGTTCG
>QHBY01000502.1:0-382 GCA_003244245.1 Pseudonocardiales bacterium
ACAGCCGGAACTCGTCGAAGCCGCCGTCGTCGGACTCGCCGTTCGTCAAGCCGGCGCCGAAGTCGCTGCGCCGCAAGAGTGGGCGCAAGCCCGGTGGGCAGCCGGGTCATCGCGGGTCGACGTTGGCGCAGGTCGCGGATCCGAATGAGCGGCTGCGGCATGAGCCCGGCCCGTGCTCGGGGTGCGGGGCGAGCCTGGCGGAGGCACCTGAGGTGGGTATGGAGCGGCGGCAGGTGTTCGACCTGCCCCCGATCACGGTGCGGGTGACCGAGCACCAGCTGATCGAGCGCCGCTGCACGTGTGGGGCGACCACGTGTGGGACGGCGCCCGACGGCGTGACAGCGCCGGTGCAGTACGGACCGCGGATCACCGCGATCATCCT
>QHBY01000502.1:487-8181 GCA_003244245.1 Pseudonocardiales bacterium
TCACCGACCGTTTAGCCGATGCGGGGGTGGCCGGTTTCGACGAGACCGGCCTGCGGGTCGCCGGCACACTGCATTGGGTGCACTGCGCCCGAACCGGCAAGTACACCCTGATCACCTGCCACCCCAAACGCGGCACGAAGGGCATCGACGACGCCGGTGTGCTCGGCCGGTTCCGCGGTGTCGCGGTGCACGACGCGTGGGCGCCCTACGACACCTACGCCGACATCGAACATCAACTGTGCTGTGCCCACGCGCTGCGAGAACTGGCCGGTGTCGCCGATGCCGCGCCATCCGACGCCGACTGGTGCTGGGCCGGCCAGACCGCCGACGCGCTCGTCGCCATGCAGAAGCTGGTGGCCGAAGCGATCGCCGCGGGCGCCGACACCGTCGACGCCGACGCCCTCGACAAGCAGGTTGCGCTCTACCACTGGGCAGCGCAGATCGGGATCACCCAGACCGCGGCCCGCTCCAGCAAGGTCATGAAGAAGCACAACGCGCTCGCCCGCCGGCTGCTCGACCGGCAAGACGACTATCTCCGTTTCACCACCGACTGGGGAATACCCGCCGACAACAACGGCTCGGAGCGGGACATCCGCATGATCAAGTTGAGGCAGAAGGTGTCCGGCTGCCTGCGCACCCTCACCGGAGCCAAACAGTTCTGCGCGATACGCAGCTACCTATCCACCGCCGCGAAACACGGCAAGCACTTCTTCGACACCCTCGTCATGCTCGCCGAGGGCCAACCCTGGCTGCCCGCAACTCACGGACCTGACCCGGCGACCTGACCAGTTACATCCGGGCTTCGGCGAAGCAGGGGTCGCGACAGGCATCTTTTGACTTAGTGCTCGGCGATGCTCTTGCATTGTACGTATCAGCGCAGGCCCTCACCGCATCTTTAGGACATGGGAAGGCCAGCGGCAGCGCCGCCCGAGCGCAGGGAGATCGTCGATGGACCACGAGCGGTACGAGGGCGGGAGCCCGGAGGCCGAGCTGGCGACGTTCGCGGCTCTCGCTCGGGACATCATGGGAGTGCAGGAGAAGAACCGCAGGCGCAGCGGCGCGAGCGCCGTAGATCGGGCGTTTCATGCGAAGCCTGTGCTTGGCGTGGAGAACGCCCGCCTGGTCGTTCGTGACGACCTGCCGCACGAGCTGCGGCAGGGTTGCTTCCAGGCTGGCGCCGAGCTCCCGGTGACCGTTCGGCTGTCCAATGCGGGCGGGATTGCGCATTCCGACACCGCCAAGGACATGCGGGGCGCCGCGATCCGGATCGACGGCGGGCAGGGCCGGGTCCACGACCTGCTGATGACCGACTACGAGGTGTCCCCGGCCGCCAACGCCCGTGAGTTCGTCGCGATGGCTCAGGCGCTGGCCGGCAGGTCGTCAGAAGTCTCGCGGCTGCTCGGCCTCGTGACGAGACTGCCGGCCAAGTTGGGTGTGCGGACGACGGTCCGGATCATTGTCAATCTGCACAGTTCCGCCCAGCCGACCAGCAGCCTCGCCGGACTGACCTACTGGAGCCGAGGGGCCATCCGCTGGGATGCAGCCGGCCCGGTCCGCTACCGAATCCGCCCGGTAAGCGTCGCTCCCGGGCCCGACACGTACGGCCCCGACAGGCTTTCCACCGACCTCGCGCTGCGGCTCGCCATGGGCGATGTCGAGTTCGAGCTGGGCGTCCAGCGCTACGTCTCGGAGCAGCTGACCCCGGTCGAGGACACGTCGAAACGATGGGTCGGCCCCTGGGAGCCCGTGGCGTGCTTGATCGTGCCGCGTCAGGAGCTCGACACCGCCGAAGCCCGACTGATCGAGCACCGAGTCGGCCAGCTCGCCTTCAACCCCTGGAACACCACTGAGGAGTTCCGACCTCTCGGCAACCTCAACCGAGCACGTCGTGCCGACTACGAGGCGAGTAGCGCGCATCGCCTCGGGCAACGGTTCGTCACCGAGGAACCGAGGCAGGAAGCCGTCCTCAATGCGGCCGCGACTAGCCTATTCAAGCTTGTCAACCTGATCGTGCCGTGGCACCGGCTGCCGACCCCGCTGAGTTTGCTCAACCTGTCACTCATGCGTCGCCGGCTAAGGCGCGACAACGTGATCGACACCGAACCGCGGCCTTCGGGCGTCAAGGTGCGGTCGCCCGACTCGCCGACTCCGGGCGACGCCCTGGCGGGGCGCACCTACGACGGCACCTACAACGACCTGTCGGTGCCGCCCATGGGTGCTGTCGGGGCGACGTTCGGCCGGAACATGCCGATGGCCACCAGCGCGGACGACCTCCCGGACCCGATCCGGGTCAGCACCGAGCTTCTTTCGAGGGAAAGGTTCATTCCTGCTCGCTCGCTCAACGTCCTCGCGGCAGCGTGGATCCAGTTCCAGGTACACGACTGGGTCAACCACCGTCGATACCCCTTAGCCGAGCGCAGCATCGACGTCCCGATCACCGACGGCCGCGAGTGGCGCAACACCCCGAACGGTCCCGTCGAGAACGTCATGCGCATCGCCGAGAACGTCGACGAACGCAACGTAGCGTCCCACTGGTGGGACGGCTCCGAGGTCTATGGCGCAAGCGAAACGACCGCTCAGTCCCTGCGCGAGCGCGACGGGACCGGGGCGCGGTTGCGCCTGAAGAACGGGTACCTGCCGACGGGCCACAACGGGCTGCCGCTGGCCGGCTTCGCCGACAGCTGGTGGCTCGGTCTCAGCGCGATGCAAACGCTCTTCGCGCGCGAGCACAACGCAGTGTGCGACGCCCTGGCGGCGGCGTACCCGAACCTCACCGAGGATCGGACCTACCAGACTGCGCGGCTCATCGTCTCCGCGCTGATCGCGAAGATTCACACCGTCGAGTAGACGCCCGCGATCCTGGCAACCGGCACGATCGACGCTGCGCTGAGCGTCAACTGGCGGGGTGCGCCGGATCAATGGCTCACCCGCCTGGGCCTGCGGCTCCTCGACTCCCAGGCCGTCCACGGCATACCCGGGTCTGTCCCCGACCACGGCGGCGTCCCCTATTCCCTCACCGAGGAATTCGTGACGGTGTACCGCATGCACCCGCTGATCCCGGACGACTACATCTTCGTCGACTACAACAGCGGCGACGTCCGCTACCGGGTAAAGTTCCCGGAAATCCAGGGGCGCGCGGCCGAAACCTTCCTGCGGACGAAGATCGGGCTCACCGACACGGTCTACTCACTGGGTATCGCCAATCCCGGCGCGGTCCGGCTGCACAATTTCCCCCGCTCGCTGCAGCGTTTCGAGCGCGACGGAGAGATCCTCGATCTCTCCGTCGTCGACATCGTGCGGACGCGCAGGCGAGGCGTGCCCCGGTACAACGACTTCCGGGTCGCGCTGCACATGCCCCGGATACGCCGGTTCGAGGATCTGACGACCGACCCGACCACACTCGCCCGACTCCGCGAGCTGTACCCGTCGGTCGACCGGATCGACACCGTTGTCGGCCTGCTCGCCGAGGATCCACCGACCGGCTTCGGCTTCAGCGACACCGCGTTTCGCATCTTCCTGCTGATGGCGTCGCGACGGCTGCAGTGCGACCGGTTCCTCACAGTGGACTTCCGACCCGAGGTGTACACGCCGCTGGGTATGGATTGGATCGAACGCGGGAGCATGGCGGGAGTTGTGCTTCGGCACTGCCCCGAGCTCGGCCGTGCGGTGGGATCCGGCAAAGCCGCATTCGCACCGTGGCGCTGACCGGCGGGCATGGCAGCGCAGGCGCTGCAAAAGGTCAGCTCGCACACTCATGCCGAGCGCGCTCGGCACTGGACAGTGCGGTGGGTGGAGCCGAGGTAACGGCGCATGGCAGGAGTCGTCCGAAGGCGCTTGAGGCTCCGCGCCCGAGTAGGGCCGATGCTGCCGATCGGTATGTGCAGGAGCCGACTGATGTCGCGGTAGCTCAAGGGCGGCTCGACCGAGAGCATGAGCAACAGCTCGCGGTGCGGACGGGGTAGGGCCGCAAGCCCGTCGCGCAGCGCCTGTGCCTCCTCGGCACGCAACAGGCCGAAGTCCACCGCGACATGATCCGCCGGGAGCTCGTCAGGTCCGTCGGCCAACGACTCGATCGACAGGGTTCTGGCCCGGCTACGTGCCAGTCGTACGCTCTCGTGCCGGGCAGTCGTCATGATCCACTTGGGAAGAGCGCGCGGCTCACGGATGCGTTCGAGGTGCTGAACGAGCTGGAGCCACACCGTTTGGGCGACGTCGTCGGCGTCGCCGTCGTTGAGCCGGTATCGGCGGGCGACACCCCGCACGAGGGGCGTGTACCGCTGTATCAGTGCTGTCCAGGAGGTCCGCTCTCCGCGTCGGGCACCCTCGACGAGTGCGACGACGTCGACCTCCACCGTTCGGCGCAGGACGAAGTCGAGAGGCTTCGGCGGCTCGTGCGCAATGGCGTTGGGCATGTCCTCGACCGCCATTCATAATGTGCGGATGTGCTGGTAGGAGTCACTTTCGAGGCACTCGACGGCACCTGTCCAAGCCCATCAGGCGGTGGGGACACAGACCTCTGCACGAGGCCGAAGGTCCCGTCGCGGGCGTGCGATGGTGTGACCTCCAGCACTGGAGGTCACACGCTGGAGCTCATAGACTGCAAGTCTGCGTCTTGCGGGCGTTGAGGGAGAGCCGATGCTCGATGACGACGACCTGTCGTCCGTCCTGTCGAACGTCGCGGCGGATGCACGACCCACCACCCGTAACAAGATCGCGAACAGCCAGGAGACTCGCGCGTTCCTCGAGATCGGTCTGCTGCTGCTGCACGACGACCTCTTAGACCACCGGGGTCCCGATCTGCTCGACGATCACGACGCCGGCACGCGCCTATTCGCCGGGTTGTCTCAGGCGCGCCTCATCGAGCGGGCCGATCAAGAATTCGGGGAGGACGAGAAACCCAAGATCTTGACAGTCGGCATGTTCCGGGACCGCTGGCGCTACAAGAGCCGCTACACCGAGGACCTGATCGCCTACGTCATGCGGCCCAGCCTGCTGGAGCAGACCATCCTGCAGCTGAGTGCCGCCGCGCGGAGGCTGCCTCCGGACATGCCGTTCCTGGAACTCGCCCGGCAGTTCGCGGGAGCGGTCCTGACCGCCACCCTGGACGACCCGCTCTGGAGCCTGCAGACCATCATCTGGGTCGCGCTGCCGAACCATCCGAGGGTGCAGGTGTTCCTCAAGGCCCGCTACGAGAAGTGGATTCCCCATTGGGCGGAGATCTACGAGGAGCTGGCCGGCCGGTACGCCCTGGAGCTGCGATCCGGTTACACCTGGCTCGATGTTGCCGAGCTGTTCAATGCCGTGGCCGAGGGCGCCCGGCTGCGGGCCAAAGGAATGGGAACGATCGCCAGCTTGTCGTCAGGGGAGAACGTCATAGTCGGAGCGATCCAGGTCATGCTCCCGGCCCTGTTCGTCAACGCCGAGGCCGCGGTCAGGTGACGTGAGATATAACCAGATGGCATGCGGGAGAAGCCGTCACATGGTCATTCCGCCCATGTCTGCGGGCATCAGGGCGAAGGCGTCGGGTGCGACGACGACGAAGGGGCGCATCATGTCGTGGTCTTCGTGTTCGAGGATGTGGCAGTGGTACATGTACTTGCCGCAGTAGCCCTCGAACTTCGCTGCGATCGAGGTGACGGTCTTGGGGTCGACGCGGACGGTGTCCTTGAACCCCTGTTCGTTCGCCGCGGGCGGGGCGGCGAGCCCGATCGGCGTGACTGGGCTGGGGGGGTCGGCGCCGGGTGGGGTCTGGAATCCGGAGATGTCGTAGGGCTGGCGGGCGAGGATCTGGAACTGGACGAGGTGGACGTGGACGGGGTGGGGGTCGCCGGTCAGGTTGAGGATGTTCCAGGTCTCCCAGCTGCCGCGCGGGATGAAGAAGCGCACCGGATCGTGGAACATGCGGGCGACGGTGCGGTACCAGGTGACGACCCCGTTGAGTGCCGCGATCGGGATCAGCGGTGTGGTCGCCGGTGTCGCGGCAGCGACATCGGGGTCGGTGGTGTGCACGACGAGCTCCCGGAACAGCAGGTTGCCCAGCGGGTTCTCGGTGAGCGCGATCCAGCGGTGGGTGTGCTTGGGCAGGACGAGTTCCTGGTGGCCGGCTCCGGTTCCGGCGTCGTGGACGTAGCGGCGGAACTGCGGGTCGAGTGTGACACCCGGATCGCTCAACGGTGACGCCGCGGCATGGGCATCAGGGCCGACGTGGAAGCGGAGTACGTGCGGGAAGGGCAGCCGTTGCTTCGGCACGGCGTCGCCTGGCTTGGGCGGCGGGTCGGTGCTGGTTGAGTCCGGCTCGACGGTGTTGACCATGGCGAGCGATGCGCCGCTGTGCCGGCTGAAGTCGATGACGAGGTCGGCTCGTTCGGCGGGTGCGAGGGTCAGGGTGAGACCGTCGGGCGCGGCGGGTTCGGTCAGGGCGACGGGATGGTCGAGCAGGCCGCCGTCGGTGCCGACCTGGTAGATCGGCAGCGGTGAGGCCGGGTCGATCGGCGTGTAGGTCACCGACCCGTCGTCGGCGATGGCCGCGTCGAGGATCCGCAGCCGGTAGGTGCGGGCATTGGAGCCGTTGAGGACGCGGAACCGGATCGGTCGTGCGGGCACGTCACAGGTGGGCCAGATCTTGCCGTTGACCAGGGTGTAGGGCCCGAACATCTCGGCGGTCGAGGTCTCGGTCTTGTGCAGTATTGCGCCGGTGAGGAACAGTTCGTCGTGCTCGTCAGGCAGCAGGCCGTTCGTGATGGCCGCTGCCTCGGTGGCGTCACGGATGACCCAGAGTCCGAACAGCCCGGCGTAGACGTTGAGCCGAGTGACCCCCACGGCATGGTCGTGGTACCACAGCATCGTGGCGCGCTGGCGGGTGTCGTCGGGCAGGTTCGCGCGGCCGTAGGTGGTGAACTGGGAATGGTGGAAGGGTGCGACGTTCTCGGTCCAACCGTCGCTGTCCGCGGCGGTCAGGCCGCCGTGGAGATGCGTGACGGTCGACGCGGTCAGCGACGAGGCAGCATCATCGACATCGCCGCCCGCCGCGCCGGGGGAGTTCTGGAACGGCAGTGCACCGTCGGCAGGATTGGGGAAGATCACCACCCGATAAGGCAGCGTCTGAGCGGGCTCGATCGTGTTGCGCCACTCAACATGCACGGTCTGGTTGTCGTCGACAATGATCAGCGGACCGGGAACGTCGCCCTCGTAGGTCCACGCGCTCGTGGCCGGTAGCTGGCTGGAGTAGCGGATGTTGGTGGCGTGCTTGATTTCCACCGTCTCGTGGCAGACCAGACCGTGCTTGCGCAGGTCGCGCCGGACGGGCTGTGGCAGCTGTTCCTGGTAAGGCCTCAAGTCGGCCGGGTCGATCGACATCCTGGTCCCCCTGCTCTGGTTCAGCAGCACCGCGTGGCACGCCGCGCTCGTCCTAACCCCCTGGTTAGAGGAGCTGACGGCGGTGATTGATACAGCGACGCGGGGCGCAATGTGTCCGGCAAGCAGCAGACGGTCTCCTACGAGGCCCCACTCGCGGTCGTGCTCGACGGCGGTCCCGGCCGACCGCGGCTCCCAGCTCGCCCAGTATTGGCGGTGCTCACGCACCGCTGAGCGCCGGTGACACCGGCGAACCGAACACAAGCCAGCGCGCCTCGGCTAGGAGTGCGCTGAACAAGTCACGGGTTGTTCAGCGCACTCCTAGCCCGAGTTTCCGACGA
>QHBY01000503.1 GCA_003244245.1 Pseudonocardiales bacterium
TGCGTGGAAATCCGCGTTAACCAGAACATCGCCGCCGTGCCCCCTCCGACCGGACCCGCCATCCAGCGTTGCCGTCGACACCGCGGGAGGGTGATTCCCATATCGTGTCTGGCCGGTGAACTGTTAGCCGCCACCTGTTTTTGGTGGGCCCAACAACAGGTGGGCCTCTGCCCGCACCAGCCCGTGTAGAGCACGCTCGTGCGCTGCGCCGAGCGACACCGCGATGATCGGGATCGTGGAGTTCAGGCAGGCCGAGGAGGACCTGGCCGCAGGAGAGCTGGCCTGCCCGGGATGCGGCGGCCCGCTGCGCTGGTGGGGACACGCGCGGGCCCGCGATGTCTGTGACTCGGGGTCGACGACGCAACGCTGGCCGTCACCATCCGCGCCCGCGAGGATCGCCAGCACCGTCACCTCCCGAGGATCGCCGCCGACACGGATCTGTGTAACAGTCGCTACAGTACTGGGTGTGACTGATGTCGTGGTTGCGCGGTGGGTGGTGTTGGTGGTGCGGGTCCCGGCCGCGCCCTCGCGGCATCGGGTGGCGGTGTGGCGGGAGCTGCGCCGGATGGGGGCGGTGTCGCTGGGGCAGGGCAGCTGGGCGGCGCCGGATGTGCCGGCCTTCGCCGAGGGCATTACGCGGGTGATCGAGTTGGCCGAGCGCGGTGAGGGGCAGGTGGTGGTGTTGGAGGCCACCGGCCGCGGTGAGACCGACGCCGCTGCCCTGGTCGGGTTGTTCACCGCCGAGCGCCAAGCGGAGTGGGCCGAGTTCCTCGCGGACTGCGGCAAGTTCGACACCGAGATCGACCAGGAGATCGACAAGGGCAAGTTCACCCTGGCCGAGCTGGAGGAGGAAGAGCAAAGCCTGGAGCGGCTGCGCCGCTGGCACCGGGAACTCAAGGCCCGTGATGTGTTCGGCGCCCCGGCCGCCACCGAAGCCGACCAGCAACTCAAGCACTGCACCGAGCGGCTGGAGGACTACACCGAGCGGGTCTTCACCGCCCTGCACCAGATGTGACCACCAAGCAGCGCGACCACCCGCAACGACGACGAACAGGGACCCCGGGGGGCAATCACCGTGAGCGTTGACACGCAAATATTTCAGGCCATCAACTGGTTCGTCAGGGCCACGCCGTGGCTGCACACCCCGATGCTGATCTACACCACCTACGGTGTTGTGCTGTTCGCCGCGCTGCTGCTGGGTGGGTGGTGGGTGGCCCGCCAGCAGGCCGATCCGCGGGTGATGGCCGCGGCGGTGTGGGCGCCGATCGGGGTGCTGCTGGCCGTGGGCATCAACCAACCAATCGCGGGCGCGGTGGGCGAGACCCGTCCCTGCCGGGCGCTGTCGAACATCGTGGTGATCGCCACGTGCGGCACCGACTCGTCATTTCCCAGCGACCACGCGGTGATGGCCGGCGCGGTGGCCGGCGGGCTGGTGTGGGTGACCCGCCGGGTGCTGGCCTGGGTCACGGTCACTGCGGCGTTGCTGATCGCGTTGTCCCGGGTGTACGTCGCCGCGCACTACCCGCAGGACGTGCTGGCCGGGCTGGTGCTGGGTGCGGTCGTGAGTGTGGCCGGGTACCTCCTGGTGCGTGGGGTGCTGACCCGCCTGATCATCGCGTTGCAGGCCACCCTGGTGCGGCCGGTGGTGACCAGCGCACCAGCATCAGCCGATCCGCTGGCGGTCACCGGGCCGGTGTCGGGATGACCCGGTGACCGCGCCCGGGCCAGGGCTGCCCGGGTTCCTCGGTTCGGTGGCCCCGCTGCTGGATCATTACGGGTATCTCGCGGTCGGTGGGTTGGTGCTGGTGGAGGATTTCGGGATCCCGGCGCCGGGGGAAACGGTGCTCATCGCCGCCGCGATCTACGCCGGTGCCGGCAAGTTGAACATCGTCGCGGTCGCGCTGATCGGATTTTTCGCTGCTGTGCTCGGCGACAACATCGGTTTCGCCCTCGGGCACTTCGGCGGGCGCCGGCTGGTGCTGTGGTTAGGCCGCTACGTTTTGCTCACCCCGGCCCGCCTGGACACCGCCGAGCGCTTCTTCACCCGCCACGGCGGCAAGATCGTCACCATCGCCCGCTTCGTCGAGGGCCTGCGCCAAACCAACGGGATCATCGCCGGCATGCCCTGGCGGCGCTTCCTGGTCTTCAACGCGCTCGGCGCGGCCCTGTGGGTCGGAGTGTGGGTCGCACTGGGTGACCTGGCCGGTAACCACATCACCGCTATCTACACCACCGCGTACCGCTACCAGCTTTACCTGCTCATCGCCGTCGCCGTGCTGATCGTCGGGGTGCTCGTGAGACACCTGCTGCGCCGCCGCTCGGCTGGCGGCGTGACCGACGGTGAGACGAGCACCCCGACGGAGACCCTGCGGTGACCGGTGAGGCACCCGGCCACGCCGACGCTGCGCCGAGGCGGGCCGTGGCTCCGCTGTACGCGGCGGGGTTCGTGACCGCCTTCGGCGCCCACGGCATCGCCGCCAACCTCGGCCTCTACACCCACCATGAGCACGCCTCCCTGCTCACCCTGGGGGTGCTGCTAGCTCTCTACGACGGCGCCGAGGTCGTCCTCAAACCCGTGTTCGGGGCGCTGACCGACCGGATCGGGCCGCGCCCGGTGCTCCTCAGCGGGCTAGTCGCCTTCGCGGTGTTCTCGGCCGCGTTCGTCGTCGCCGGCAACCCGGCGTTGATCGGCGTGGCCCGGGTGGGGCAAGGCGCGGCGGCGGCGTTCTCCCCGGCCGCCGGAACTCTCCTGGCCCGCCTCGCCCCGGCGAACCGGCAGGGACGCGCGTTCGGTGGCTACGGCGCCTTCAAGAGCGTCGGCTACGCCGCGGGACCGCTGGTCGGTGGGGCGCTGGTCACCCTCGGCGGGTTCACTGCCCTGTTCGCCACCCTCGCCGTCCTCGCCGGCGCCGTCGCCCTCTGGGCCGCGGTGGCGGTACCGGCGGCCGCGCCGTTGCCCCGCGCCCGGCAGACCGTCCTGGACCTGGCCCGGAGCCTGTCCAGCCGAGGTTTCCTGCTCCCGACGGCATGCCTGGCCACGACCACCGCCGCGCTGGCGGTCGGGGTGGGATTCCTGCCCGTCCGCGGCGCCGCCGCCGGTCTGACCCCCCTGGAGACCGGTGCGGCGGTGTCGCTTCTCGCCGCGGCCACCGCGCTGGCCCAGCCATGGGCCGGGCGAGCCCGCGACGCCGCCCGCCTGCCCGACCGCGCCGGAATGGCCGTAGGACTCGGCCTCACCGCCGCCGGATTGGCAGTGGCGGCGCTGGTGGCGGGCGTGGGTGGGCTGCTGGCCGGCGCACTGATCACCGGAGCCGGTATCGGGCTGGCCACCCCCTTGGGGTTCGCCGCGCTCGCCGCGCACTCACCAACCGAGCGACTGGGCCAAACCATGGGGGCGGCCGAGGTCGGCCGCGAACTCGGCGATGCCGGCGGACCACTGCTCGTGGCCAGCGTGGCGACCGCCCTCACCCTGCCCGGCGGCCTACTCGCCCTCGCGGCCGTGCTAGCCGCCGCCGCCGCGATCACCGCCCGCACCCACCCGCCCGAACAGCAACCCACCATGCCGCTCAACGAGCCCGACGACACTGCCGCACCCGAGACCAGGCGGTAGCGAAGCGGACCAGCCTGTACCTCCCGACGGTGGACCACCGCAGGCCCCGTAAGCGGGATTCGGCCAGATTGACCACCCGGGCACCATCCTTCGCGCACATGACCACGAATATGATTTGCCGTATCCCGCTCATCCCGTGGTAGCGCCAGGCGGTGTACTCGGCGTTCCAGCACGCCGCCGCGTTCTCCTCCACTCCCGCCGAGCCCCAGGTTGTTGGGCTTCCCCTCGTAACGTAGA